>NZ_JACAOX010000028.1:0-30033 GCF_013386015.1 Pseudomonas sp. B6001
CTGTAAGAGCGGAACCAATAGCCGCCGTTACCGCAGCAACGGATATGTACTCAAACCTCACGCCCCCCCAAGGCCGAGCTGTTGCCTGACCAACACTTCCCACACACATTGTCGTTTTCAGCAATCCCCCAACCCTCCAATCCCCCCTGTTTACAGGCCCAAAAACCCGGCATGCCTTGTGCAATGACCCAGTTCCCGGACTTTAGGCCTGACCCATCATGCAAGAACCCGCCCCTTACCCGCGACGATCCAGCCCGTTGCTCCTTATCGGCACCGCCACACTCTGCGGCCTGCTCCTGGGCTGTGGCCAAGGCAGCTCCACCGTCACACGCAGTGACCAGCCGGTAAAGGGCGGCACCCTCGTGTACGCCACCGACCGCGAACCCACCTGCCTCGACCCCCACGTGGCCGGCGACATGCCCCAGGTGTTCGTCGCCCAGCAGTACCTCGACTCCCTGGTCTCGATGGACGCCGACGGCCGCATCGGCCCCTGGCTCGCCAAGACCTGGGAAGTCTCCCCCGACGGCCTGACCTACACCTTCCACCTGCGCAACGACGTGCACTTCACCGACGGCACCCCGTTCAACGCCGCAGCGGTCAAGGCCAACCTCGACCACATGGCCAACCCCAAGACCCAATCCAGCACCGCAGGCGGCTACATCCGCCAATACCGCAGCACCGACGTGCTCGACGAATACACCGCAGTGGTGCACCTGGCTACGCCGTACGCGGCCTTTCTTGAAGTCCTCGCCCAAGGCTTCCTCGGCATTGAGTCCCCCACGGCATTGCTGCGCTCGCGCGATGTGAACTGCGAAAGCCCGGTCGGCAGCGGCCCGTTCAAGGTCGTGCGCTGGGACCGGCAAAGCCAGGTCGAGCTGGTGCGCAACCCCGACTACAACTGGGCGCCACCCACCGCCAAGCACCAGGGCCCGGCCTGGCTCGACCGGATCGTCTGGAAGTTCATCCAGGAACCTTCCGTGCGCTTCGCCTCGTTGCAGGCTGGCGAGGTCGACGTGATCGAGGCATTGCCCCCCGAATCCCACGAGGCCGCTCGACGCAACCCGGACCTGACCCTGGTGATCGCCCAACGCCCCGGCAACCCCACCAACGGCACGCTGAACATTACCCGTGCGCCGTTCGATGACGTGCGAGTGCGCGAAGCCTTTGTGCGCAGTTCCGACATCGAGGGCGCGTTGAAGAGCGTGTACTTCAACGAATTCCCCCGCGCCGGCGGGCCGCTGAGCCCAGCCACGCGCTTCTACAGCCCGGAGTTCCAGCACGCCCAGGATTACGACCCGGCCCGGGCTGCGCAGTTACTCGACCAATCCGGTTGGACCCAGCGCGACAGCGAGGGCTACCGCACCAAGGACGGCAAGCGCCTGCAAGTCCATGTGGTGATGGGCAACCGCACGCCACCGTCGGAATACACCTTGTGGGAACAGGTGCAGGCCACCACCCGGCAGGTCGGCTTCGAGCTGATCGTCGACCAGATGAGTGACGTACAGGCCACCAAACGCCAGGCCGACTGGGACTACGACATTCGCCTCGGCTACTGGAACACCAACACCGCCGACGTGCTGCGGATCATCTTCGGCAGTGAGTTCATCAGCCCGGCGGGTGTCGGTGGTTACCACCAGAACACCGCAGGCTTCAGTGACCCGGCGTTCGACACGCTGATCCGGCAAGCCCTCACCACCCAGGACAGCGAGCAGCGCCGGGCGCTGTATTACCAGGCGCAGAAAATCGCTTCCAGCCAGTACCTGCAATTGACCACCTACCCGCAAAGCACGCGGCTGGGTATCTACAAGACCACCCAGGGCGTGCGGCTGGAGCCGTCGCTGGCGGTGACTTATCTCTATGACGCATGGGTGAACAAATGAGCGACACATCACTTGCCAACCCACGGCGCGAGCGCCTGGCCCGGCTCGGCAAACGTGCGCTGTGGCGCCTTGCCGGCGGCGTGCTGGTGCTCTGGGCGGTGGCCACGCTGACGTTCTTTGCCTTGCGCCTGATGCCCGGCGATCCGGTGCAGGCGATCCTCGGCGGCCCGAGCGGCAACCCCACCCCCGAGACCATCGCCGAAGCCACCCGCGAGTACGGCCTCGACAAACCATTGGCGGTGCAATACGCGTTGTACCTCGGGCGACTGGTGCAGGGTGACCTGGGGGTTTCCTATTCCCAGCACCTGCCGGTGACCCGAGTGCTCGCCGAGCAATCCTGGCCGACCCTGGAGCTGACCCTGACCTCGCTCGCCCTGGCCTGGGTCCTGGTGCTGGCGCTGACGGTGCTGACCGCCGGGCGCCGCCGCTGGGTGGCCAGCCTGGCCTCGCTCGCGGAAACCCTGGCCGCCGCGCTGCCGCACTTCTGGCTGGGGATTCTGCTGCTGGCGGTGTTTGCGTTCGGCCTGCGGCTGTTCCCGCCGGCAGGCAGTGATGGCTGGCGCACCCTGGTGTTGCCGTCGTTCGCCCTGGCGATTCCGCTGGCCGGCTTTATCGCCCAGGTCACCCGCGAATCCCTGGATTTGACCCTCGACCAACCCTTCATCCTGACCGCCCGCACCCGTGGCCTGAGTGACTTCAGCGTGCGCTTCAAACACGCGTTGCGCCACGCCGTGTTGCCGGGCATCTCGCTGTCGGGCTGGGCCATCGGCGCGTTGATCAGCGGCGCCGTGGTGATCGAAGTGATTTTTTCCCGCAAGGGCCTCGGCCGCCAGTTGTACCAGGCAGTGCAGGCCCAGGACCTGCCGCTGACCATCGGTATCAGCCTGGTGGTCGCCGCCGGTTACGTGCTCGCCAATATCCTGGTCGACCTGCTGTACCTGTGGGTCGACCCTCGCCAACAGGAGCTTCCAGCATGAGTGGCCTGACTCTGGAAACACCGCTGCCCGCGCTGCGGATTCAGCGCACCACTCGCACGCTGCGCCTCGGCCCGCTGTTGGCGATTACCTTTCTGTTGCTGGTGATCGTCGCGGCGCTGGTGCCGCAGTTGTTCGCCTACAGCGACCCGCTGGCCATCGTGCCCCGCGATGCGTTTCATTCGCCGAGCCTGGGCCACTGGTTCGGCACCGATCAGTCGGGGCGGGATATTTTTTCGCGGGTGATCCATGGCACTCGCCAGTCGTTGTTCATCGGCCTGGCTGCAACGGCTATCGCCATGAGCATCGCCATCGTTCTCGGCCTGTTGGGCGGGCTGGGCGGTACGCGGGTGGACCGCGGCGTGGGTTGGTTGCTGGAAGTGTTGTTTGCGTTTCCGAGCCTGATCCTGGCGCTGTTGTTCGTGGCGATTTTCGGCAGCGGCATCGGCCCGCTGATCGTCGCTACCGGGCTGGGCAGTGCACCGGGTTATGCGCGGATGGTCCGTGGCCAGGTGCTGGCGGTGCGCAACGCGGGCTATATCGAAGCCGCCCGCGCCCTCGGGCATCCGCCGCTGCGGATCATCCTGCGCCAGTTGCTGCCGAACGCCATGCGCCCATTGATCGTGACCCTGACCATGGGCGTGGGCCAGGCGATTGTCTGGGCCTCGGCCCTGAGTTTTCTCGGCCTGGGCGCCCGTCCGCCGGCACCGGAGTGGGGGACCATGTTGTCCATGGGCCGCGACTTCATCGCCAACGCCTGGTGGCTGACGTTCTTCCCCGGGCTGTTCATCGTATTGACCACGCTGTCGACCACGGTCACTGGCCGTTACCTGCAACAACGCCTGGAGGGCCGTCTTTCATGAGCGACCAGAAACGCTTGATCGTTGAAGGGCTGTCCATCGAGTTTGCCGGGCAGTCGGTGGTGCGCAATCTGTCTTTCACCCTGGAGCCTGGCAAGACCCTGGCGCTGGTGGGCGAATCCGGCTCCGGTAAAAGCGTCACCGCCCGCAGCCTGATCGGCCTGGCGGGTGCGGGCGCGAAGGTTACGGCGCGCACCTTGAGCTATGACGGTGTGGATTTGCTCAGCCTGTCGGAACGCGGCTGGCGTCGTTTGCGTGGCAATGGCATCGGCTTCGTGTTGCAGGATGCACTGGTGTCCCTCGACCCGTTGCGGCCGGTGGGCAAGGAAATTCTCGAAGTGCTGGAGACCCATCGTTGGGGCGACCGTCGCAGCCGTGGCGAACGCGTCATCGAACTGCTGGATCTGGTGGGCGTACCCGAGCCGCAACTGCGTGCCCGCCAGCGCCCCGATCAACTCTCCGGCGGCCTGCGCCAGCGTGCGCTGATTGCCAGCGCACTCGCATTGAACCCCGGCCTGGTGATTGCCGATGAACCGACCACGGCGCTGGATGCCACGGTGCAGGCGCAGATCCTGCAGGTGTTGCAGCAGATCAAGGCCCGTGGCGATTCGCTGCTGATCATCAGCCATGACCTGGCAGTGGTCGCGCAATTGGCGGATGAGGTGCTGGTGCTGCGCCACGGCGAAGTGGTGGAGCAGGGGCCGATGGATCAGGTGCTGCTCAACCCGCGCCACGCCTACACCCGCTCGCTGCTGGATGCGGTGCCCGCCGAACATGCCCGGGGCACACGCCTGTCGCCGGAGCGCAGCAACGCGGTGGCGCAACCACGGCCCGGCGCGGATTCTCCGGTGCTGCTCAAGGCCTCCGGGCTGGGCAAACGGTATGCCGGCCCCGATCAACAGTCGCGCCAGGTGGTGGATAACGTCAGCTTCGAGCTGCGCGCCGGGCGCACCCTGGGCATCGTCGGTGAATCCGGCTCCGGCAAAACCACCGTGGCACGCATCGCCCTCGGCTTGCTGCAACCGGATGCCGGTGAGGTGCGTTTTCTCGACCAGCCATGGGCCGCGGCAGGTACCGAGCGGGTCGAGGAAAAGACCCGCCGTGTGCATCGCCGGGATATCAGCGTGATCTATCAGGACCCGCTGAGTTCGTTCGACCCGCGCTGGACGGTGGGGCAGATCCTCAGTGATGCGCTGGACGTTGCCGGTATCGACGCCGAGCAACAGGCGGCCCGCGTGACACAGTTGCTCGACCAGGTACGCCTGGCGCCGCAATTGGCCGAGCGCCGACCGTTGCAACTGTCGGGCGGGCAGCGCCAGCGCGTGGCGATTGCCCGGGCGATTGCCAGCAACCCCAAAGTGATTATCTGCGACGAGCCGGTGTCGGCGCTGGACGTGTCGGTGCAGGCCCAGGTCCTGGATCTGCTGGCCGACCTGCAAGCCTCGCTGGGCCTGGCCTACCTGTTTATCTCCCACGACCTGGGGGTGATTCGCCACGTCAGCGACGAAGTGTTGGTGATGCGCCACGGCCAGGTGGTGGAAAGCGCCAGCGTCGAGACGTTGTTTGAATCGCCCCAGCACGAATACACCCGGCGCCTGCTGGGCGCGGTGCCACGCCTGCCCGGCAGCGGCACGCAGTTGGTGGTGCCGGCCCTGGAGCCGGAAAACCCCGGCTGGCTGTTTGATGAATCGCGCCTGTGGAAAATCGCCATCTAGACCTGAATCAAGGAAGTGCCATGAGCAAGTTGTCTGCTGTACCCACGCCGCCGGTTGTAACGGTGGCCGAACTGAACGCCCGCGCCGACCGCATCCTGCCGCAGATTGCCGCCGGCGCTGCGCAACGTGAGCGTGACCGCCAACTGCCGTATGAGGCCGTGGCGCAGATCGCCCAGGCCGGGTTGTTTACCGTGCGGATTCCCAAGCGGTTTGGCGGCGCCGGTGGTTCGGTCAAGGACGTGATTGCCTTGCTGATTCGCATCGCCTCGGCCGACTCCAACGTGGCCCAGGCGCTGCGCCCCGGTTTCGGGTTTGTCGAAGGCCTGCTGGCGTCCCGCGCCGAGGGGGCGGAGGAGGAGCGCGAGCGTTGGTTCGGGCGCTACCTGCAAGGCGCCGTGATCGGCAATGCCGGCTGGGAAGTCGGCGGTGCCAACGGTTCGATCAGTGCGCGCATCGTGCGTGACGGCGAGCACTTTCGCGCTTGCGGCAGCAAGTACTACAGCACCGGTTCGTTGTATGCCGATTGGGTCAGCGCCGTCGCCCTGGACGAGAATGACCAGCCCGTGTCGTTCATCCTGCCGCGCGACCGCCAGGGCCTGGAGTTGCTGGATGATTTCGACGCCATGGGCCAGCGCCTGACCGCCAGTGGCACCACCCATCTGCATGATGTGCAGGTGTTGGCCAGCGAGATCCGCACCCGCACCGTCGAGGAAGGCAAGCGCACGATTGTCACGCCGTTCCTGCAAGTGTTCCTCGCGGCGGTGCAGGCCGGTATTGCGCGTAATGCGCTGAATGATGCGGTGACCTTTGCCAAGGAGCATGCGCGGCCGATCAAGCACAGCAGCGCCACGCGCTCGGTGGATGACCCGTACGTGGAACTGAGCGTGGGCGACGTCTCGGCCCGGGCCTTTACCGCCGAAGCGGTGGTGTTGCACGCGGCGGACTCCATTGACCGCGCCTGGGCTGCGGATCTTGATGCGGTGGCCGTCGACCAGGCGGCAGTGGACGTGGCCCAGGCGCAATACATCGCGGCCGAGTCGGCGCTCAAAGCCGCCGAACTGGTGTTCGACGTGGGTGGCGCTTCCACCACCGGCCGCGCGCATAACCTGGACCGGCACTGGCGCAACGCGCGCACCGTGGCCAACCACAATCCCCGGCACTGGAAAGCCGCAGCCGTGGGCGCCTGGCAACTCAAGGGCACGCCGCCTCCGACATCGGGGCTGTTTTGAACAAAGCCCTCGACCTTTCACACCCCTTGGGCGAGGTGGGCTCCGGGCACGCGCGCCGGGTGCCAATGATCATCGGCTGTGCGCTGTTCATGGAATTGATCGACGCCACGGCGGTGCTCACGGCGCTGCCGCAGATGGCCCAGGATTTCGGCGAGCCCAGCGTGCGCATGAACCTGGTGGTGTCACTGTACCTGCTGGCGGTGGCGCTGTTCGTGCCGGTCAGCGGCTGGGCGGCCGACCGGTTCGGGCCGCGTCGGGTGTTTATCAGCGCCATCGTGCTGTTCACCCTCGCGTCGGTGGCCTGTGCCTGCTCGGGCTCGCTGTTGCAACTGTCCCTGGCGCGTTTGGCCCAGGGCGCTGCGGGGGCAATGATGGTGCCGGTGGGGCAGGTGATCCTGCTGCGCTGGTCGGCGCGGGAAAACCTGCTGCGTGCCATGTCGTACCTGACGGTGGCGGCGCTGGTGGGGCCGCTGCTGGGCCCACCGTTGGGCGGGCTGTTGGTGACGGTGCTGTCGTGGCACTGGATCTTCCTGATCAACCTGCCGATCGGCGTGCTTGGGGTGATCCTGGTGCTGCGCTATATCCCGGACTATTCCGGGACACCCGGCCAGCCATTGGACGTTCCCGGCCTGTTGCTCAGCGGTGTGGCATTGGGCGGGCTGGTGTTCGGTTTCGAGGTGCTGGGCCACGGTCTGTTGCCGCGCCAGTGGGCGTTGCTGCTGATTGGCGGCGGGCTGTTGAGTGCCTGGCTGTATGTCCTGCATGCACGGCGGACGGCGCACCCGTTGATCGATTTTTCATTGTTGAAAATCCCGACCTTCGCGGTGAGCTTCTGGGGCGGCAACCTGATGCGCATCGGCAGCGCGTCACAGCCGTTTTTGCTGGTGTTGCTGTTCCAGCTGTGTTTCGGGCTTAACCCGTTGCAGGCGGGGCTGCTGAGCGTTGCCGGTGGCGTGGGGGCGTTGCTGATGAAAATGCTGGCAGTGCGGATTGTCAGCCGCTTCGGTTTCCGGCGCACCTTGATCGGCAATGCGGTGCTCACCGGTGCAACCATCCTGGCGTGCAGCCTGTTCGAGGTATCAACGCCTTACTGGATTGTAATACTGATGTTATTTGGCAGCGGGATCATTCGTTCGCTGCAATTCAGCACCCTGGGGGCGTTGACCTATGCCGACGTGCCACCGGAGCAATCCAGCCGCGCCAGCAGCCTGTCGGCGATGACCATTCAGTTGACGTTGAGTTTATCGGTGGGCATCGCGGCGGGGCTGCTCGGTTTGATCATGGCCGTGCGCGGGCATGCCACG
Source organism: Pseudomonas sp. B6001 (assembly GCF_013386015.1). Taxonomy (NCBI): domain Bacteria; kingdom Pseudomonadati; phylum Pseudomonadota; class Gammaproteobacteria; order Pseudomonadales; family Pseudomonadaceae; genus Pseudomonas; species Pseudomonas sp. B6001. The sequence goes on from NZ_JACAOX010000028.1 coordinate 7,963, forward strand.
GTCGAGCAGAGTGATATCGCCTGGATCATGGCGGGTGCCGGATTGCTGTGTGCCTTGTCGGGGCTGGTTTATCGCAGGCTGTCGCCCCAGGCGGGCTCGGCGATTTATGCAAAACGCGCAGAGGGAATTGGATGATTCGTGCAGCACGTATCGAGGACGCAGGTGACATTGCCTGGGTGCATATTCGCAGTTGGCAGCAGGCTTATCGTGAACTGATGCCGGCGGATTACCTGGCTTCGCTGGAGGCGACGCAGCCTCGGCGTGAAGCCTTTTGGCGGCAGTCGATTGAGCAGGGGAGCGAAGCTGTGTTTGTCGCGCAGGTCGAGGGGCGTGTGGTGGGCTGGATTGTTGTCAGCTCGAGTCGTGATGAGGATGCTGATCCAGGCGTAACCGGTGAAGTGCAGGCGGTGTATGTGCTGGCCGAGCATTGGGGAACGGGGGTGGGCAGGGCGCTGTGGCTCAGGGGGCTGGAGCATCTCGCGAGCCTGGGCCTGGAGACGGCGACGTTGTGGGTGCTGGCTGAAAACCGGCGGGCAGTGCGCTTTTACCAAAATGCAGGATGGATAGCGCAGCCCGAATCAAGCCGCACCCTTGCTCGGGGCGGTCGTGAGTTGGAGGAACTTCGCTACCAATCCCAAAAGTGACGCTGAACCTGTGGCGAGGGAGCTTGCTCCCGCTGGGCTGCGCAGCGGCCCCAAAATCCTGGGAGCGCTTCGCACTCCAGCGGGAGCAAGCTCCCTCGCCACAGGGGAATGCCGCTCTGGACGCTCTGCGTCCGCTCTTAAAATCGTGACGCAGAGCGTCACCGGATGCATTCCCACGCAGAGCGTGGGAACGATCACACTCACCATTTTTGCCTGAAAGCTGCGCGGCCACAGGCGTCATTCAGGAATGTCATTGGCCATGAGTTCGTCTTTTTCATTGTTTCGCACCTGGAATGTCCAGCACTTGCCATCGACGCCGGCGGCGTTTGTGCGGCATTTCATCGGGCATTTCAAAGGGTGGTACCTGGCGATCCTGCTGTTGCAGATTGCTGCCGTGGTGTGTTCGATCCTGATTCCCTGGGGCCTTGGGCAAATCACCCGCACCGTCAGCAATGGGCTGGAGGCGGAGCGTGCGTTCGAGGTGCTGCGCTGGCCGTTGACGCTGTTCGCCATACTGCTTGTGTGCGAGGTGTTATTTACCCGCGCGGCGGCGGGCTGCCATATCCACGTGTTGCCGTTGCAGCGGCGTACGGTGACCCATGTGGTGTTCGCCTACCTGCAACAGCATTCCCATCGCTTTATCAGCAACGAATTCGCCGGCGCCCTGGCGCACCGGGTGTCTGAGGTGACCCTTGGGGTGAACCAGACCCTGAGCATCCTGCTGTTCGACCTGATCCCGCTGCTGGTGACGCTGAGCCTGGCCACGGCCTTGCTATGGACCGCTTCGCCGCTGCTGGCGCTGTTCATGGCCGGCTGGTCGGTGGTGTTCATCGCCATCTGTTACCTGCTCGCACGGCGCAGTCATCCGCTGGCCCAGCAGTATTCGGCAGCGCGCAGCACCAGTACCGGCAAAGTGGTGGACGCCGTGTCCAACCTGGCCAATATCCGCCTGTTTGCGCGGCATGCCTTCGAGCACAGTTACCTGGGCACCTTCCTCGACAAGGAGGTGACGGCGGCTTATCGCTCCCTCGGCTATATGGAGCGCATCCGCTGGTTCCAGACCAGCTGTGGCGTGGTGCTCAAGCTGGGCCTGTTGCTGCTCGCCCTGTACTTGTGGCGCAGTCACCGCATCGATATTGCGGCGTTTGTGATGTCCACCAGCTTGTCGCTGTTGATCATCAGTGACGTGGGCAACCTGTCGCGACGCTTTCTCGAATTTTTCGAAGCCACCGGCAACATTGCCAACGGCGTGCGCACCTTGATCCGCCCCCATGAAGTCATCGACCAACCCGGCGCCAAGGCGCTGATGGTCAAGCGCGGCGATATCGAGTTTCGCGACGTGGGCTTCAGCTACAGCGCCGGACGGCCGATTTTCGAACACCTGAATATCGTCATCCCCGCTGGCCAGAAAGTTGGTCTGGTAGGCGCTTCCGGTTCCGGTAAATCGACACTGTTGAGCTTGCTGCTGCGCCTCTACGACGTGCAGCAAGGCCAGGTGCTGGTGGACGGCAAGGACGTGCGCGAGGTGACCCAGCATTCGCTGCACCAGCAGATCGGCCTGATTCCCCAGGAGCCCGGCCTGTTCCACCGCAGCATTCGCGAAAACATCCATTACGGCCGCCTGGATGCCTCGATGGACGAGGTCGCCCAGGCGATCCACCGCGCCGGCGCCAGTGAATTTATCGACAGCATGGAACACGGCTACGAATCGCTGGTGGGCGAGCGTGGGGTCAAATTGTCCGGCGGCCAGCGCCAGCGCATTGCGATTGCCCGGGTGTTGCTGAAAAACGCGCCGATCCTGGTGATGGACGAAGCCACTTCCAGCCTGGACTCGATCACCGAGCGCTTTATCCAGGACAAGCTCGACGAAATCATGGAAGACAAGACCGTGCTGGTGGTCGCGCATCGGCTGTCCACCGTGGCCCACCTGGACCGGATCCTGGTGTTCGACAATGGCCGGGTGATCGAGGACGGCAGCCACGAACAGTTGCTGCGCCAGGGCGGGCAATATGCGCGGTTGTGGAGTCGCCAGTTCAGCGATGCGCTGGATGACGTCGCGGTGTGATCAAGCGGCGTACCGGGTACGCCGCGCAGTCAGGTCAGATCGAGAGGTGCAGCACCCGGTCATCCTTGGCACCGGCCAGCGGGCGGCGCTTGTTGACCTTCAGCTCTCCGAGGTTGATCAGCAAGGTGCGGGTCACGTTGCGGCTCAGCCCCAGCAACTCGGCGGTGTGCACCTGGTTGTGTTGGCACAGCCGGTAGGCGGCGGTGAGCAGGCTGCGTTCCACCTGTTCGTGGAGGTTTTCTATCTGCTCCTCGAACAGCCGCTGGAAGGCCTGGTCGAGCAGGTCATGGGCGGTGGTGCTGTCTTCCTGGCGTTCGATACGCAGGTTGGACATGCGCAGGTCATCGGCCTGGATCACACCGTCGCGGCAGATCAGCAGGGTGTGGTGGATGACGTTTTCCAGCTCGCGGATATTCCCCGGCCAACTGTAGGTGGCCAGGCGTTGCTCGGCTTCCTTGCTCAAGATGATCTCGCCATAGCCGAGGCGGCGAGTGTAGGTGTCGATGAAGTACTGCACCAGCGGCAGGATATCGCCGGGGCGATCCCGCAGCGGGCTGAGTTCCAGGTTGACCACGTTCAGGCGGTAGAACAGGTCCTCGCGGAAATGCCCGGCGTTGATGGCTTTTTCCAGCTGCACGTTGGTCGCCGCCAGCACCCGCACATTGATCGGAATGCTTTTGCGCGAACCCAGGCGCACTACTTCACGCTCCTGCAATACCCGCAGCAGCTTGACCTGGATCGACATGGGCAGGTCGCCGATTTCATCGAGGAACAGCGTGCCGCCGTTGGCTTCTTCAAACCAGCCGGCCTTGGCACCGAGGGCACCGGTGAACGCGCCTTTCTCGTGGCCGAACAGCTCGGCTTCCACCAGTGATTCGGAGAACGCACCGCAATTCACCGCCACGAATGGCTGCTCCTTGCGGCCACTGAGGTTGTGGATATGCCGTGCGACCAACTCTTTGCCGGTGCCGGTTTCACCGATGATCAGCACGCTGGCTTCGCTCGGCGCGACTTGTTGCACATGCTTGAGCAAGGCCTTGGACCTGGGGTCTTCAAACACCTGCGCGGTGGCGCGGATGGAGGTGGCAAGGGCGGGCGAGGGCGGTAGGGTCAGCAGTTGCATGGTTATCCCTTTGAATAAAAGATCAGGAATAAAACGTCGGGATGGGCGCGGTACCGTTCAGTGCCCACTCGCCCAGTTCATGAAGTTTGTAGTCCAGCGGGTCATGCAGGCTCTGGGTGCGCAAGTTGCGCCAGTGCCTGTCGAGGGCCACCGAGGCGTTGGTCGCCCGTGCGCCGGTGACCTCGAAGACCTTGCTACACAACTCCAGGCCATTGCGGCTGGCGGCGACTTTGGCGGTGGCGATGGCAATCGCCGTTTCGCCGCGTTCCTCGCTGGTCAGGGCTGAGCCCTTGGCCCATGCCGCGTCCAGCACCTGGCCTGCGCGCTCCACCAGCAGGCGGGTGCTTTGCAGCGCCACCCAGAAATCGCCGTAATGGCTGAGGATGTAAGGGTCCTGGGTGCTGTGGCTGGCGCTGGAGCGGAACCACGGGCGGGCTTCTTCCAGGGTGTATTGGCGTGCCTCTTCGAACGCGCCTTCGGCGATGCCGAGGAAGATATTCGCGAAGTGCAGTTGCGCAATCAACGGCCGCAGGCAGGCGAACGGAGTACTCAGGGGGCCCGGGTCCAGCAACAGGTCGGACTCTTCCACGCGCACGCGCTTGAAGGTCACGCTGCCGCTGTCGGTCTGGCGCTGGCCCATGTTGTTCCAGTCGTTGTGCAGGATGATCCCGCTGCGGGCGCTGGGAATCGCCGCGATCAGCAACTTGCCGCCGGCGCTTTCATCGATGGCCGAGGCGATCAGCATTTCCGAGTCGTTGGCCCCGGAGCAGAAGTTCTTCTGTCCCGAGAATTCCCGCCAGCCCGTGTGGCGCTTGACCACCGTGCGGGTGTCCAGGGGGTTCAGGGTGTTGCCCCAGAACCAGTTGTTGCTGGCCGTCAGGCTGAACCAGGTTTGCCATTGTGCGGGCGTGGCGAATAACCGGACGGTGGCGAGCATCAGGTGATGAAAGCCGAATACGTGGGCGATGGAGCTGTCGACCCGGGCGAATTCGCGCACCACCTCGAAGGTTTCCGACCAGTTGGCGTCAAGCCCGCCGAATTGCCCGGGGATGCTCAGGGACAACAGGCCGCTGCTGCGCAGTTTGTCGCGTTCGGCCTTGGGCGTACCGCCGCTGGCGTCGCGGTCGACGGCGGTGCGCGCGAACTCGGTCGCCAGGTCACGGGCAATCTCCAGTGGCGTCCTGCGGGTGCAGAGTAAGTTGACCGTCACGCGTGAATACCTCGTTGCTTAAGTCGAGAATGCTCGAGCTGATTTGTTTCAACAGGCAATGGATAGAGCAAGACCCATACCAAGTAACAATAAGCCGATAACTTGCGACTTCTTACGGGGATGCAGGCGCGGACAGTGTCGAATACGCAACTTTTGTTGGAGGGCTGTTGGGATTTGCACAGTTGCGTCCTGTGCCCGCAGGGCGGGGCTTTCGTTATGCTTTTATTGCTTAAATATATAAGTGTTTGTGGATGATTTTTGTATTGTCCGGAATCGAACATTTCACCAGCAAAGTGTTGCACTTGTGGCGATTAATAAGGGTGGCCGGCCAGTGTTTATTGAGGCTTGGACGTGGCATGAACCCTGCAAAGTTGGAAGCAGAGCGCGACTATACGAATAGATGCTCCAACTAATTCGAGACCCCAGGAGTATTTAATTCATGCGGCAACTGTTTGAACCTCGCGCTCGTCGTTTTGAGTCACTGGCCACCGCGTCCAGCCTTGGCGTGCTGTTGATGTTGATACACGGCGCGGCCTTTGCCGCCCAGGCGGACCCGACCCTGGCCACGGTAGTGGTCACCGGTGCCGAAGCCACCGAAGCGCAAAAGGCCGAGAAGCAACTGTCCAAGGTGCCCGGCAAAACCGCAGTGATCGACAACCGCAAGATCGAACAGGGCCGCGCGGCGAACGCCGAGGACGTGCTGGCGTTGCAGCCGGGCGTATTCGCCCAGGCCACCAGCGGCTCGGGCGCGAACAAGATTTCGATCCGCGGTTCGGGCCTCAACACCTTCTATCAAGGCTATGTGCTGGGGATCAAATTCCTCTATGACGGCCTGCCGTTGACCGGCCCGGGCGGCACCCAGGAAGACATGCTGGACATGGCTTCCGTGGACCACACCGAGGTGCTCTACGGCGCCAACGCCTTCCGTTATTCGGCCTTGTCCCTGGGCGGCGCGATCAACTTCGTGAGCAAGACCGGCCGCACCGATCCGGGCAACTACGCGCGTTTCGAAGCCGGCAGCTTCGGCTATCGCAAGGAGCAGCTGAGCACCGGCGGCGTGGACGGCGACAATGACTATTACGTCAGCATCCAGCACAACGAGCGTGACGGTTACCAGGACAACACACCGAACAAGGGGCAGGGGATCGTTGCCAACTTCGGCCACGTGTTCAGCCCGCAACTGGAGACGCGCTTCTACATTCGCTACAAGGAAGAAACCCTCAGCCAGGGCAACACCCTGACCAAATACCAGCTCAAGCATGACCCCACGAGCAACCTCGTGCCCATCGGGCGCAAGAAGGACGGCTCGACGTTGCTGGGCAGCACCACCTCCTACACCTTCGACGACAATGCCAAGCTCGAAGTCGGCCTGGGCTACAACGATTACCCGCTGGACAACGGCTGGCGCTATTCGCCAACGCCACAGGAATGGCGCTCCCAGGACGTCAACATGACCTTGCGCTACCTGCGCACCGCCGACACCTTCTTCGGCCTGCGCAGCGACAGCAGCGTGACCTTCAGCAATACGCTGGCGTACCTGGCCGATGTGAAATCCCACAGCAAGGCCACCGGCATCACCCAGCAGAAGACCAACTACACCGGCTCGCGGGACACGGTGTTTTCCCTCGGCAACGAACTGCAACTGAATGACCGCACGTGGCTGTCCACCGGGTTGTCATTGATTGATATCAAGCGCAAGGCGCAGATCGAATACAGCACCGCCACCAACACCAGCGCTTTCCCCAGTGGCGTTGAATACGACGAGACCGACGTCGCCCCGCGCATTGGCCTGCGTTATCAGTTGACTCCGGAATTCGAAGTGTTCGGCAACGTCAGCCGCTCGGTGGATCCACCGGTCACCTGGCAGCTGGGCAGCACCGGCACGCCGTACATCCGTGATGTGCGGCCGCAAAAAGCCAACACCGTGGAGTTTGGTATCCGCGGCGGCCACGGTATTTTTGACGGCAGCCTGACGGTCTACCGCTCGTGGGTGCAGAAAGAACTGCTGTCGGTGGTGGTACGCCAGGCGACGGCCACCCAGGACCAACTGGTGGCCACCTCCAACGGCAGCGCGACCATTCACCAGGGCATCGAAGCCGGCTTGAATGCGCAACTGTGGGACGGCGGCAATGGCGACACCGTGACCCTGCGCCAGGCCTATACCTTCAACGACTTCCACTACCGCAACGATGCGGTGTTCGGCGACAACCAGCTGCCGGGCCTGCCGCGCCAGGTCTACCAGGCCGAGCTGGAATATCGCCAAGGCAGCGGTTTCTACGCGCAGCTCAACGCCCGGGCGGCGTCCAGCTATTACGTCGACTTTGCCAACTCCCTGAGTGCGCCGTCGTATACGTTGTGGGGGGCCAAGGTGGGCTACGAGGCCCCTAGCAAAAAGTGGGAAGTGTTCGTCGATGCACGCAATCTGACCAACAAGCGCTATGCCACGGCCACCAACACCGCGTACGACGCCAAGGGCCAGGACTCGGCCAACTTCTATGTGGGGGATGCGTTCAACGTGACCACGGGGGTGGCGTTTCACTTCTGACCGCAGGCCGGCGCTCTAACAAACAAAGGAAATCCTTGTGGGAGCTGTCGAGCTTTAGCGAGGCTGCGATGGCGTCAGCACAGTCAACATGGATGTTGCCTGGCCCACCGCTATCGCAGCCTCGCTAAAGCTCGACAGCTCCCACATTTGATTTTTGTTGCGTCCAGAAACCTAGTTCTGCGGCCGCTGTTTGGTCGAGTCCAGCTCGGCCTTTTTGCCGGTGCTGATCTCGGTGATCTGCGCCGACTTGGCGATCGCGAAATCAAAGGTGTCCTGCATCTTGGCGATGGCATCGGTCGCCGTGCCATTGAGCCCACCGTTGGCTGCCCAGTCGAAGTTCCACACCCCGGAAAAGTTATCGGCACCGGCCACATCATGGGTTTCGATCGCGGTGAACACGTCGGGATGGCGCTCCATGTACTGGGCCGCAGCGCTCACATCGGCCGGCACCTTGCCCGAGGCATTGCTGGCCAGTTGCGAAAGCTCTTGCTTGGTGATGGCCGACTTGCCCGTTTGGCGCATGTAATCGGCGATGACCTTGCTCGACTTGGAAATATTCAACTTGTCGTCGAATACCGACGTCGAGGCTTTTTGAGTGGTCGGTCCGCCACCGGCGGGTGTTACGGTAGTAGACATCGGCGCTGCTCCCTCAATGAATTGGATGACATCGAAGCCGACGTTAGCATGGGCAATTGGCCATTTATCACCGGCTTCACAACAATTCGCAGCGGCCGGAAAATTTCACAGCGTTTCGCACAGGGAAGGGATGGTGTTCAGGACGAATCAAGGGCAAAGCCGGTTTGCCGGTTTTTTCATCAGCCGCAATTTTTCACTTTTATGGCTGGGCCAGGCGCTCTCGTCCTTCGGCGAGTATGTGCTGGAGAGCACGATCATCGTCTGGCTGGTGACCGATCTGTTCCGTGACAGCGCCTTTCTACCCAGTGCCGTGGGCCTGGCGGTGGCGGCCTCGGCGATCCCGCGGGTGCTGGTGGCGCCATTGGCGGGTGCCTGGGTCGACCGCCTGACCCCGCTCTACGTGATGATCAGCGCAGACGCTATCCGGGTGATCAACTTCCTGATCTTTATCCTGATCTATTCGCTGTCCGGCCTCGATCAGATGCAAGTGTTCGCCGGCGTGCTGCTGTTGCTGGTGATGAACAGCAGCGCCGCGCAGTTCTTCAACCCGTCCCGGCAGGCGGTCATGCAAGTGATCATTCCCGCTGAGCGGCGGGTGGAAGCGTCGGCCAAGACGATGTTTTCCCTCACGGGCATTTCGGTGCTTTCCGCCTCCGTGGGCCCGGCGCTGTTTGTGTGGGTGGGGCCGATCTGGGCGTTGCTGATCAATGTGCTGGCGTTCAGCTGTTCAGCGCTATGTATCCTGGCCACCCGAGATTTGGGGGCTGCATTGCCCGCAGAGCGCGCCTCATTCTGGCGTGGACTCTTGGCCGGCCTGCGGTTTTCCTGGGGGCACCCGTCGATTCGAACCCTGCTGACCGGCGTGGCGTTATATGGCTTTTCCCTCGGTATCAACAACGTCGTCCTGTCGTTGTATGCCTTCAAAACGTTGGGCCTGAGCCCGCGTGAATATGGCCTGGTACTCGCCGCATTCCCCGTCGGCGGGCTGGTGGCGGCCTTTCTCGTTCGGCCGCTGTTGAAGGTCTTGAGCATTCGACGCGCGTTCACCGTGGCGCTGTTGTGCCTGGGGCTGAGCTACCTGGGCTATGCGTTGCATCCGCCGTTTTACCTGGCCTGGGGGCTGATGTTCTGCTGCGGGCTGTGCTTTTCGGTGTTTGCCATGGTGCAGGGGCCTATGCTGCAAGAGGCCGTGCCGGCAGGCTATATGGGCCGAGTCTCCGCGACCGTGACGCCGGTGCTGGCCATTGCCTCGCTGACCGGCACCCTGGTGTGTTCCCAGACGCTCAACCTCGTGCAAGGTGTGGATGTGTACGGCGGCTATATCGTTATCGCGGCGGGCTTGCTGCTGACGGGAGGTGGATTGATGCTGCTCGGTCAGCGTGCCGGCAAACACCAAGTCGCCCGCTCAAAGTGACTCGCCCGCATCCAGCTTCGCCAGCAGCCTCTGGCCCCGTTCCCACAGCGCGTCCTGCTTGGATTCAGGCATGCGGTCGAGATTTTTATAGAGCATGGCCATGCGCTGATTGCCCCGCAGCAGGTCGCCGTGGCGCATCAGGAAGTGCCAATAAAGCGCATTGAACGGGCAGGCATTGTCAGCGGTACTTTCCGTGACTTTGTACGCACAGCCTCGGCAGTAGTCCGACATGCGCTTTATATATTGGCCGCTCGCGCAATAAGGCTTGGAACCCAGGTAACCGCCATCGGCATGCATCACCATGCCCAGGGTGTTGGGCAGCTCGACCCAGTCGAACGCGTCCATGTAGATCGCCAGGTACCACTCGCATATCTGGCTGGGCACGATGCCGGCCAGCAGGGCGAAATTGCCGGTGACCATCAGCCGCTGGATGTGATGGGCATAGGCATGTTTCAGGCTTTGGCCGATCGCCTGGCGCATGCAGTTCATTTGCGTCTCGCCCGTCCAGTAGAACTCCGGCAGCGGGCGGCTGTTGCCGAATGCATTGCCAGCGGCATAGTCGGGCATCTTCAGCCAGTACACGCCGCGTACGTACTCCCGCCAGCCAATCAGTTGGCGGATAAACCCTTCGCCAGCGTTCAGCCCGATGCTGCCCGACCAATAGGCCGCCTCCACATCGCTACACAGCTGGCGCAGGTCCAGCAGGCCGATGTTCAGTGCTGCGCTGATACGGGCGTGAAACAGGAACGGCTCGTCGCTGGCCATGGCGTCTTGGTAGTCGCCGAAACCCGCCAGGCCATAGTCCAGAAAGTAGTTCCAGAGGGCCTGCGCGTCGGCGTGGGTCACGGGGTAATCGAAGGTGTCGAGGGAACCGTAGTGGCTGCTGAAGTGTTTACCTACCAGCGCCAGCACGTCCTGGGTGATCGAGTCCGAGCTGAAGCGCGCCGGGTAGGGCGCCTTGGTGCCCTTGGGCAATGCCTTGCGGTTGTCCGCATCAAAGTTCCAGGCACCGCCCACTGGCGTACCGTCACCGTTGAGCAAGAGCCCGCTCTTGCGGCGCATCTCCCGGTAGAAGTACTCCATGCGCAGCTGTTTTTTACCGCTGGCCCAAGCGGCGAACGCGTCACGGCCGCACAGGAATCGGCGGTCGGCATGCCACTGGATCGGCAAACCGCAGTCCTTCAGGGATTGCTCCAGACGCCAGTCACCGCATTCGGTCAGGTGTATTTCCCGGGGTTGCATCAGCGATTGCCAGCGCCTTAACTCGCCGGGCACCGAGCCGGTGTTTTGCGGATCGTCCAGGGTGACGTACTGCACCCGCACGCCACGCTGCTGCAACGCCTGGGCAAAATGGCGCATGGCGCTGAAGACCAGGACGATTTTTTGCGGATGGTGGGGCACATGGCTGGCTTCCTCCATGACCTCGACCATCAAGACCGCATCGCGCTGGCTGTCCAGCCCATCCAATGAGGCCAGGTCAAACGACAACTGGTCGCCCAGCACCAGGCACAGGTTTCGAACTGCCTTGGTCACCACGGCGCTTCCAGGGAAAATGGCGTTCGCAGTGGCTCGATAGCGCCTTCTCGCCGGCCGCACATTTCGTCATGCACGCACTGATGCACCAGGGTGCAGGGAAATGCAGGGACTGCCTGCAACACGTCACGCAGGTGATTGACGGAGCGAAAGTGCATGGGCTTCGCCGACTCGTCCAGCAGCGTGAACTGGCCGTGGTCCAGCGTTACGCGCGCCAGATAGAAACCACCTTCCAGCGACAGCAGTTCCATTTCGCGTACAGCGCCTTGGGTGGCCAGTCTGGTCAGGGCTTGCAGGTTCATGGTTCACTCCTTACCGGTCAGGGTTGTGAAGACTGGCGACGGAAGAACAACGTCACCTGGCCGACTTCCACACCCAACTTGGACATGCTGGAGCGGTTGATCAGCGTGTCTTCGTCCATCAGGTACATCCAATCGTCGAGGCTCACTTCGTAGACGGATCCATCAACCGGCAGGTTCAGGACGTAGCGCCAGCGCAGTGCGTTGCCCGCCACTTCGCCCCTGGCCTCGCCCACCACATCACCGGCCCGTCCGCGCCAGTGGTTGGGGCCGTCCGGGGTGAGGGTCCAGACACGTTGCTGGCGAGTACCATCGCTGTATAGAAAGCGCTCATCGAGAATCAGGTTTTCACCCTCGCGGCGGCTGGCGATATTCACCTCGAAACGCTTGGCCACTTCACCCGAGCGTTTCTCGAAGATGCCCCAGGCCTTGACGGGCTTGCTGAAGAAGCTCACCAGGTCCAGTTGCGGTTGCTGGTCGGCATAGTGTTTTACATCCACGCTGCCACAACTGCTCAGGTCCAACACCAGGGCCAGCGAAACCAATAGACGGGTCATTGCGGTTCTCCCCGAGAGGGCTTGATACTGCTGATACTTGTACAAAATAATAAAATTGTACAGGTATTTAGCGCATTACCAGGATGTTACCGGCTACCGGCCTGCCCATTTATGGCGGGTATATGCAGCCTCAGGGCACCAGGTGCAGATGATCGTTCCCACGCTCTGCGTGGGAATGCCGCCTCGGACGCTCCGCGTCCCGCTGGCAATGCACAATGGAAGCCTTGCGCAGTGGTGACGCGGAGCGTCACGGTATGCATTCCCACGCGGAGCGTGGGAACGATCGGTCGCCCGGTTTATCAGTAGCGAATCATCACCGACTTGAGCTCGGTGTAGTCGTCGATAAAAGCCCCGCCAAACTCCCGTCCCACCCCCGAAGACTTGTTGCCGCCAAACGGCACCGCCGGGTCGAGCATCGTGTGCATGTTCACCCACACCGTCCCCGCGTTGATCGCCGGCACCATGCGCAGGGCCTTGCTCAGATCATTGGTCCAGAGACTGGCGCTCAGGCCGTAAGGCGTGTTGTTCATCAGTTCCAGCAGCTCATCCTCGGTGTCGTAGGGGAAAAACGTGGCGATCGGGCCGAAGGTCTCTTCGTTGAGCAGGGTGTCGTGGATCGTGTTGGCGAGAATTACTGTCGGCTCCACATAGCACCCCGGCCCGTCGATCAGCTTGCCGCCGTGGACAATCGTATTGTTCTCGGCCCGGGCCTTGGCGAAAAACCATTCGAGTTTCTGTTGGTGCTGGCGGTTGGTCACCGGGCCGAATTCGGTGCGCTCGTCCAGCGGCGAGCCGATGTTCAACCGGCCCAGGCGTTGCGCCAGTTTGTCCATGATCGGCTCGATCTGCGAGCGGTGGGCGAAGAAGCGTTCGGCGGCCGCGCAGATTTGCCCGGAGTGCAGGAAGCCGGCTTCGATGATGCCGTTGACCGCTTTGTCGAGGTCCACATCCCGCAGGAATCCGGCGGAGTTTTTGCCGCCCAGTTCCAGGGTCGCCCGGGTCAACCCGGCGCCCATGGCACTGCGGCCCACGGCGATGCCGGTGGGCACCGAGCCGGTAAACGAGACCTTGTCGGTGCCCGGGTGCTCCACCAGGCCTTTGCCCACATGGCCGCCACCGGTCAACACGTTCAGCACGCCCGCCGGCAGGCCGGCGTCGATGGCCAGTTCGGCGATGCGCAGGATGGTCAGCGGGGTGAACTCGCTGGGCTTGATGATGATGCTGCAGCCGGTCACCAGTGCCGAGGCGAGTTTCCAGATGGCGATCATGGTCGAGAAATTCCACGGCACGATGCCGACTACCACGCCCACCGGTTCGCGCAGAGTGAACGCGGTGTAGCGTTCGCCGGCGAAGGAGGGCTGTGACGGGGTGAGGGTCTGGCCGCTGATCTTGGTGGCCCAGCCGGCGTAGTAACGCAGGAAGTGCGCCGCCTGATCGACCTCGAAGGCCCGGGAAATCTGGATGATCTTGCCCGACTGGCAGGTTTCGATCTGCGCCAGTGCTTCGCGGTGTTGCTCCAGCAGGTCGGCGAGTTTCAGCAGCACATTGCCGCGAATGGCTGGGGCGACCTGGGACCATTGCCGGAAGCCACGCCGGGACGATTCCACCGCTGTGTCGATATCGGCCAGGTCCGCATCGGCAACCTGGGCGATCACCTCGCCGGTGGCCGGGTTGATCACTTCCAGAGCCTGGCCGGAATGGCTTTGGACGTACCCGCCGTCGATAAACAAGGCATGGCTTCGACGGAGGAAGGCCTGGACTTCAGGCAGCAGCGCAATATCGCTCATGGGATTTTCCTGCTCGCAAAAGCCCGAGGGTAACCAGCGCCGCCGGGCCAGGCTTGTCTGTGCCTGCCGGGCGATATGTCTGTGGCTGCCAGGCCTGTGGAAAGTGCAATCTTGGCTGTGGAAGGTGCATTTTCCGGGGGGGGCGCCCGCTCCATACTGGCCCCACATCCAGCGCCGTTCGTTGAGTTTGAACGCCAGCCGGACATCCAATAATAAGCAGGGCCGTCCATGAAAAAGCCAAACCCGCTCCTCGAAGATCTCAAGGCGATTCTGCCGACCATCGCTGCCAACGCCTTCCAGGCCGAGCAGGACCGCAAGGTTCCTGACGAGAACATTGCGCTGCTCAAGAGCATCGGCATGCACCGTGCCTTTCAACCCAAACCCTTTGGCGGCATGGAAATCTCCCTGCCGCAGTTTGCCGACTGCATCGCCTTGCTGGCCGGCGCCTGTGCCAGCACCGCCTGGGCCATGAGCCTGTTGTGCACCCACAGCCATCAACTGGCGTTGTTTCCCGCCAAGTTGCAGCAGGAAGTCTGGGGCGATAACCCGAATGCCACCGCCAGCAGCAGCATCGCGCCGTTTGGTCGCACTGAGGAAGTTGAGGGCGGTGTGCTGTTCAGCGGTGAAATGGGCTGGAGCAGCGGTTGCGATCATGCCGAGTGGGCGATTGTCGGCTTCCGCCGTAAAAACGCCGAGGGCACCCAGGACTATTGCTTCGCGGTACTGCCGCGCAGCGACTATCAGATTCGCGATGACTGGTTCGCCGCCGGCATGAAAGGCAGCGGCACCAAGACCCTGATCATCGACAACGTGCGGGTGCCAGAACACCGCATCCAGAAAGCCAAGGACATGATGGAAGGCAAGTCCGCCGGCTTCGGTCTGTACCCCGACAGCAAGATTTTCTACTCGCCGTATCGCCCGTATTTCGCCAGCGGTTTCTCCACCGTGAGCCTGGGCGTGGCCGAGCGCATGCTCGAAGTATTCCGCGAAAAAACCAGGACCCGCGTACGTGCCTACACCGGCGCGGCAGTGGGGGCGGCGACTCCGGCGTTGATGCGCCTGGCCGAGTCGACACACCAGGTGGCCGCCGCCCGGGCGTTCCTGGAAAAGACCTGGCAGGAACACGCCGAACACAGCGAACAGCACCGTTACCCGAGCCGCGAGACCCTGGCGTTCTGGCGTACCAACCAGGCGTACGCCACCAAGATGTGCATCCAGGCGGTGGACCGCTTGTTCGAGGCCGCCGGTGGCAATGCGTGGTTCGAGCACAACGAGATGCAGCGTCTGTTCCGCGATTCCCATATGACCGGCGCCCATGCGTACACCGATTACGACGTGTGCGCGCAGATCCTGGGGCGTGAGCTGATGGGGCTCGAGCCTGATCCGAGCATGATTTGACGCCGACCCGGCCATCACAACCATCAGGACTGCGCGTTGATGCAGTCCGGGAGTCTTGCATGTCTGATAACAGTTTCGACCCACGGGCCTTTCGCCGGGCCCTGGGCAACTTTGCCACCGGTGTCACGGTGGTCACTGCCGCTGATGCCAGCGGGCGCAAAGTGGGTGTCACCGCCAACAGCTTCAACTCGGTGTCCCTGGACCCGCCGCTGGTGCTGTGGAGCATCGACAAACGCTCCAACAGCCACGAGGTGTTCGAGCAGGCCAGCCATTTTGCGGTCAACGTGCTGGCGGCCGACCAGATCCACCTGTCGAACAACTTCGCCCGGCCCAGGGACGATCGCTTTGCCGAAATCGAATTCGAGCCCGGGGAGGGCGGTTCGCCGGTCTTCGCTGATTGCTCGGCGCGGTTTCACTGCGAGAAGTACCAGCAGGTGGATGGTGGCGATCACTGGATCATGATTGGCAAGGTGGTGGCTTTCGATGATTTTGGTCGTGCGCCGTTGCTCTATCACCAGGGAGCGTATGCGCGGATCGAGGAGCGGCAACCGTAGGGCGAACACCTCTATCGAAGGCTGAAGCAGGTTCAATGTGGGAGCGGGCTTGCTCGCGAATGCGGAGTGTCAGCCAATACATCTGGCGACTGACACACCGCTTTCGCGAGCAAGCCCGCTCCCACATGTGATCTCGGTAGCTCATTGCATCTGTGTTAGAACGGCACGGCCACGGTGACCTGGCTATAGAGATTGGTGCCATTGCCACCCACCTGGTTGCCGCCGTTGCTCTCATCCTTGTTGGGCTTGTACAAACCCAGCAGCGGCGTGACGATCAGGTGTTCGTTCACCGCCCACTCCGCGTACAGGTCCAGTTCGCGCCCATCGAGGTTGAGCATGCCGCCCTTGCTCAACGTCTTGTAGTCGAAGAACAGCGCACCGACAGTCACGCTGTCCAGCGGCTTGACCTTCAACGCCACATGCTGCACCTCAGTATTGGTATTGAACGGCCCCGAATAATTGCCGGCCACCTCGCCCTGCACCCAGGTGCCGTAGCCACGGTTGAAGCCCGAAAACATCGCATCCCAGTTTTTCGAATAGCGGCTGTAGCGGTAGGTCAGGTCCGGCGACCACGGCAGCGCGGCGAAGGTATAACCGCCTTCGGTGTACCAGGCCTTTTCCGGGCCGGCGTCCTTGTCCTGCCAGGCGTATTCAAAGGAAAAGTGCGCGTTCTCGATCCCGGCATTACCGGCGCCGCGCAGGCTGTAGATGTTCATCCCGGCGCGCTGTTTTTGCAGGTCATTGGCATAACGGTCGTCGACGCTGATGCCGTGTATATAGGTCAACCCCAGGGTGCCGGGCGCGGCGGTGTAGTCCAGGGTGCCGGCAGCCATTTCAGTGTTGGCCTGGGCGCGGTTGTCGGACTTGATCCACATTACGCTGCCATGCACGCCGTCCTTGCCACCCAGGCGTAGCACTGCGGTTTGATCGAAGGCATGGCGCGCGGCGATGTAGTAGGCGCCGCCTCGGTTGAACTTGCCGTCATCCACGCCCTTGCCGAAGTTCGGGCCGTCATCGTTGATGATGAAACCGTCGCCGAGCATGATGACCTGGCGGCCGAACGACAGGTCCACACCATCCTTGCCCAGTGCCGGAAACAGTTCCCCCGAGCGCCAGCCGGCGAAGGCTTCGTCGAACTTGGTGGTGCGCTCGCTGCCGGTGGTCACGCCCGACGCATCGCCATCACCCCAGGTGCCCGAGCTGACCAGGTTGGCCGTGCCATACACGCTGCCCAGGGCGCCGAAGCGCTGGTCGACGCTCAAGCCATACTTGATAAAACCTTCACGCCAGGTGGAACCGCCGGTGGTGCCGTCGTAGTTCTTGCGGCTGTTGAACATCCCGTACACCGCCAGGAAGTTGCCGGTGACCTGAGTGTCGTCATCGGCATACAGCTCGAACGCCTGGGCCGATGAGTCGATGATCATCAGCGCGATGCCCAGGCTGATGGCCCTGTACAGGTGACGGGTTTGTTGTGTGTGCTGCATTGTTATAGTCCCCAACAAGGTGAATTGAGGGAGCATTAGGGCGAGCGCCACCGGGCCAAGTCTTTCCCCTGCGTGCCAGGAAATTGTCCCAGGCCGCCAGTGGCGCAGCAGTGGCAGGCAGCAACAAAACCGGCGGCAGCCAGGAGCAAGACGATCAGCCAGGGCGGGCGCAGAGTGCCAATACTTCTAAAAATCCGCTTCTTGAGGATCTGCACCATGTCGATCAACGACCGGCTCACCGAACATTTGAAACGCGGCACGGTGGGCTTTCCAACCGCGCTGGCGAGCACCATTGGCTTGATCATGGCCAGCCCGGTGATCCTCACCGCGACCATGGGGTTTGGCATCGGCGGCAGCGCCTTTGCGGTGGCGATGTTGATCGCGGTGGTGATGATGCTGGCCCAGGCGACCACCTTCGCCGAAGCCGCCTCGATCCTGCCCACCACCGGCTCGGTCTACGACTACATCAATTGCGGCATGGGCCGGTTCTTTGCGATCACCGGCACCTTGTCGGCGTACCTGATCGTGCATGTGTTTGCCGGCACCGCCGAAACCATCCTCTCCGGCGTGATGGCGCTGGTGAATTTCGAGCACCTCAACACCCTGGCGGAATCCGCCGGCGGTTCGTGGTTGCTGGGAGTGGGCTTCGTGATTGTGTTCGGGGTGCTCAATGCGTTTGGCGTCAGCGCGTTCGGCCGGGCCGAGATCATCCTCACTTTCGGCATGTGGACCACCTTGATGGTGTTTGGCGTGCTGGGCCTGATCGCAGCCCCAGCGGTGCAGCTGGACGGCTGGTTCGGTGAATCCCTGGTGGGCACCGACCTGATCACCATCCTGTCGCTGGTGGGCATGGCGATGTTCATGTTTGTCGGCTGCGAGTTCGTCACGCCGCTGGCGCCGGACCTGCGCAACTCGGCCAAGGTGATGCCCAAGGCGATGGTGCTGGGGCTGCTGGGGGTGGCCACGTGCATGTTCATCTATGGCGCGGCAATGAAACGCCAGGTGGAAAACGTATTGATCGACGCGGCGGGCGGCGTGCACCTGCTGGATACGCCGATGGCCATCCCGAAATTCGCCGAGCAGGTGATGGGCAGCATCGGCCCGATGTGGCTGGGCATCGGCTTCCTGTTTGCCGGTGCTGCGACCATCAACACCTTGATGGCCGGTGTGCCACGGATCCTGTACGGCATGGCGGTCGACGGCGCGTTGCCCAAGGTCTTCACCTACCTGCACCCGCGCTTCAAGACACCGTTGCTGTGCATTCTGGTGGCGATGCTGATTCCGTGCCTGCACGCGCTGTACCTGGGCGGCAACACCGACAACATCATGCACCTGGTGCTGGCGGCCGTGTGTGCCTGGAGCTTTGCTTATCTGCTGGTGACGCTGTCGGTGGTGATCCTGCGGATTCGCCGTCCGGATCTGCCTCGCGCCTACCGTTCGCCATTCTTTCCGCTGCCGCAGATTCTGTCGAGCATCGGCATCCTGCTGGGCATGTGGTTTATCACCCCGCCGGGCATGAACCCCGCCGACATCTACATTCCCTTTGGCGTAATGCTCGGGTGCACGGCGGCGTACGCGCTGTTCTGGACGCTGGTTGTGCAGAAGGTCAATCCATTCAGGCCCGCCTCGGTGGAAGAGGTGTTGGCCAAGGAGTTCGCCCATGAGCCGGATCAGCCGCACAACGGGTATATCAGCCATGCTGCAAAAACTGTCTGAGCTGTTCAGCGCCCGGCGCGCGCCTGCCGGGTATCGACCCGGCGTTACGCTGGAACACCTGAGGCGTAACCTCGGCCTGGCCGGTTATGAGGTGTGTGGACCGACGACGGCCCGGGTTTCCCTGGACAATCTCGGGCTGCAACTGGAGATCGTCGAGCGCACCGAATCGCAACTGTTGATGCACCTGGTGATGACCGAATTCGTACTGCGCATCCCTGCCTCGCAGCAGGGCACGGCGAGCTTCGAACTGCACCACACCGGGGCCGTTCGACGCACCGGAATCCGCTGTCGACAGCGGTCGGGCGACAAGGAGGTTTCAGGCATTTTGCACACGCAATTGCAGGAGGGCAGCGCCTTGCATCGCGCCTTGATGCCGCTGGACTTCAAGCGCCTGCGCATCGACCTGGTGGATCACCAGTGGTGTGTGCGGCTTGAGCATATGGGCGGCAGCGAGGTGGTCAACCGCATGCCGGCGTTCCGTCGCTACATCGCCTTGAGCAGTGTGCAACGCGCCTGGCTGCTGGACGCCTTGAACGGTTTCCAGCGCGCCTTGCAGGCCCACTGACCACCGGATTTGGCATCAATAGTGCAACCACCTTGGCAGACACGTACTTGTTGCGCGCATATAGATAACATGTTAACTATTGCCCGACAAAAACAAAAAGCCAAGGTGGAAACAACCATGAGCATGCAACAGATTGGGCAAGACGGGCTGGACCTCTGGACCCGGGATCTGCGCGCGGTTTGCGGTCACTTCGACACAGAACTGGCCTTCAACCGCTCGCTGTTCATCGGCAGCATCAGCACCTTTTCCCGCGGCGGTTTGCCCCTGGCCAGCCTGCGCACCAACGCCGGCCTGATCAAGCGCCCCAAGGCCCGCGCCGACCACGATGACGACCAGAACTGCTTCCTCGTCAGCCAGCGCAGCGGCTACTGCCAGATCACCCAAAACGGCCAGAGCTTCCAGCTTGCCCCCGGCGAACTGTTATTGATGGACTCGGTGGGCTCCATCGACATCACCCCGTTCGGGCTCATCGAACACGCGTCCCTGTCCTTGTCCCGCGCAGAGGTGTGCAAACAGTTCGGCAGCCAGCCCAAGACCTTCGGCAAAATCTCCTCGAGCAAAGCCTGCGGGCGCATGTTGCATGTGTTGATGGATCAACTGTGCAAAGACGCACTGAACGGCGAAGGCGCGGTCGGGGAGGGGCAGGCGTTGCAGTCGGCGTTTATCTCGTTGCTGGGGTCGGCGTTTGAGCAGGAAGACGATGAGCGCGATGATTGTGGCGGGTTGCAGGGCAGCAATCTGCGCAGCTATGTGCAGAAGGTGATTGATGAGTCATTGACCCAGCCAGGGCTTAGCCCGGTGGGGTTGGCGAGTCGGTTGAATATCTCGGTGCGGCATTTGTACCGGTTGTTTGAGGAACAGGATGACAGCGTGTGCCGGTATATCCAGCGGGCGCGGTTGAAGCGCAGTGCGGATGATCTGACCAACCCGTTTTTGCGCAGTGAGTCGATTACGTCGATTGCGTATAAGTGGGGGTTTACGGATTCGGCGCACTTTAGTCGCTCGTTCAAGAAGCAGTTTGAAGTGTCGCCGAAGGATTTTCGGGCGGGGCGGTTGCAGCAGGTGGGGTGAAGTTTTTGGGAGTCGGACAGTACGATGGAAGAGGGGAGTACTTTATGAAAGTCAATCCCCTTTGCTGTTAGCCACGTTAACGGTTTCTAATTACCTCAATCCTTTTCCGTGGCTTCTGCCTGATATCGGGTCAAACATTCGAGTAGAACTTTCATAAATTGGCGTTGGTCGGAGATTTCGTCATCGAAGTATGTATCAAATAGGTAGAAGACGGAGTCGAAAGTTTCGTCAGTGTTCAGGAAGTGATTGAGTGTGTCTATATACCATTGCCGCTCTTCATTGTCGTATGACATGTATTCGGGTTTGGTTAGCTCGTCAAATAACTCCGCGAGTTGTTTGTCGTCATTGACGTCTTTGGAGACTATCACCTCTTCTCGCTCGAGATCTTTAGTGTTTTCAATGTTGTAGGTGAATAGCAGGCTTCTAATGATCGAAAGTTTAGGTTTTAATTTCATTTTTAAAAGTCCGCGTAAGCAGTTTTAGGGTTTCCATTTGTATCTAATATGACGACGGCTTTCCTTTGTTGGCCGTATTCAAAGCCATCTCTCTTGTATCCTTCTCCGATGACTTTCCCCATGTCCATTGGTTCGCGAGAAGTACCTATGTTTGTATGCTTGAGTATAAGTTGCGCTCGATAAATAGCATTTAGTTGATCTCGATGGCTAAGGAAATGAGTGGCGGCGGAAGGCGGCCTCGGTTGTCCTGCTCTCCTTCCTCTATCGTGGACTTCAACTATCCCGGTAGTAGGATTTTTAGCGGTCATTACCCTTTCGAGTTGAGACGCCAACGTAGTCTGTGCTCCATGCTTTTCCAGAAAGTGTGCTCCCGGCGTTGCTTGTTCAAGTTCATCAAGACGGCGGTAAGCGTTCGCTTCCCCAAGCTCATCAATTCGTGCGCGTCGTTCAGCCTGTGTCAGACGAGGTGCAGCAGGCTGACCTTCATTGACCGTGGCGTTTTCGGCCGGATCCCCAACCCCAATATCCGGTTTACAACCGTTCGCACCCGGACAGGTATTCAACCCAAGCGGGTCAACCCACCCCGTCGGGTTGGGCACGTACTGGTATCCGTTCAGCCCGCCCGCCAGTTTCACCGGATCGGGCGTCAGGTAGCGGCCAATATCCGGATTGTAGTAGCGATGTCGGTTGTAGTGCAGCCCGCTTTCCGGGTCGAAGTATTGGCCCTGGAAGCGCAGTGGGTTGGTAACGGTGTTGACGTCCAGCTTCGCGATTTGGCCGTAGGCGCGGTAATGGGCGGACCAGACGATTTCGCCGTCGGGCGCGGTGAGTTCTTGCGGGGTACCGAGGTGGTCGAGTTGGTAGTGGAAGGGTTTTACGTCTTCCGGGCCGTAGCCTTTGAGCAGCGCTAGCGGGCGGAAGCTGTTGGGTTCGTAGAGGTAGCTCTGGTGGTGATCGGCGTTGTGTTCGGCGATCAGCTTTTCGCCTTGCCAGAAAAACTCGGTGGTCTGGCCGT
>NZ_JACAOX010000029.1:0-19658 GCF_013386015.1 Pseudomonas sp. B6001
ACTTCCAGAATCTGCCGTCAACCCTTAATTCAGCTTTTCTATCAATCCATCCCGACAATCACGGAATTCGTCTATATAGGAAGGAACCCTTAACTAATTGAGCAATATATTGCCCAACGCTCAACAGTTAAGCATCATAGCCACTCGGTTTCTTTCAATACGACCTCGGACGAATACCCTCAATGACCACTTCCCCGCGTAGCCTGGCTTCGACACTGTTTCCGGTCGGCCTGCTACTCATTGCCATGGCCTCTATTCAATCAGGCGCCTCACTCGCCAAAAGCATGTTCCCCATCGTGGGCGCCCAGGGCACCACCACCCTGCGCCTGATTTTCGCCAGTGTGATCATGCTGCTCCTTTTACGCCCATGGCGCGCCAAGCTGACAGCCAAGTCGTTGCAGACGGTGATCGTCTACGGGATGGCGCTGGGGGGAATGAACTTCCTCTTCTATATGTCGCTGCGCACCGTTCCGCTGGGAATTGCAGTAGCCCTCGAATTCACCGGCCCACTGGCAGTCGCCATCTACGCTTCGCGACGCGCCGTAGACTTTCTCTGGATAGCCTTGGCGATTGTCGGACTTCTGCTATTGATCCCAGTGGGCGAAGCCAGCAGCGGCATTGACCTCACAGGCGCCGCCTATGCACTCGGCGCAGGTGCGTGCTGGGCACTCTACATTCTGTTTGGCCAAAAGGCCGGCGCCGACAATGGCGTTCAGACTGCGGCCCTCGGCGTAATGATTGCAGCGTTGTTTGTTGCACCGATAGGTATCGTCCACGCGGGCGCCGCACTCCTCACACCCTCGCTGATCCCGATCGCCATTGGTGTCGCGGTTTTATCCACCGCCCTGCCCTACACCCTGGAGATGGTCGCCCTGACTCGCCTGCCAGCCCGCACGTTCGGAACCCTGATGAGTATCGAACCCGCGTTCGGCGCCCTGTCCGGGCTGTTTTTCCTTCAAGAGCACTTGTCCCTGGCGCAATGGCTGGCCATCACCTGCATTATCCTGGCCTCGGTGGGTGCAACCCTGACCATGCGTAACGAATCAAAACCACTCGTTCCAGCCGATTGATTCAGGATTTGACGTAGCTATGGCATTTGCCGCTCAATTAGGCCATGTTTAGGTCGTAACCCAGTGTCATTCATGGAGATTTTCGATAAGGACATCATGAACGCTACACTCGAGAGCGAGCAAAGCCAGCTTCGTGCACTTAAGCGAGGCGGCTATTAAGGATAGTAATGAAGCGAATTTTGATGCTGTTCATGATTGTGGCAATTGCAGGTTGTGCCGCGACCACCAAGACCGAAGTAAAACGGGGAAAGAAGGGCCTGCATATCAACTGCTCAGGCCTGTCCTCTTCCTGGGACCAGTGCTACGCCAGTGCAGCTAATTCGTGTGGCGCCAAAGGCTATAAAGTCATCGCCAAGTCGGGGGACAACGCCGAAGACCCAGGCGACTACCCGTTCGGTCTTAACCCCGCCGGCTACACAAGCCGAAGCATGATTGTCATCTGCAAGTAACTGTCGATGACCTCACAGCCTCGACAGCTGCTGGCTGAGCACCTCGTAGTTCGATGACAGGACCTGTGCCTGCACCTGCGGGTCGACCATCATCCGCGCCACCACCAGGGCGCCGATGCATTGCGACAGAATCGACCACGCCAGGGCCCCGCTGCCCAGTGTTGCTGCCCACCCCACCTGCAATCGGCAAATCCAGTCCTGCGCCTGTTGACGAACGGCCACATCAGATCGCGCAATCTCCGCCCCCAGGCTCGGCAACGCACATCCGGCTTCGGATTGCTCCACATGGGCCATGCTCAGGTAGAACTTCAAACAGCGATCCAGCCGCTCACGGCTTTGCACCCCGTCGCCATTCAATCGCTCAAGGCTGTGGCTCAATTCACGCTCGACAATCGAACTGAACAATTCATCCTTCGAAGCGAAGTGGCTATAAAACGCACCGCCACTCAAGCCAATGGCCTTCATCAAGCCATCCACCCCGACACTGGCAAAACCCTCTTTCTTCGCCAGTGCCGCACTGCTGTCCAGAAGCTTTTCCCTGGTTTGCTGCTTGTGACTAGCCGAATATCGCATCGCTTCCTCCACTGTGCTGTCAGCTTGACGCCTGCTGGATCGTAGCATAACGTTCGTTTGGCAAACGATCGTTTACTAAAGGATCTCCCATGACGAACAACAAGAAAATCGTACTGGTAGTGGGTGCCGGCGATGCCACAGGTGGTGCCATCGCCAAGCGTTTCGCCCGTGAGGGTTACGTCGCCTGCGTCACCCGGCGCAGCGCCGATAAACTGCAACCCTTGGTGGATAGCATCCACGCAGCAGGTGGCGAGGCGCATGGCTTTGCCTGCGATGCCCGCAAGGAAGAAGACGTTATCGCGCTGATCGAGCGGATTGAAACCGAGCTGGGCCCCATCGAAGCCTTCGTGTTCAACATCGGCGCCAATGTGCCGTGCAGCATCCTGGAAGAAACCGCCCGCAAGTACTTCAAGATTTGGGAGATGGCCTGTTTCTCAGGCTTCCTCAACGCGCGGGAAGTGGCCAAGCGCATGGTCACCCGTAACCGCGGGACCATCCTGTTTACCGGTGCCACGGCCGGGTTGCGTGGAGCCGCCGGCTTTGCCGCGTTCGCTGGAGCCAAACACGGGATCCGTGCACTGGCGCAAAGCATGGCTCGCGAACTGGGCCCACGGAATATCCACGTCGCCCACGTCGTCGTGGATGGCGCCATCGACACCGACTTCATCCGCGACAACTTCCCGCAAAAATACGCCCTCAAGGATCAGGACGGCATTCTCAATCCGGACCACATCGCCGATAACTATTGGTACCTGCACAGCCAGCCCCGGGACGCCTGGACCTTCGAGCTGGACCTGCGCCCCTGGAATGAACCCTGGTAAGCGCGCCCCATAACAATAAACTGCGAGTATCCAGCATGAGTAAAACAGTAGAATTTTTCTTCGACCTCGGCAGCCCTGCCACCTATCTGGCCTATACCCAACTTCCAGGCCTGTGCGCTGCAACCGGCACCCAGCTGATTTACAAGCCAATGCTGCTGGGCGGGGTGTTCAAGGCCACCGGCAATGCGTCACCGGCCACCGTTCCCGCCAAAGGTCGCTACATGTTCCAGGACCTGGCACGCTACGCCCAGCGCTACCACGTTCCGCTCAAGTTCAATCCGCACTTTCCCATCAACACATTAATGCTGATGCGTGCGGTCACCGGCGTCCAAATGCGCCAGCCCGAACGCTTTCTCGACTTCATCGACTGCCTGTTCCACGCACTCTGGGTCGAGGGCCGACACTTGGGAGACCTGTCTGTGGTAGCCGCAGTGCTGACCGAACACGGCTTTGATCCTGAAGCAGTCCTGGCGCTGACCAACGATGACGAAGTCAAGACAACCCTCAAGGACAACACCGAACACGCGATTCAGCGTGGCGTATTCGGTGCCCCCAGTATGTTCGTCGGCGACCAGTTGTTCTTTGGCCAGGATCGCCTGGACTTTGTGCGCGAAGCGCTGGGCTAGATCGCAGCCGTGCGCACCTGCAACCACTCCAGCGCTGCACCGCTGAGCAGCGGGCTCAGGCGCTCACGGACGTGTGCGTGGTAATCGTTGAACCACTGGCGCTCCTCCACCGTCAGCAATAACGGCTCCAGGCAACGGGTGTCGATCGGACACAGTGTCAGTGTCTCGAACTTGAGGAACTCGCCAAACTCGGTCTTGCCCGCTTCACGGTTCAACACCAGGTTCTCGATGCGCACACCCCAACGCCCCGGACGGTAAGTGCCGGGCTCGATGGACGTAATCATGCCGGCCTGCATCGCGGTTTGCGGTGCGGCGACGGCTTGATAGGCGATCACCTGCGGGCCTTCATGCACATTGAGGAAATAGCCGACGCCATGACCGGTACCGTGGCCGTAGTCCACACCCTCGGCCCAGATCGGCGCACGGGCAATCGAGTCCAGCAGCGGCGAGAGAATGCCCTTGGGGAAATGCGCGCGGGACAAGGCAATCACACCTTTGAGCACCCGCGTGCAATCGCGCTTCTGCTCTTCGCTTGGCGTCCCGATAGGCACCATCCGCGTGATATCGGTCGTGCCACCCAGGTACTGGCCACCGGAGTCGATCAGCAGCAAGCCATCGCCTTCGATCAGCGCGTGTTCTTCTTCGGTCGCGTGATAGTGCGGCATCGCGCCATTGGCGTTGAATGCGGCAATCGTATTGAAGCTCAGCGACACATAACCCGGACGACGGGTACGCGCTGCCGTCAGGTGCTCATCAATGGTCAGTTCGGTGATGCGCTCACGGCCCAACGCACTGTCGAGCCAGGCGAAGAATTCGCACAAGGCCGCGCCGTCCTGCTCCATGGCCTGGCGAATGTGCTCGGCGTCCGCCAGGCTCTTGCGCGATTTGGCCAAGGTGGTCGGGTTAAGCCCCTCGATCAGCGTGACGCCACTGCCCAGGTTTTCCAGCAAGCCGGCGGTCACCCGGGCCGGGTCGACCTGCACACTCGCGCCCGAAGGAATGTCCTTCAACGCCGCTGCGACTTCGCTGTAATCGCGCAGGGTCACGCCATCCTGTTCCAGCACCGCGCGAAGCTCGGCGTCGACTTTGCTCAGGGCCACAAACAGCGTCGCCTGCTGCTGGCCGATCAAAGCAAACGAGACAAACACCGGGTTGAACGAAACGTCGCCACCCCGCAGGTTAAAGAGCCAGGCAATGTCATCCAGGGTCGCGATGAAATGCCAGTCGGCCCCCTTTTCCGTCAAGCTGGCACGCAGGGCTGCGAGCTTCTCGCCACGACTGACGGTGGCCTGGGGTGGCAGATGTTGATAGATCGGTTGGTTCGGCAAGGTTGGACGGTCTTGCCAGACTTCATTCAACAAGTCGATATCCGTGCGCAAGCGTGCACCACGTGCCTCCAGCTTGCTGCCCAGGGTGCGCGCCGAGGCCACGGCCATGACCGCACCATCAACGGCCACCACGCCGCCTTCCGGCGTCTGCTCCGCGAGCCATTCCAGCGGCCCGGGCTGGCCGGGTTGCAGCTTGACCAACTCGATGCCGCTGCCCTTGAGTTCCTTGGTCGCCTGTTCCCAATAGCGGCTGTCAGCCCATACACCGGCAAAATCCGCAGTAACAATCAGCGTGCCCACCGACCCATGGAAACCCGACAACCACTGACGGCCCTGCCAGTAACCCGGCAGGTATTCGGACAAGTGCGGGTCCGCCGACGGCACCAACAGGGCATGAATGCCCTCGCGGCTCATCAGTTCGCGGGTGTGCGCCAGGCGCTGGGGAACCGTTCCATGGGTCAAAGGCTGTGTGCTCATCGTGTCTCCTGCTAACCACTAATAATTGTTATGGGGTCAAACGGCCCAGAACGCCGGTGCGCTGGCCAGTGCGGCCTTGATCAGCTGTACCGCCTGATCGATATCCTGCTCGGTGGTAAACCGCCCGAGGCTCAAGCGAATGGTGCGACCTGCGCTGCGGGCATCATGGCCCAGCGCCAGAAGCACATGGGACGGTGCATTGCTCGCCGAATTGCAGGCCGAAGTGGCCGAGAAGGCAATGCCCGCGCTCAAGGCGGCGGAATTGAACTCGCCTTCGCTGAACGTCAGGCTCAGGGTGTGGGGAATGCGTTGGGTAAGGCTGCCATTGAGGCGCACCCCGGCAATTGTATTCAGCTGTTCCAGCAGGCGCTCGCGCAAGGCAACGATGGTCGCCTTTTCTTCAGCAAAGGACGCTGCCGCCAGGGCAAACGCGGTACCCATGCCGGCAATCTGGTGAGTTGCCAGGGTGCCCGAACGCAAACCACCTTCATGGCCACCGCCGTGAATCTGCGCCAGCACTTTCTGCTGCGCACGTGGGCCGACGTACAACGCGCCGATACCCTTGGGACCATAGAGTTTGTGTGCGGAAAATGACATGAGGTCCACTGGCCATTCGGCCAGGTCAATCTCGACCTTGCCTGCGCCCTGCGCCGCATCCACGTGAAACAGCGCGCCATGCTCGCGCACGCGTGCGCCAATCGCCCGGATATCGTTAAGAGTGCCCAGCTCGTTGTTCACCAGCATCAGCGACACCAGGAAGGTGTCCTCACGCAATGCTTCGCTCACCGCCTCGACACTGATCAAACCCTCGGCGTCCGGCACCAGGTACG
The DNA here is from genome assembly GCF_013386015.1 of Pseudomonas sp. B6001. Lineage (NCBI taxonomy): Bacteria > Pseudomonadati > Pseudomonadota > Gammaproteobacteria > Pseudomonadales > Pseudomonadaceae > Pseudomonas > Pseudomonas sp. B6001. The sequence continues at coordinate 6,175 of NZ_JACAOX010000029.1, forward strand.
TCACGGCAACCCCGGCTTCCTGCAACTGGCGAGCGGTGTCGAGCGTGGCCTTGTGTTCAATCTGGCTGGTGATGATGTGCCCGCCGGCCACGCCGCGCGCCTGGGCAACGCCCTTGATGGCGAGGTTGTTGGACTCGGTGGCACCGGAGGTCCAGACAATCTGTGCCGGCTCGGCGCCGACCAACTCAGCCACCTGGCCCCGTGCCTGCTCAACCGTTTGCCGGGCCTGTTGGCCGAACGCGTGGGAACTGGACGCAGGGTTGCCGAAGTTGGCATTGAAGCCCAGACACTCAACCATCACCTGGATGACCCGCTCATCCACCGGCGTGGTGGCGGCGTAGTCGAAATACAGCGGACGTTTATTCATGACGTTAAAGACTCGCAGAGCAGGTTCCCGAGAACAACGTCTCAGGGGCCGCAATCAGGAAGGAAGATGGTTTACCTGATCCCGTGCCGTTAAAGAAAGACCACTTTATTTAAAAGTGCGTAGGAACGCTCCTGAAATTCAGCTTAACAGGCTCCGGGAAACGGATGGCAAACAAAAAACCCGAGGTTCCTGTAGGAAACCTCGGGCTCTTCAGACCTCGCCACTGACTCAACTGGGGCGACCGTGCAGCGTCATGCTGCGCTCGGCATTCATCTCACCCTGACGGTCGAAACCGAAGGTGTTCCGTGGCTGGCCGGTCAGTTCGGCTTTCTTCTGTTGGTATTCATCAAATGACAGGCCTCGACGGCTCAGGGCTTCAAGCGCCAGTTCCTTGCTCTCCTCGGCCGAGTAGCCACGCAGTTCGGGCGACGAATGCGTCGCACAACCGGCAAGGACTGAGGTGACAAGCAATACGGAAATGGCGAGAAAACGGTTCATGGCGAAGGTCCTGCGAAACGGGCTGAAGTCAATGAGTACAGGCTACTCCCGCCCCTGCACGGTGAAAAATCATCAGCCGTGATAGTCGCTATCAACCTTTGCGACACTTCTGATAGTCGCGCCTTATATTCCATATAGGTCTATAAATATGGAAATACGTTCATTTACGGAATAAACACAACCCTCTATAAATGGCCTCAACACTCACGCCACTGTTCGCCTGGCAACTGTTGCCCAGGCAACAGTCATTCAACAAAACACCAGGCAGACAACACCACCATTTTCCAACACCTGGCACAGAGGCCACGCCAGTCAAGGGCTGCACAGCTTGGTACAGCTCTTGCTCAAGCCCTGCTACTGCTCTTGCCCTGAGCCACTGTTGAAAAAGGAACTGTTGATGACCCGTCCACTGAATGTCGTTGCCCTCTCCGGCGGAACCTGGCGTCCGTCCCGCACCCTGGTGTTGACCCAGGCGGTGCTGGCCGAACTGGCCGATCAATTGCCGATCCAGGCCACCCTGATCGAACTGGGCGACATTGCCCGGCCGCTGGGCGGCGCACTGTCGCGCCAGGAATTGCCCGCCGACGTCGAAGCGCAACTGCAGGCCATCGAACAGGCCGACCTACTGATCGTTGCCGCGCCGGTGTATCGCGGCTCCTACCCCGGCCTGCTCAAGCACCTGTTCGACCTGGTCGACCTCAACGCCCTGATCAACACCCCGGTGTTGCTGGCGGCCACCGGCGGCAGCGAACGCCACGCCCTGGTACTCGATCACCAGTTGCGCCCGCTGTTCAGTTTCTTCCAGGCCCTGACCTTGCCCATTGGCGTGTACGCCACCGAGGCAGATTTCACCGATTACCACATAACCAGTGAGCCCTTGAAGGCCCGCATTCGCCTTGCTGCAGAACGCGCCGCGCCGTTGTTTGCCGCGCATCCCACCTCTCTGCTGAAAATCGCTTAAGGATTTGTCATGGATGTTTTCTGGTTTCTGCCTACACACGGTGACGGCCACTACCTGGGCACCACCCAGGGCGCTCGCCCGGTCACCCTCAACTATTTGAAACAAGTCGCCCAGGCCGCCGACAACCTCGGCTACCACGGCGTGCTGATTCCCACCGGCCGCTCCTGCGAAGACTCCTGGGTGATTGCCTCGGCGCTGGTGCCGTTGACCGAACGCCTGCGTTACCTGGTGGCGATTCGCCCGGGGATCATCTCGCCAACCGTCTCGGCACGCATGGCCGCCACCCTCGACCGGCTGTCCAATGGCCGCCTGTTGATCAACGTGGTGACCGGCGGCGACCCCGACGAAAACCGCGGCGACGGCAGCTTCCTCGATCACAGCGAACGCTACGAAGTGACCGACGAATTCCTCAAGATCTGGCGCCGCGTGTTGCAAGGCGAATCGGTGGATTTCGAAGGCAAACACCTGCGCGTGCAGAACGCCAAGGCACTTTACCCACCGGTGCAGAAGCCATATCCACCGCTGTACTTCGGCGGTTCCTCGGACGCTGCCCACGACCTCGCCGCCGAACAAGTCGACGTGTACCTGACCTGGGGCGAACCACCGGCTGCCGTCGCCGAGAAACTCGCCGACGTGCGTGAGCGCGCCGCCCGCCACGGGCGCACCGTCAAATTCGGGATTCGCCTGCATGTGATCGTGCGCGAAACCGAAGAAGACGCCTGGAAAGCCGCGGCCAAACTGATCGAGCACATCAGCGACGAAACCATCGCCGCCGCGCAAAAATCCTTCTCGCGCTTTGACTCCGAAGGCCAGCGGCGCATGGCCGCCCTGCACGACGGGCGCCGCGACAACCTGGAAATCGCCCCCAACCTGTGGGCCGGCGTCGGCCTGGTACGTGGCGGCGCGGGCACGGCCCTGGTGGGCAACCCTCAGCAAGTCGCCGAGCGCATCAAGGAATACGCGGACCTGGGCATCGAAAGCTTCATCTTCTCCGGCTACCCGCACCTGGAAGAGGCGTATCGCTTTGCCGAACTGGTGTTCCCGCTGCTGCCGGAACCCTACGCCAGCCTGGCCGGGCGCGGCGTCACCAACCTCACCGGGCCGTTCGGCGAAATGATTGCCAACGACGTCCTGCCGGCAAAAGCCAAGGCCTGACCTGCCGTCTGACGGGGCACGCCCCGGCACACCATGAGGAATACCGCGTGACAGCCAAACCCAATAGCGTCCTGCCCTCACCCTTGCAGACCGCCAAACTGCTGGCCGCCGAATTTGCCCTCACTGCCGTCGAACGCGACGAGCGCGGCGGCACACCGAAGACCGAACGTGACGCCCTGCGCCAAAGCGGCTTGCTGGCCCTGAGCATTCCCACCCAATACGGCGGCCTCGGCGCCCGCTGGAGCGAAACCCTGGAGATCGTGCGCGAATTCGCCAAGGTCGACAGCTCTATCGCCCACGTCTTCGGTTTTCATCACCTGATGCTCGCCACCGTGCGACTGTTCTCACGCCCGGAGCAATGGCAACCCTGGTTCGAACAAACCGCGCGCAAGAACTGGTTCTGGGGCAACGCCCTCAACCCGCTGGACACGCGCACTGTGGTCAAAGCCTACAACGGCTGGCGCGAATTCTCCGGCAAGAAGAGCTTTTGCTCCGGTGCCAGCGACTCGGAAATGCTGATCGCCTCGGCGGTGGATGAAAGCGCCGGCGGCAAGCTGCTGATCGCGGCCATCCCCAGCGGGCGCAGTGGCATCACCCTGCACAATGACTGGAACAACATCGGCCAGCGCCAGACCGACAGCGGCAGCGCCAGCTTCGAACGGGTACGCGTGGAAGAGTCGGAATTGCTCCTCGATCCCGGCCCGCTGAGTACGCCCTTCGCCTGCCTGCGCCCACTGATCGCTCAACTGACCTTCACCCACATGTTCCTCGGCATCGCCGAAGGCGCGTTTGCCGAAGCCCGGAATTACACCCTGACCGAAACCCGGCCCTGGCATAAATCCACGGTGCAGGACATTCGCCAGGACCCGTACGTGCTCAACCACTACGGCGAATTCTGGGTCGCGCTGGAAGGCGTGCGCCTGCTGGTGGAACGCGCCGCCGAACTGCTGGACCAGGCCTGGGCCAAGGGCCCGAGCCTCAGTGAAAGCGAGCGCGGCGAGCTGGCCATCGCCATCGCCACGGCCAAGGTCGCTGCCACCCGCAACGGCCTGGAGCTGTGCAGCCGCCTGTTCGAAGTCACCGGCGCGCGCTCCACCCACGCCTCGCTGCGCCTGGACCGGCACTGGCGCAACCTGCGCACGCAAACCTTGCACGACCCGGTGGACTACAAGCTCCACGAACTGGGGGACTGGGCGTTGAACCAGTCCCTGCCGATTCCCACGTTCTACTCCTAGAAGAGGTGCCCATGCAGCTTTTAACCTTACCGCCCTCGCCCGCTCTTGCGACCTCGATCCGCGCCACGGCCCAGGTCTTCGAAGACCCCAAATCCCAGGCGCTGCTGGCGCACATCCAGCAAGTCGCGCCCAGCGAAGCCAGCGTGTTGATCATCGGCGAAACCGGCACCGGTAAAGAGCTGGTGGCGCGCCATATCCACAACCTCAGCGCCCGGCGCAACCGGCCCTTCGTGGCCGTGAACTGCGGCGCGTTTTCCGAATCCCTGGTGGAAGCCGAGCTGTTCGGCCATGAAAAAGGCGCCTTCACCGGCGCCCTCAGTGCCAAGGCCGGCTGGTTCGAAGAGGCGGACGGCGGCACCTTGTTCCTCGATGAAATCGGTGACTTGCCGATGGCGATCCAGGTCAAGCTGCTACGGGTACTGCAGGAACGCGAAGTGGTGCGCCTGGGCTCACGCAAAAGCATTCCCATCGACGTGCGGGTATTGGCGGCCACCAACGTTCAGTTGGAGAAAGCCATCAATGCCGGGCATTTCCGCGAAGACCTGTACTACCGCCTAGACGTGGTCAGCCTCGAACTCAGCCCCCTGCGGGATCGGCCCGGTGACATCCTGCCACTGACCCGGCATTTCATCGAAGCCTACAGCCAGCGCCTGGGTTACGGCCCGATCACCATCAGCCGCGAGGCCGAGCAGAAACTCAAAAGCTACAGCTGGCCGGGCAACATCCGCGAACTGGAAAACGTGATCCACCACACCCTGCTGATCTGCCGCAACGGCGTGATCGAACGCGACGACCTGCGCCTGTCGAACATGCGCATCGAGCGTCAGGACGACAGCCAGCACGGCACCGACAACAGCGCCGAAGCCCTGCTGGAACGCGCCTTTCAAAAGCTCTTCGAGGAACAGGCCGGGGCCCTGCATGAAAAGGTCGAGGATGCGCTGCTGCGCGCCGCCTACCGCTTCAGCCATTACAACCAGGTGCACACCGCCAACCTGCTGGGCCTGAGCCGCAACGTGACCCGTACCCGTTTGATCAAGATCGGCGAGCTGGCGGTGAACAAGCGACGCCCCGGCGAAAACGTACAGGGCGAGCGCATGCTGCACCTGTCAATTTAGGCGGCAGTGCAGAGCGTTGTCATGGCTGCGCTCGATGCTGCGCAGCACCTGGAACGAACCGAAGGTCACAGCCGTGGCCTGGTGGGCGCGTATCAGCGTCCAGAAATCTTCCTCACCGTGCTCAAAACACTTGAAGGCCGCTTCCCCCTCCTCGCGGGAGCGCCATTGCAGGTAGCTGAGCACCCGGCGTCCATCATCGCTGACCTGCACGCTGGCATTGATAAAGCCACCATGGCCTTGGGCCAGGCGCTCGCTCTGGGATGACAGGGCCGCCACCAAAGCCGATTGCTGCTGAGGCTCGATGTGGAATTCGACCATCTGGGTAAAACTCAGACTCTTCTCTAATACCTGCATGAACATTCCCCTCTCACTGTAGGCACAATCTTGCGATTCGATGCCACGCAGGGTAAAACCTCTAGTTAAGTCAAGGTCAAGGGCTTTTTCATGGTCACCAAAGAACTCACCGTCGGCCAACTGGCAGCCCGCAGTGGCGTAGCGGTTACCGCGCTGCACTTTTATGAAACCAAGGGATTGATCAAGAGCCACCGCAACGCCGGCAACCAGCGGCGCTATCCGCGGGATGTGTTGCGCCGGGTGGTGGTGATCAAGATTGCCCAGCGTTTGGGCATTCCCCTGGCGACGATCCATGACGCGCTGCAAACCTTGCCCGATGGCCGCACGCCCAACGCTGCCGATTGGGAGCGCCTGTCTGCGCTATGGCGTGAGGACCTGGACCAGCGCATCGAAAAACTGATGCTGCTGCGGGACAAACTCAACGGCTGTATTGGCTGCGGGTGCCTGTCGCTGGAGGCGTGCCCGCTGCGCAATCACGACGACGTACTGGGTGAGCGCGGGCCTGGGGCACAACTCTTGGAGCCGTCCACATAATGGCGGGGTAAAACTCGATCAATGTGGGAGCGGGCTTGCTCGCGAAAGCGGGGTGTCAGTCGCCCGATGCAGTGGCTGATCCACCGCCTTCGCGAGCAAGCCCGCTCCCACATTTTGATCGCCGTCAGACTTAGAATCCCGGGGCAATCTGGCCTTTATAGCGGGTCAGGATGAACTGGCGCACTTCATCGGAGTTCAACGCCTTGGCCAGTTTCTGGATGCCAGGGTCATTGATGTTGTCCGGGCGCGCGACCAGGTACTCCACGTACAGGCTCTTGCCCTTCTCGACGATCAACGCGCTGTTGGTGTCGATCCCTGCTTCCAGGGCGTAGTTGGCAAACACGAACGCCAGGTCCACCTGGCTCACCGAGCGGGCCAGCAACGCACCTTCCAGTTCACGAATTTTCAGGTGCTTGGGGTTTTCAACGATATCCCGCGGCGTGGCCAGGGTGTTGCTCGGGTCCTTGAGCTTGATCAGGCCGGCTTCGTCCAGAAGCACCAAGGCGCGGCCAGTGTTGACCGGGTCGTTGGGGATCGACACTGTCGCGCCGTCTTTCAACTCCGAGATATTTTTGATCTTGGTCGAGTACGCGCCGAAAGGCTCGATGTGCACACCGACCACCGGCACCAGGTTGGTATTCCGGGTCTTGTTGTAGTCATCCAGGAATGGCCGGTACTGGTAGTAGTTGGCGTCGATGTTCTTCAGCGCCAGTTGCTGGTTGGGCTGGATGAAATCGGTGAAGACCTTGATTTGCAGGTCCACGCCTTCCTTGGCCAGCACCGGCTTTACGAACTCGAGGATCTCGGCGTGAGGCACGGGCGTGGCGCCGACGACCAGCGTCTCGTTGGCAAAGGCATTGAAGGACAAGACAGCGGCCAAGATGGCCAGGGATTTTTTCATGGTTGCTCCGAAGGCATTAGTTATAGGAATCAACGGCGGCTGTAATGCGCCACCAAACGGTCACCGGTCATCTGCAGGGCCTGCACCAGCACCAACAGCAGCAACACGGTGACCACCATCACGTCGGTCTGGAAACGCTGATAGCCGTAGCGGATAGCCAGGTCGCCCAGGCCACCGCCACCGATCACCCCGGCCATGGCGGTGTAGTCCACCAGCACAATCGCGGTGACAGTGACCGCTGCCAGCAGCCCGCCCCGGGCTTCCGGCAACAGCGTGTGGCGGATCACCTGCCAGGTGCTGGCGCCCATGGATTGGGTGGCCTCCACCACGCCACGGTCGACTTCGCGCAAGGCGGTTTCCACCAGCCGCGCAAAGAACGGCGTACAGCCCACCACCAACGGCGGAATGGTGCCGGCCACGCCCAGGGAGGTGCCCACCAGCAAGGTGGTCACCGGGATCAGCACAATCAGCAGGATGATGAACGGCAGCGAGCGCAGCACGTTGACCACCACCGACAGCGCCCGATACACCACCAGGGTTTCGTGCAACTGGCGCTTGCCGGTGAGGAACAACAGCACCCCCAGCGGCAACCCCAGCAGCACGGTAAAACCCAGGGCCGCGCTGAGCATGCTCAGGGTTTCCAGGCAGGCTTGGCCGATGTCGGCCCAGTAGATGTTTTTAAACAGCTCGGCCATGGGTCAAGACCAATCGTGACGCGGTGGCTTGGCGCCGTTGAGCAGCCAGTTGCCCACCACGTGATACTTCCAGCGCACCGGGTCATGCAGCGTATGCACCCGTGCGTTGCGCCAGTGACGGTCGAAGTTGTGCTTCTTCAAGGTGGAACGGGTGCCACCAAGTTCGAAGAGCTTGTTGCTGGCTTCGATGGCAATTTCAGTGGTCAGTACCTTGGCTCGCGCGACAGCCAGGGAGGCGTGGGCAACGTTGTCTTCATCAGGTGCCGGGCGCGCGGCGTCCAGGGCCTTGCCGGCCCGCTCCAACAAGGCTTCCGCCGCTTCCAGGCGAATATCCAGCGCGCCGACCTGGATGATAGTCAGCGGGTCTTCACTGGCGTTCTCCACCCCGGCATCGATCCATGGACGGACGAATTGCCGGACGAACTGCACCGTGTCACGCAGCGCGGCACGGGCGATGCCGGCGTCGATGGCGGCGGTGGTCAATTGGGCGAAAGGCCCGGCCAGGGTCGGCGAATCGTAGGAGCGATGGGTAGGAAACAGATTGAACGCCGGCACCTTCAAGCCTTCGGCCAGCACCGTGCCACTGGAGGTGGTGCGTTGGCCCATGCTGTCCCAGTCGTCGACCACCACCAGGCCTTCAGTGCCGCGCGGCACGAACGCCAATTGCGCATTCTGCTGTTCATCCAGCGCCAGCACCGCCAGCCAGTGGGCATACAGCGAACCGGTGCAATAACCCTTGCGGCCGTTGATCACATAGCCATCGCCTTGCCGGCGAATGGTCGCCTGGATGTCCTGGACGTTCTTGCCGCCGGTTTCCGACAGCGCATTGGCAAACCGATGCCCTTCCAGCGCCAGGCCAAAAAAGTACGCCTGCTGCTCGGGCGTGCCTTGCAGGCGGATATCTTCCAGCAGGCAGTAATGGTTCTGCGGGATTTGCCCCAGCGAAGGGTCAGCCGCCGAGATAATCGCAATCACCTGGGCCAACACCGCGTATGACACCTGGGCACCACCAAACTCGCGGGGCACGCTGATGCCCCACAGGCCGCTGTTGGAATACAGGTCGACGACCTCCGCAGGCACCTGGCGGGTGCGGTCGCGCTCGGCGTCCTGCTCCAGCAACACGGCAGCAACCCGGTGGGCAACGGCCAGTGCGTGGGCCTCGTCGCGGATCAACTCGGCGTGGGGCGTGTGAATCGGGTAATCGGCAGATACAGGCAGTACAGACATACAACGCTCTCGGGCGAATGGTTTGCCAGAGGCATTGCAGCTTCTGTGCCTGAGGCGCCTGGCCTTCAAACACAAGGGTTTGCTCCCGATATACGCGCGGCAGACCGCCCTTGGCGCAGCAAACTGCCGGTTTGCTGTTGCCTGGGCAACACCTCGTCGGCTGCCCGCAAGCCACGGCGCACGTGGCCTATAGTGAAAAAGCCGTCCCTCCACTACCACCATCAAGGAGAACGATATGAGCGTTAAACCCATTCCCGAGGGCTACCACAGCATCACGCCGTACCTGGGCATCGACAAAGCCGCTGAAGCCATCGAATTCTACAAACGAGCCTTTGGTGCCACCGAAGTCATGCGCCTGGACATGCCCGACGGCAAGATCGGCCATGCCGAACTGCGCATTGGCGATTCGGCGATCATGATGGCCTCGCCCTGTGGCGAAATGTCGTTCGGCAGCCCGGGAAAAGAACACCCCAGCGTGTGCCTGCATCTCTATGTGCAAGATGTCGACCAACAGTTCGCCCAGGCCATCAAGGCCGGCGGCACGGCGATTTCAGAACCCAAGGATCAGTTTTACGGTGACCGTTCCGGGACGCTGAAAGACCCCTTCGGGCATGTGTGGTTCCTGGCCACGCGCAAGGAGGACTTGACCGAGGCGCAAGTTCGCCAGCGGGCCGAGGCGTTGTTCAAGCAAGGATGAAGTCGCCTGGGCGACACAACCCAACGGTAGGAACTGGCTTGCCTGCGATGGCATCACCTCGGTGCGACTGATACACCGAGTTGCCTGCATCGCAGGCAAGCCAGCTCCCACCGTTGACCTGCACTGCCTGAAAGATCGGGCTTCAACACACTTCATGAACAACCCCTCCACGCTTTCCCCCTTGCCCCGGGCGCCGTGTGATTTCAGGATGCAAGCAATCATCACAAGGAGTCATTCCATGTTCGCCGGATTCCAAAAAGACCAGCGCCACGTCAACGGTGTGGACATCAGCTACCGCAAAGGCGGCGCGGGTCCCGGCCTGCTCCTGCTGCACGGGCACCCGCAGACCCACGTCATCTGGCACAAGGTCGCCGAGCAACTGGCCGAACACTTCACCGTGGTCGCCGCCGACCTGCGCGGTTATGGCGACAGCAGCAAGCCCGCCGCCATTGACCATCACACCAATTATTCAAAACGTGAAATGGCCCGCGACGGCGTCGAGCTGATGAAAGCCCTGGGCTTCGACGAGTTCTCGGTGCTGGCCCACGACCGTGGCGCCCGCGTCGCCCATCGCCTCGCCCTGGACCACCCCAAGGCCGTGCAGCGCATGGTGCTGCTGGACATCGCACCAACCCTGTCCATGTACGCCCAGACCGACGAAGCCTTTGCCCGCGCCTACTGGCACTGGTTCTTCCTGATCCGCCCGGCGCCGTTGCCCGAGAGCCTGATTGAAGGCAACCCGGAACTCTACCTGCGCAGCGTCATGGGCAGCCGCAGTGCCGGGCTCAAGCCGTTCACCGATGAAGCCTTCGCCGAATACCTCCGTTGCCTGAAACTGCCGGGCACCGCCACCGGGATCTGCGAGGACTATCGCGCCGCCGCCGGCATCGACCTTGAGCACGACCGCGCCGATATCGACAAGGGCAACCACCTGGAGCTGCCGCTGCTGGTGATGTGGGGCGCCGAAGGCACCGTCGGGCGCTGCTTCGAACCCCTCAAGGAATGGCAGAAAGTCGCGACCGACGTACGTGGCAAGGCCCTGCCGGCCGGCCACTACATCGCAGAAGAAATCCCTGAAGTGCTGCTCGGCGAAGTCCTGACCTTCCTTCGCTGAGCCTTTATGAACCGCTGACCTGACCGATCCCGCCCCGCAGGCTTGAAACAGCCTGCGACGGGATCTGCTTGCCCAAAAAACGTCTCGAGATAATAAAAATGACAATCAGAAAACTGCTGGGAACCCTGTATGTGCAGGTGATCATCGCCATTGTGCTGGGCGTGTTGATCGGCAACCACTGGCCTCAGGTGGGCATCGACCTCAAGCCGTTGGGCGACGGGTTTATCAAGCTGATCAAGATGATCATCGGCCCGATCATCTTCTGCACCGTGGTCTCCGGCATCACCAGCATGCACGACGTGAAGCAGGTGGGCCGCGTCGGCGGCAAGGCGCTGCTGTACTTTGAGATTGTCTCCAGCATCGCCCTGGTAATCGGCATCCTCGCCGCGCACCTGCTGCACCCCGGCGTGGGTTTCAATATCGACGTGAAGACCCTCGACACCTCCGCCATCGCCGGTTTTGTCGGCCAGGCCGAACACGGCGAAGGCGTCACCGGGTTCCTGATGCATGTGATCCCCACTACCTTCTTCGACGCCTTCTCCAAAGGCGAAATCCTCCCGGTACTGTTTGTGTCGGTGCTGTTTGGCCTCGGGCTGGTGATGATCGGCGAGAAGGGCCGGCCCCTGGTCGGCGTGATCAACCAGGCCAGCGAAGTGTTCTTCCGCATCGTCGGGATGATCAGCCGCGTCGCGCCGATCGGGGCCTTCGGGGCCATCGCCTTCACCATCGGCAAATACGGCCTGGGCTCGCTGCTGCCGCTGTTGAAACTGGTGGGCACGTTCTATGTCACCGCGTTTTTCTTCGTCGCCGTGGTGCTGGGCAGCATCGCCCGGTATGTGGGGTTCAGCATCTTCAAGCTGCTGACCTACATCAAGGCTGAACTGTTGATCGTGCTGGGCACCAGCTCCTCCGAATCTGCGCTGCCGCAACTGATCCAGAAACTTGAAAGCCTTGGCGCGTCCAAAGGCGTGGTGGGGATCGTGGTGCCCACCGGCTACACCTTCAACCTGGACGGCACCAACATCTATATGACCCTGGCGGTGCTGTTCCTGGCCCAGGCGACCAATATCGACCTGACGCTGGAGCAACAACTGACCCTGCTGGCGGTGGCGATGCTTACCTCAAAAGGCGCCGGTGCGGTGGTGGGCGCAGGTTTTGTCGCGCTGGCCGCCAGCCTCGCGGTGGTGCCGACGGTGCCGGTGGCGGCGATGGTGCTGATCCTGGGTGTGGACCGGTTCATGGCTGAATGCCGCTCACTGACCAACATCATCGGCAATGCCGTGGCGGCGCTGGTGGTGGCGGCCTGGGAAGGTGAACTGGATCGCGAGAAAATGGCGCCCATCGCCCTCAAGCACGGCCGCCATGCACGGGCCGCCGCCCAGGCGAAGATCGCCGCCGAGTAACCCTTAAACACCAATCCCCTGTGGCGAGGGAGCTTGCTCCCGCTGGGCTGCGAAGCGGCCCCAAGATCTTTGGGAGCGCTACGCACTCCAGCGGGAGCAAGCTCCCTCGCCACAGCAAGCTCCCTCACCACAGAAGCTCCTTCGCCACACCGGTGCTATTCTGGCGGTTCATGCCGCCATGCCTGTTTCTGATGAACAACAAGAAAGATACCGTGCCTCTACCTGAAGACCTGCGGGTATTCCTGACCGTGATCCGCAAGGCCGGCTTTGCTGCGGCTGCCGACGAGCTGGGTTTGTCCCCGGCCTACGTCAGCAAGCGTATCCAGATTCTCGAAACCACCCTCGCCACCCGCCTGCTGCACCGCACCAGCCGCCGTATCGCCCTGACCGAAGATGGCGAGCGTGTGCAGCGCTGGGCCGTGCGGATTCTCGAAGACTTCCAGCAGTTGTCCGACGAGCTTTCCGACGCCCACGACAGCCCGCGCGGCCACCTGCATTTGTGCAGCAGCTTCGGTTTCGGCCGTAACCATGTGGCACCGGCCTTGTCGCTATTGGCCGAACAATACCCGGACCTGGAGATTCGCCTGGACCTGTTCGACCGGGTGGTCGATATCGTCAGCGAGGGTTTCGACCTGGAGATTCGCGTGGGCGACGACATCCCCGGGCAACACATCGGTCGCCGGCTGGTGAGTAACCGGCGGGTGCTGTGTGCGGCGCCCGCCTACCTCGAACGCCGTGGTGTGCCGCAGCACTTGAGCGACCTGGAACAGCACGACTGCCTGGTGCTCAAGGAGCGCGACAACGCGTTTGGCATCTGGCACCTGGAGCGCGATGGCGTGCAGGACAGCGTGCGCGTGCGCGGGCCGTTGTCGTCGAATAACGGCGAGATCGTCTTGCAATGGGCCCTGGACGGGCGCGGCGTGTTGCTGCGTTCGATGTGGGATGTGAAGCCGCTGCTGGAGCAAGGGAAACTGGTGCAGGTGCTGCACGGCTACACCCAGAGCGCCAACGTGTGGGCGGTGTACCCGACGCGGCTGGCCTACTCCGGGAAGTTGCGGGCGTGTGTGGAGTTTTTGCAGGAGCACTTCAAGGGGTTGTCGATTTAGCGCGTCGGGGTTGGGTACATATCCATTGCTGCGGTAACGGCCGCTGACGGTTCTGCTCTTACAGCGGCCTACCGGCCGGCTTGAGTGTTGTAGAGCAAAAAGCCAAATCAAAAGCGGGCACG
>NZ_JACAOX010000029.1:19773-63396 GCF_013386015.1 Pseudomonas sp. B6001
GGGAGGCCGCTGTGCTCTTGATTTTGATCTGACTGCCCCATTCAGCCCGAGGCCGAACGCAGGCAGTGCGGAGCAGCCAACCTGCAACTACAGCCCCATCACCCGAGCCAAGGATTGGCCGCCAAATGCTCACGCTCAAACGCCTTGATCTGCTCACTGCGCTGCAACGTCGTGCCAATAGCATCCAACCCCAACAACAACGCAGTCTTGCGCAACGTATCGATCTGGAACGCAATCACCTGCCCGTCCGCCAAAAGGATCTCCTGCGCCTCCAGGTCCACACTGATCTGCGCCTGCTCAGGCTGACTCACCATCTGCCCCAACCGCTGCAACACCGCCTCCTCCAGCGTGATCAACAACACCCCGTTACGCTGGCAGTTGTCATAGAAAATCCCCGCAAAGCTGCTGCCGATCAACGCGCGAATGCCCATCTGCTTCAGGCCCCACACCGCATGCTCCCGGCTGGAACCACAGCCGAAGTTCGGCCCCACTACCATAAAACTCGCGCCCTGCCAGGCCGGCTGGTTCAGCACAAATTGCGGGTCAGGCTCACCCGAGGGCAAAAAGCGCAAATCAAAGAACAACCCGCGATCCAGCCCGTTGCGGTCGATGCCCTTGAGAAACTGCTTGGGCATGATCACGTCGGTGTCGATATTGGCCGCCAGCATCGGCGCCGCCTTGCCGGTGATCCGAGTGAAGGGTTGCAAGCTCATGTGCGGTCTCCAAAGTGGCGAATATCCGTCAGCCGGCCAGTGATGGCCGCAGCGGCGACCATGGCGGGGCTCATCAGGTGCGTGCGGGCACCCGCGCCCTGGCGGCCTTCGAAATTTCGGTTGGTGCTGGAAGCGCAGCGGTCGCCCGGCTCCAGCACGTCGTCGTTCATCGCCAGGCACATCGAGCAGCCCGACTGGCGCCATTCAAACCCGGCGTCGATAAAGATCGCGGCAAGGCCTTCGGCTTCGGCCTGGTCACGCACTTCGGTGGAGCCCGGCACGATCATCGCCCGCACATGGTCGGCCACGTGCTTGCCGCGCACCACGCTGGCGGCGTCGCGCAGGTCTTCGATACGGGCGTTGGTGCAGGAGCCGATAAACGCGTGGCTGATCACAATGTCGCTCAACGGCATGCCCGCTTCCAGGCCCATGTAGTTCAAGGCACGGCGCATGTCCTGGCGCAGGATCAGGTCGCTGATGTCTTGCGGGTCCGGCACGCGGGCACCGATGGGGGCGGCCTGGTCGGGGCTGGTGCCCCAGGTGACCATCGGTTCAAGGGCGCGGGCATCCAGTTGCACTTCGAGGTCGAACACCGCGTCGGCATCCGAGTGCAGTTGGCGCCAGCCCACCAGGGCGCGTTCCCACAACTCGCCCTTCGGCGCGCGTGGCTTGCCCTTGAGGTAGGCGAAGACTTTTTCATCCGGCGCCATGAACGCTCCACGTGCGCCGGCTTCCACCGCCATGTTGCAAATGGTCATGCGCGCCTCGACGCTCAAGGCATCGATGGTCGACCCACAAAACTCAATGGCGTAGCCGGTGGCTCCCGAAGCGCCGATCTTGCCGATCAGCGCCATGATCACGTCCTTGGAGGTCAGCCCACGGGCCAGTTCGCCGTCCACGGTCACACGCAGGCTTTTCAGACGCTTGTAGACCAGGGTTTGCGAGGCCAGCAAATGCTCGATTTCCGAAGTGCCAATGCCAAAGCCGAACGCGCCCAAGGCCCCGTAGGTGGTGGTGTGGCTGTCGCCGGCGGCGATCACCATGCCCGGCAGGATAAAACCCTGCTCCGGGGCGATCACGTGTTCGATGCCCTGGCGCTTGTCGAGGATATCCAACAGCTCGATCCCGAAATCCCGGCAGTTTTCCGCCAGGTACGACACCTGGCGCGCGCCGCCCGCATCCGGCATGGTCGCGATGCGCTTGGGCGTGGTGGGGTTCACATGGTCGACCACCGCCAGCGCCGTACCGGGCCGCCACACACCACGGCCCGCCTCGCGCAAGCCGCTGAAAGCTTGCGGGCTGGTGTATTCATTGATCACCTGGCGGTCGATGTACAGCAGCACATGGCCCTGGTCATCCAGGCGGCACACCGTGTGGGAATCGATGTGTTTGTCGTAGAGGGTTCTGGCAGAAGTCATTATGGGGCTCGCTCAACGGTATGACCCCATCATAGGCAGCGCCCCCGCCCCATCAATCCCGCCTTGGTGATGGCTCGGAACATGTTTCGTGTTGCATGAATGCGTATCTGAAACATTTACTTTCATATCCGCCTTAGGGTTTTGTGTTTCTCATCCGTCTTAACTTAGATACAGCCGCTCGCGTCAGCAAAAGCTACGGGTGGCGTTTTCCGGGCCTTTACCGCCTCCCTCCGATCAAGACCCTCATTCACATGTCGAAGAAGTCACGCTCAAAACTCTGGTTTCTCGTGCACAGCTGGCTGGCATTGCCCATCTGGTTCTTTGTGCTGATCGTCTGCGTCACTGGCACCCTGGCGGTGGTCAGCCAGGAGATCGTCTGGCTGGCCAACCCGGACATCCGCGCCAGCAAGCCGTCGGACAATGCCGAACCGCTCACCTACGACCAGGTGATCGGCGCCATCAAGCGCGCCGAACCCCAGGTGATCGTCGAATCCCTGAGCCGCCCGGACGAATCGCACTTCGCCCTCAGCGCCGACCTCAGCTACCCCGACGGGCGCTCGCTGGAGGTCTACGTCAACCCATACACCGGGGTGATCCAGGGCATCAGCCCATCGTTCAACTTCCAGCAATTTACCCGTGCCCTGCATGGCTGGTGGCTGGTGCCTTTCACCAATGGCTACAGCTGGGGCTGGTACCTGGTCTCGCTGCTGGGCTTGCCGCTGCTGGCCTCGCTGGTCACCGGCCTCGTGGTCTACAAGCGTTTCTGGAAAGGTTTTTTCAGGCCGACCCTGCGCATTCGTCACGGTGCGCGGATTTTCTGGGGCGACTTCCACCGGTTGAGCGGCATCTGGTCGATCTGGTTTATCGCGGTGATTTCCATCACAGGCACCTGGTTCCTGATCCAGGCGATCCTGGGTGATAACCAGATCACCATTTCCAGCGAGCCGATCGTCCCGGCGATTGCCCGCGACAAAGTGCCGATGTCCGCCCCGGGCGTACCGGCGCCCATGATTCCCCTGGACGAGGCGATCAACATCGCCACCCAGCGCATTCCCGGGCTTGAGGCCAGCTTCGTGAGCCTGCCCAGCAACGCCTACAGCCACCTGCGCATCGGCGGGCGTGGCTGGTACCCGCTGATGTTCCAGACCGCGGAAATCAACCCGTACAACGGCGAAATCGCCGCCTCGCACCTGCTGTCCGACCGTTCGGCCCTGGAGTTCGTCACCGAATCCATGCGCCCGTTGCACACCGGGGACTTTGGCGGGATCTGGATCAAGCTGATCTGGGCCTTCTTCGGCCTGGTGCTGAGTATGATGGTCTTGAGCGGCTTGCTGATCTGGACCAAACGCACGGCCCTGGCCACCCTCAATGCGCTGAAACGCGAAGCCAAGGCAGCCCGTCAACCGGCGAAAACCCAGGCCTTGCAGGCTGAGACCACGGAGGCCAACCCATGAACAAGGCCATGACGGTTCAACCCCCCTCGCCCCTTCGGGCCTTCTGGCTCAAATGGCGCTTCCACATCAATATCCTGCTGTTGCTGGTGCCCCTGGGCTTCATGCCCAAGTACTTTGCCGACGCGGCACTGTTTCGCGGCGACAGCGGCCTGGGCGAACGGGAGATCGGCGAAGTACAGGTCGGCCCCTGGAGCCTGAAGCTCGCCGAACTACGCAACGAGCCGCCGCGCCCGGACCCGGCAGGCCCGATGAAATCCTTCAACGCTGCCCTGTGTGCCACGTGCATCGACCAGGTCAAGGCAACCTACCTGCGTATCGGCAAGCCCCGCAGCCTGCGGGCGGCCGGGGTGATTTTCTTCGGCACCCCATACCGCATGGGCGCTGCGTTGCCGATCCCTGAGCGCACCCCGCTGGACGCCGAAGTGTGGATCACCATGGAAGGCTGGGACGGCGCCATGCACCAGGCCTCCATTCCCTTGAGCCAGGCATCGCCGGCCACCATCGACTGGCTGAAAAAACGAGGAGTTAAACCATGACTTTGCCGCAACTGGCCCGCACCGTTGGCGCGCTGATCCTCAGTGCCGGTTTCAGTACCGTCGCCCTGGCCCACAACCCGATGTGCGAATGCAAGGAAATCGCCGGCGAGCAGATCCAGTGCACCGGTGGTTTCTCCGATGGCAGCGGTGCCCCCGGCGTGACCCTGGACGTGATCGGCTACGACGAGACCATCCTGGTGCCCGGCAAGCTGGGAGAAGACTCGAAGCTGACCTTCAAGAAACCCTCCGCCGAGTTCTACGTGCTGTTTGATGCCGGCCCCGGCCACGTGGTGGAAATCGACCAAGCGGATATCCAGCCCCAATGAGCCGTACAACCCAAGTCGTGCGCCCGGCCGGTGCCGGGCACGAAACCCTGTATGTCCTGCTGTTGTGCCTGATCATCCTCGCCGTTGCCGGCACGGTGGTGGCCTTGCGCGGTGAAAGCCAGGAGATCGCCGCCGTGCCCAGCCACCAACTGGACGCCCGCCGCGACCTCAGCGCCGCCGAGCAAGGCATCTACGCCGACCTGCGGGTGACCCTGGATGAAATCCACTTGCTGCAGGAGGAACACAGCGCCCTGCCGACGCCTGAACAGCTGGCCGAAGAGGGCTTCGCGCCCTTCGCCCAGGACGCCAGTTCGGTGAGCCGTGGCGACCACCGCTGGCAGTTGCTGGACGCGGCCTATCTGGGCCTGAGCCAGACGCCGGACCTCAGCGGTTCGCTGTTGATGCGCATCCGCGGCGCCGAGCCGGATATCTGGCTCAACCGCAGCGCCCACCTCACCGCCCCCACCGACCTCACTGACCAGGCGCTGATCAGCGCGGGCTGGCAGCAGGTAGTCGCGCAATTCGATGCCGGTGTCACCCGCCAGCATCGTCACTGAATTCACGTTGCAGCCGAGAGAAGACCATGTCTATTTCATCTCCATTATTACGTCTGGTGCTGGTCGGCCTGATCACCGTGCTGCTGGCCCCGTTCGCCAGTGCCGACCCGGCAAAGCGCCTGCGCATCGGCATCACCCTGCACCCGTATTACAGCTACGTCGCCAATATCGTCGGCGACAAGGCTGAAGTTGTCCCGCTGATCCCGGCCGGTTTCAATCCCCATGCCTACGAACCCCGCGCCGAAGACATCAAACGCATCGGCACCCTTGATGTGATCGTGCTCAACGGCGTCGGCCATGACGATTTCGCCGACCGCATGATCGCCACCAGCGAGCGCCCGGACATCCCGGTGATCGAGGCCAACGCCAACGTGCCGCTGCTGGCCGCCACCGGCAACGCTGCGCGCGGTGCGGGCAAGGTGGTCAACCCGCACACCTTCCTGTCCATCAGCGCCTCGATTGCCCAGGTGAACAACATTGCCCGGGAACTGGGCAAGCTCGACCCGGACAACGCCAAGACCTACACCCAGAACGCCCGCGCCTACGGCAAGCGCCTGCGCCAGATGCGCGCCGACGCCCTGGCCAAGCTCACCAGCGCGCCCAACCCCGACCTGCGGGTGGCCACCGTGCACGCGGCATATGACTACCTGCTGCGGGAATTCGGCCTGGAAGTCACCGCCGTGGTGGAACCGGCCCACGGCATCGAGCCGAGCCCCAGCCAGTTGAAGAAGACCATCGACCAACTGCGGGAACTGGACGTGAAAGTGATCTTCTCGGAGATGGATTTCCCGTCCAGCTACGTCGACACCATCCAGCGTGAATCCGGGGTGAAGCTGTACCCGCTGTCGCATATTTCCTATGGCGACTACAGCGCGGAAAAATACGAAGTGGAAATGACCGGCAACCTCAACACCGTGGTGCGGGCGATTCAGGAGTCCGGGGCATGACGGCGGCTGAACACCTGAGTGTGGCCAGCGTTGGCCCGACCGTCGACTTCGATAACGTCGCGCTGACCCTGGGCCGTACGGTGATCCTCGATGCAGTGAGTTTCCAGGTGCAGCCCGGCAGCATCCATGCGCTGGTGGGCCCCAACGGCGGCGGCAAAAGCTCGCTGATCAAGACCCTGCTGGGGCAAACGCCGCACCAGGGCCAGTTGAGCCTGCATTGGCCGGATGCACCCGGCACCATCGGCTACGTACCCCAGGCGCTGGAGTTCGACCGGGGCTTGCCGATGACCGTCGACGATTTCATGGCCGCGATGTGCCAGCGGCGTCCGGCGTTTCTCGGGCTGTCCAAACATTACGCCGCCGCGATTGGCGACGCACTGGAACGGGTCGGCATGCAGGACAAGCGCAAGCGGCGCATGGGTGCGCTGTCTGGCGGTGAACGCCAGCGGGTGCTGTTGGCCCAGGGCTTGATCCCGGCACCGCAATTGCTGGTGCTGGACGAACCGATGTCGGCGCTGGACGAAGCCGGGATCCAGGTGTTCGAGCGGCTGCTGAACGACTGGCGCCGGGCCGGGATCACCGTGCTGTGGATCGAACACGACCTGGAAGCCGTCGGCCGCCTGGCCGATCGCGTCACCGGCCTGAACCGCCGTGTGCTGTTCGACGCCACGCCGAAAGAGGCACTGACCCCGGACCGCCTGCTGACCCTGTTCTCCACCCACCCACGGAGCCCGGCCTTATGAGCTATGAAGCCTTTCGTCTGATGGTCCAGGGCTGGGCGTCTTCCGGGTATCTGCCGGAAGCGCTGGCCTATGGATTTGTAGTCAACGCCCTGCTCGCCGGCCTGCTGATCGGCCCGGTGCTGGGTGGTTTGGGCACCCTGGTGGTGGTCAAGCGCTTTGCGTTCTTTTCCGAAGCCGTGGGCCATGCCGCACTGACCGGCGTGGCCGTGGGCATTCTGCTGGGGGAACCGTATACCGGGCCTTACGGCAGCCTGTTCGGCTACTGCCTGCTGTTCGGGATCCTGCTCAACTACTTGCGCAACCGCACCGGCCTGGCGCCGGACACGCTGATCGGCGTATTCCTCTCGGTGTCCCTGGCCCTGGGCGCGAGCCTGCTGCTCATTCTGGCGGGCAAGATCAACGTGCACATTCTCGAAAACGTGCTGTTCGGCTCGGTGCTGACCGTCAACGGCAATGACCTGTTGGTGCTGGCGATTGTCGGCGCGCTGGTGATGGCCCTGGCCCTGCCACTGTACAACCGCATCATGCTCGCCAGCTTCAACCCGCAGTTGGCGGCGGTGCGCGGGGTGGCGGTGAAGACCCTGGACTACCTGTTCGTGATCCTGGTGACCCTGATCACCGTGGCGGCGGTCAAGGTCATCGGCGCGATCCTGGTGGGTGCGTTGCTGGTGATTCCGGCGGCCGCCGCACGCCTGTTGAGCCAGTCGCTCAAGGGCTTCTTCTGGATCTCGGTGGTGATCGCCACCGTCAGCACCCTGTGCGGGATCCTGCTGCCGATCATCTTCGACCTGCCGATTCCGTCCGGTGCCGCGATCATCCTGGTAGCCGGTATCGCCTTCGCCCTCGCCGCCATCGCCCGCGGCACGGTCCCCAGCCTGAAAGGGAATCTTGGATAATGCGCCCGATGTTTCGACCACTGCTTCTGGCCCTGGCCATCGCCACACCGGCATTCGCCGCCGACGGCGTCAAGCCACTACAGATCACCGCCAACCAAGGCGTTGGCCATGCTGCCTTGAACCAGGCCAAGGCGACAAAACCGGTAAAAGTCCTCGCCGCCTTGCCGATCACCTATGGCTTGGCGCAGGTGTTGCTCAAAGGCACTGACGTACAGCTTGAGCGCGCGGCACCGGCCAACCTGCCCGGCTCGCGGCAAGTCGCCTATTTCACCGGGCGCGGTGCGCAGGCGCTGAACACCCTGGCGCTGGACGCCGATGCAGCCATCGGCCTGCGCTCGCTGTGGCCCGACGACCCGCTGTACCCGGTGGCCCGGCGCAGCAATATCCGCATCGTCGAAGTCGACGCCGCGCGCCCGGTGGACGGTGGCTTGCCGGGGATTGCCGTGCAGCCGGGCGCCACCGACGGCCTGAACAGCCAGCCGTGGCAAGCCAGCAACAACATGGGGCGTATGGCCGATGTGATGGCCGCCGACCTGAGCCGCCTGGCGCCCGAGGCCAAGCCGCAGATCGAAGCCAACCTGGCCGCGCTCAAGCAACGCCTGCTCAAGCTCACCGCCGACAGCGAAGCGCGACTGGCCAAGGCCGATAACCTGACGGTGGCCAGCTTGAGCGATCACTTTGGTTATCTCGTCAGTGGCTTGAACCTGGAGCTGGTCAGCACCGATGCAAGGGCGGATACCGAGTGGACACCCGAGGCGTTGCAGCAACTGAGCGAAGGCTTGAAGGAGAATGAGGTGGCCGTGGTGCTGCATCACCGCAAGCCAAGCGATGCAGTGCAGGCGGCGGTCACGGCGGGCGGGGCGAAGTTGCTGGTGCTGGGCACCGATGGCGCCGACCCGGTGGCGGAACTGGAAGGCAATGTGGATCAGGTGATCAAGGCGCTGTAACGCGCCTCTCACCGGCGAAACACAGTAAATGTGGGAGCGGGCTTGCTCGCGAAGGCGGTGTGACAGTCAACACATACGGTGACTGAAACAACGCCTTCGCGAGCAAGCCCGCTCCCACATTTGGGTCGGTGTTATGCCCGAGGTCCGGGTCAGCCGGCAAGTGCCTGGCTATCCATCTTCTGGCGCAGGCTCAGCGGACGCATGTCGGTCCACACTTCTTCGATGTAGGCCAGGCACTCTTTCTTCATCCCGCTCTTGCCCACGGTGCGCCAGCCTTCCGGCACGGCCTTGTAGTCGGGCCAGATGGAATATTGTTCTTCATGGTTGACCACTACCTGAAACAGGATGTCTTCGCGGTCGAATACTGAGGTCATTGCTGTTCTCCGTCGGTGTAAGGCTGGCTGCGCACCACGCACAGCTGATGTAAGAAGGAACGTGCCAGCCCGATAAAAAATTAGAGGCTGGTGACCGACGCCGCCAGGGCGCGACCAAAAATCTCGGCCACACGGTCGATTTCTACGGCAGTAATCACCAGCGGCGGCAGGAAACGCACGACGCTGCCGTGTCGCCCGCCCAGTTCGAGAATCAACCCGCGCTTGAGGCATTCACGCTGCACCAGCGGCGCCAGTTGGCGATGCACCGGCGGGTGGCCCTGGGCATCAGGCGCACCGGCGGGGTCCACCAGTTCCACACCGAGCATCAGCCCACGGCCACGAATGTCTCCCAACTGCGGGAAGTCGCGCTGCAGGATGCGCAGGTGTTCGCCGAGGCGCTCGCCCATGGCGGCCGCGTGGGCGGGAATGTCGTGGTCCTTGAGGTAACGCATCACCGCCGAGCCGGCCGCCATGGCCATCTGATTGCCACGGAAGGTCCCGGCATGGGCGCCCGGCAACCAGGTGTCGAGCCAGTCGCGATACACCACCACCGCCAGCGGCAGGCTGCCGCCGATGGCTTTGGACAGCACGACCACGTCCGGGACAATGCCGGCATGTTCGAAGGCAAACATCTTGCCGGTGCGACCAAAGCCGCTCTGGATTTCGTCGACAATCAACGCCACACCAGCCTGCTCGGTAATGCGCCGCAGGCCGCGCAGCCAGTCGAGATCAGCCGGGATCACGCCGCCCTCGCCTTGCACCACCTCGACGATCACCGCCGCCGGCAGCAATACACCGGCCTCGGGATCGTTGAGCAGGTTTTCCAGATAATGCAGGTTGACCTTCACCCCTTCCGCGCCGCCCAGCCCGAACGGGCAACGGTAGTCGTACGGGAATGGCAGGAATTGCACGCCATTGCCGAGCAACGCGCCCAGTGGCTTCTTCGGCCCCAGGCTGCCCATCAGGCTCAGGGCGCCCTGACTCATGCCGTGATAACCGCCCTGGAATGACAACACCGTGCTCCGCCCGGTGGCGGTGCGCACCAGTTTCAGCGCGGCTTCCACCGCATCGGTGCCGGTGGGGCCGCAGAACTGGATCTTGGCTTCCTGCGCCAGCGCCGGCGGCAGCAGGCCGAACAGGTCCTGCACGAATTGGTCCTTGACCGGCGTGGTCAGGTCCAGGGTGTGCAACGGCAATTCATCGCTCAGCACCTGGCGAATGGCATCGATCACCACCGGGTGGTTGTGCCCCAGCGCCAGGGTGCCGGCACCGGCCAGGCAATCGATAAAGCTGCGGCCTTCGACGTCCTCGACATAGATCCCTCGGGCGCGCTTGAGCGCCAGGGGAATGCGCCGTGGGTAGCTGCGGGCATTGGATTCCTGCTGGCGCTGGCGGGCCAGCAGCGGGGTTTCATCGAACTGGTAAAGCGTTTCCGCAGGGACCGCCTGGGTCTCTTCGATACGGCTGGTAGCGACTGACATCTCTCGATCCCTCAATACGCTGATGATGGTGACCAAACTGCCCACCCGTTGGCGCCAGGCCCAAGGGCCGCGCACGGATTTCCTGTTCTGGAAACGCATCAGCGAAGGGAGGATTTACACCTGTGGTCGTTAAAAACAGCTTTAGCGGATTTACCCGGCCACCCCGGTGTATTTTTCATTCAACGCATACAGGATCGCGCAGGTCTGCGCATCCAGCCGCCCACTGTAGTCAGAGGGCCGAAAATGCATCTGGAACGCACGGACACGTTGCTGGAAACCCAGGCGATTTTTCGCCGGGGCATAACCGTAGCGCTGGAACGCCC
This sequence comes from Pseudomonas sp. B6001, assembly GCF_013386015.1. NCBI lineage: Bacteria > Pseudomonadati > Pseudomonadota > Gammaproteobacteria > Pseudomonadales > Pseudomonadaceae > Pseudomonas > Pseudomonas sp. B6001. The sequence goes on from NZ_JACAOX010000029.1 coordinate 30,489, forward strand.
GCTCCACCTCAACCTCTGGCGGCAGGCCGATGTCGAACCGACGTTGATAGGCCATCTTGGCCACCTCTTCATACCAGGCCCCCACGCCCGCCTCGAACAGGCAGCGCCATGGCAAGCGGGGGCCGGGGTCGCTCTTGCGCCAATAGGCAATGTCGGAATGCCCGAGGATGTCGGTAGGACCGATCGCCGGGTAACGCACCTGAATGTCACGAATCAAGGCGATCAACACGTCAATCTGCTCTGCGCCATACGCCGGGAAGGTCAACACACCGGCGTCATCCCGGGCCTGGTTGACGATTTCAATGCCGATGGAGCGGCTGTTGAGGTTATCGCGCCCGGCCCAGTGGCTGGTGCCGGCGTGCCAGGCGCGTTGCGCTTCGTCCACCAGGCGAAATACCCGCAACTCGTCATAGCCGGCGGCGCGGTAGCTGGCGTCATGGGGGTCGGCCAACAGGTAGTGGGCACTGAAACCGTCGCGGGTCAGTGCACGCAATGACGAGGCAAAGGGCGCGGCGGTGTAATGCACAATCACCTGGCGCACGGCCTGGCCATTGCGCTCATTGAAGTCGTTTGCGGGATACGTGGAATCGATAACCAACATAGGGGCTGTCCTTTTCAACACAGGCCGAGTCATTCAGCCGGTTCAAACACAAAAAAATGACCGCCATCCTGAAGCGTTGCGCTTGAGGATGGCGGTAGCTATGTGTGCTGTGAAAAGAAGGTTTCAGCGCCGCAACGGCATGCCCAGGTCGACGCGCATGCCATCGGCCTGGCTGTCGAATTTCAGAGAGCACGAGCAGCGCTGCACGATGGCCTGGACGATCGCCAACCCCAGGCCGCAACCCGGGCTGTTGCCGTTGCGCCAGAAGCGCTGGGTCAAGTGTTGCAAGTCTTCGCTGGAAATCGGCGCGCCATGGTCACGCACCCGGAACACCACATTGTCGCCAGCGCTGGACACACTCAGCTCCACCCGGGTATCGGCCGGGGTGTGGCGCAGCGCATTGTCCAGCAGGTTGCGCAGGGCGGCGACGGCCAGGCCCACCGGCATTTCCAAAGGTTTTTCGGACAAACCGTCTGCCAGGATCAGGTCAATACGCTGATTGTCGCCGCCGTTGGCATCCTGGATCGCCAGTTGCGCAACTTGCTCGGCACTCGATTGCAGGCCGTCATCAAACGACAGGCTGCCTTCGACCCGCGCCAGCAGCAGCAACTGCTCAAGGGTGCGGTGCAAGCGGTCGGCGCCCTCTTCAGCATGGGCCAGGGACTGGTCACGGGCGGCGCCTTCGGTCATGCGCGCCACTTGCAGGTGGGTCTTGATCGCGGTCAACGGGCTGCGCAGTTCGTGGGCCGCGTCACCGGTCAAGCGGCGTTCGCGTTCGATGGTCTTGGCGATGCGTTGCAGCAACTGGTTCTGGGTGTCGAGCAGTGGCTTGAGTTCGCTGGGCAGCGGGCTGATCTGCAACGGTTCGAGGGAGTCGGCACTGCGGCGCATCAAGGCGTCACGCATGCGGTTGAGCGGCAACAGGCTCTGGCCGATCCCCAGCCACAACAGGCACAGGCAGCCCAACAATGCCACGCCCACCGGCACCGAGGCGGCCAGCAGGATCGACAGGTTCAACGCTTCACGCTCCACCTGCCGGTCGGCGGTGGTGATAAACAAATCGCCACGGGACAGGGTAAAGCTGCGCCAGCCCACGCCATCAATCATCTGGTCGCGAAAGCCGCTCTTGCGCGACTCCAGGCCCTGGTCCGGCGTGGTGTGGCTGCGGGCCAAAACCACGCCGCGCAAGGAACTGACCTGGCACGCCATACCGCCTGGCACATTCAATTGTTCGGCGCTGAAGTGCGCCCCCTCCCCCGTGCTGGAGAGGCCGGGCATTTGCTCCATCAGCCCCGCCACCATGCGTGCCGACGCCACCAGGCGCTGGTCGAGGGAAAACATCATCTGGTTGCGCAGGTCGTTGAGCATCCACGCGGCGGCCAGGACCCAGATCAGCACGAAGGCTGCGCCGAGCTTGAAGGTCAGCCGCAGGCGCAGGCTCATCACGAAGCGTCCTCTCCACCGTCAGCCGGGCCCAGGCGATAGCCCAGGCCGCGCACGGTTTCGACGATGCCGTTGCCGAGTTTGCGCCGCAGGTGGTGGATGTGCACGTTGAGGGCGTTGCTTTCCAGTTCGTCGTTCAGGCCGTAGACGCTGTCCTTGAGCTGCTCGCTGGAGAGCACCCGGCCGCGGTTCTGCAACAGGGCCTGCAACAGCGCCTGCTCGCGGCGGGACAGGTCCACCGACTCACCGCCCAGCAACGTTTCGCGGCTGCTGGGGTTGTAGGTCAGGCGCCCGTGCTCGATCAGGTTGACGCTGCGGCCGGCTACCCGGCGCAACAGGGTGTGCAGGCGTGCGGCGAGTTCGCGCAGGTCGAAGGGCTTGAGCAGGTAGTCGTCGGCACCGGCCTGCAGGCCGTCGACGCGGTTGGTCACCGAATCCCGTGCGGTCAGGATCAGCACTGGAATCTCCAGGCCCTGGCTGCGCAGTTGCTGCAACAGCTTCAAGCCGTCTTCATCCGGCAGGCCGAGGTCGAGTACCATCACGTCGAATTCCGCCACCTTGAGCATCGCCCGGGCAGCCGCAGCCGTGCCGACGCGCTCGACCGTCAGGCCCTGGGCGCTGAGCCCGGCAACAATGCCGCTGGCGATCAGCTCGTCGTCTTCACAGACCAGTACGTGCATGGTGAACCCTTTGCAAAATGTGAGGGTGATTAAAAAGGCAGTGGATTAAGCGTGCATTATGCCGCCAACGCCGAGAATCCCGGATAATCCCTTCTTTCTAGGATAGCCCGGTTAATCATCGGTTAATCAACGCCACACATTGTGTGTCCCACTTGCTTCGAACTAAGGCTTGATCATGCGGCATCTGTTTATCTTTCTGCTGGTAGTGTTTGCTGGATTCGCCCAGGCCGCGCCTGGCAACAATCCATTCGAGACCAAACCCGACTTCCTCCCGGTAGGCAAAGCCTTCACCTTTACCTCCGAGCGTCTGGCCTCCGGCGAAACCCAGTTGTATTGGCAGATTGCCGACGGTTACTACCTGTACCAGCAGCGCATGAAATTCGATGGCCTGGCCGAAAAGCCGACGTTGCCCCAGGGCGAAGCCCACAGCGACGAGTTCTTTGGCGAGCAGCAAGTCTATCGCCAGGGCCTGGAAGTGAAGATTCCCGCTGGCGCCACCGGCCAGGTCAAGCTCGGCTGGCAAGGCTGCGCCGATGCCGGCCTGTGCTACCCGCCGCAATCGATCACCGTGGACCTGGGCGGCAACCCTGCCGTCGCCGCCACCGGCCAGGCCCAGGACCAAAGCCTGGCCAGCGGCCTGCAACAACGCAGCCTGGGCTGGAGCCTGCTGGTGTTCTTCGGCCTGGGCCTGCTGCTGGCCTTCGCCCCGTGTTCCCTGCCGATGTTGCCGATCCTCGCCGGCCTTGTGGTCGGCAGCGGCGCCAGCCCACGGCGCGGCTTTGCCCTGGCCGCCAGCTACGTGGTGTGCATGGCGCTGGTGTATGCCGCGCTCGGTGTATTGGCTGCGCTGCTCGGCGGCAACCTCGCCGCCCTGCTGCAAACCCCGTGGATCCTCGGCAGCTTCGCTGCGTTGTTTGTGATTCTCGCCCTGCCGATGTTCGGCTTCTTTGAACTGCAACTGCCGGCCTTCCTGCGCGATCGCCTGGACAACGTCAGCCGCAACCAAAGCGGCGGCAGCCTGGTAGGCGCCGGCGTGCTCGGCGCCCTGTCCGGCTTGCTGGTGGGCCCGTGCATGACCGCGCCCCTGGCCGGCGCCCTGCTCTACATCGCCCAAAGCGGCAACGCCTTGCACGGCGGTTTGATCCTGTTTGCCATGGGCATCGGCATCGGCGTGCCGCTGTTGCTGCTGGTGACCGTGGGTAACCGCTTCCTGCCCAAGCCTGGCACCTGGATGAATATCCTCAAGGGCATCTTCGGCTTCCTGTTCCTCGCCACCGCCGTGCTGATGATTCGCCCGGTGGTCGGTGAAACCCTGTGGCTCGGCTTGTGGGGTGTGCTGGCGCTGGTCATGGCCTACTGCGGCTGGCGCCTGGCCCGCGATTTCGGGCGTACCGCCATGCTGTTCGGTGCCGGTTCGCTGGTGTTGGGCCTCTGGGGCAGCGTATTGGTGATCGGCGCGGCCGGCGGCAGCGACGACCTGTGGCAACCGCTGAAGGTCTACAGCGGCTCGCGGGCAGCTGGCGCTCCCACCGCCCACGAAGCCTTTATGACCATCAACGACCCGGCCGTGCTGCAAAGCCAGCTCGACAGTGCCAAGGCCCAGGGCCAATGGGTACTGGTGGACTACTACGCCGACTGGTGCGTGTCGTGCAAGATCATGGAAAAACAGGTGTTCGGCAAACCCGAGGTACTGGACGCCCTCAAGGATGTGCGCCTGCTGCGCCTCGACGTCACCGCCGACAACGCCGCCAGCCGCGAGCTGCTGGGCCGCTACAAGGTCCCCGGCCCTCCGAGCTTCGTCTGGATCGGCCCCGACGGTGAAGAGCGCCGCGCCCAGCGCATCACCGGCGAAGTCGACGCCGCCGCCTTCCTGCAACGCTGGACCCAAGCCCGGGAAGCCCTCTGATGCTGACACTGACCATCGGCACCTTCGCCATCGCCCTGAATCACTTGCTGCTGATCACGGCGTTGATCCTCGCCACCCTGGTGGGCTGGCGGGTGGCCAAGCGCGGCGGCGAGAACCCCGAGTCGGTGCTGTTCACCCTGTTTCTGCTGGGTATGCTCGCCGCACGCGTCAGCTTCGTATTGATGTACTGGTCGTACTACCAGAATGACCCGCTGCAAATCGTCGACCTGCGCGACGGCGGTTTTCTCGCCTGGCCCGGCGTGATCGTGCTGATCATCGGCGCGCTGATCTACGGCTGGCGCCGCCCGCTGCTGCGCAAGCCACTGAGCGCCGGCGTGATCACCGGCCTGGCGTTCTGGGCCTTGACCAGCCTGTCCCTGACCCTCTACGAAAAAGGCACGCACCTGCCGGACATTGCCCTGCGCAACGCCAATGGCGAAACCGTGCAACTGGCCGACTACAAGGGCGGCCCGCTGGTGATCAACCTGTGGGCCACCTGGTGCCCACCGTGCCGGCGCGAAATGCCGGTACTGGAAAGTGCCCAGCGCCAGCGCCCGGACGTGACCTTCCTGTTCGTCAACCAGGCCGAAAGCATGCAAAGCGTCGCCACCTATCTGGCGACCCAGGGCCTGAACCTGGACAACGTGCTGTTCGACGCCAGCGGCCGCCTGGGCCAGGCCGTCGGCTCCATGGCCTTGCCCACCACCCTCTTCTACCAACCTGATGGTCGCCTGATAAACAGCCACCTGGGCGAACTCTCACAGGCCAGCCTGGCCCGCGCCATGGAGCGCTTCGAGCCGACCCCCGCCAAACCGGCCTTGCCGGCCACCACAAGGAATTCGCCATGCTCCGCCTCCGCCACCTGCTGACACTCCTGCCCCTGACCCTGGCCGCCAGCCTGGTCCACGCCGAAGACTGGCCGGCGCCGATCAAGAACATCGAAGCCAAGGGGGCCAAGATCATCGGCAAGTTCGATGCGCCCAGCGGCCTCACAGGTTACGCGGCGCAATACCAGAACCGCGGCATGGCGCTGTACCTGACCGCAGACGGCAAAAGCGTGATCGCCGGCAACCTGTACGACGCCGACGGCAATGACCTGAGCACCGCGCCGCTGGAGAAACTGGTGTATGCGCCGATGGCCAAGGAAGTCTGGGCCAAGATGGAACACAGCAACTGGATCCAGGACGGCAACAAGGACGCGCCGCGCATCGTGTACCTGTTCAGCGACCCGAACTGCCCGTACTGCAATATGTTCTGGGAACAGGCACGGCCGTGGGTGAAGTCGGGCAAGGTACAGTTGCGGCACATCATGGTGGGGATTATCCGTGAAGACAGCCCGGGCAAGTCGGCCGCGCTGTTTGCCGCCAAGGACCCGCAACAGGCCTTGGAAGCCCATGAGTCGGCCGGTAAAGGCAGCAAGTTGCAGGCGCTGGAGAAGATCCCGGCGGATATCCAGGCCAAGCTTGATTCGAATATGAAGCTGATGGACGAGCTGGAGTTGTCGGCCACGCCGGCAATTTTCTATCTGGATGACAAGGGTGGATTGCAGCAACAGCAAGGAGCGCCGTCGCCGGATAAGCTGGTGAAGATTCTCGGTCCGAAATAATCAGCCCTAGCCTGTAAAGACAATGCCCGCATCGAAGCGGGCATTGTCTTTTCAGCGCGGATTAAATCCCCTCGACCAGGAAATCATCCATGTACCAATCGTTGCCGCTCGTAGCGCCTTCATGGCTATAGATTTCCAGCAGCACGGGAGCGATGGTTGGCGTAAAGGTGAAGCTCAGTGTGTGCCAGTTCAGGTCAACCAACTCCTCCACCGGTGTTTGTTGAATGGAGTCTTTGCGCAACGATAACTTGGGCGTCGCGAACGCAACGCTGTACCGTCGAACCCGTACGGAAAACCGGTAAGTAAAACCGCTCTCCAAATCCAAGAAGCGCCGCTGCAGGATCGGGCCGAAACTGTTATTGGTAAATGTGAAATTCCTGACTGCGTAATCGGGCTTGCCGTCAGGTCCCGTCCCCATATATTCAATGCTGATATCCCTGGCATCGGGTGCGCCTGACCCTACGGTCCATAAACCCAAGGTCTGATCGTTGAAATCCGTCAGGTCTCTGTACTGCTTGCGCAACAGCAACATCAGCACAGGGAACACAATTGCTTCGCTCACATGGGAGCTGCCGTCCGCCGTAACCTTGAACACGATGTTCAATACGGACCTGTGGCGAAACTTTTCCAGTTCCTCACGAGGCAGAACGTGCGACAACCCATGGTTTGCCTGCTCTTGCGTGATCGGCTCATTGACCAGCAGCTTGAGGGTATGGGACGACCCGTCGAGCAAGGTTCCCGTACATTCCAGCCAGCCCTTTTGCCCCACCAGGATGAACCACCAGGCTTGCAGCGTAATCTCGGCATCCCCGGTAAAGGTGCGCAAGTCCAGTGTCCCCTGGCCACCGGGCAATTGAGTGGCCTGCGGCACCTCTGGCGCAGGCAAGCGCTGCGGTACACTGATCTGTAGCTCCAGGTCAGCTGACGTGACGTGCTTGCATGCGCTCGCGACGCTGTAACTGACGGGCACTGTTTTGCCGCTTCCAGCGATTACAGCCTCGCGGGGAATGGTGAAGTCAACGTACTTCGGATCAGTGTTACCCGGCTTGGGTGGCAACGGCAGGCAACTACCGTCCGATTGTGTCCAACACACGCTGATCTCGTCATGAGCACTGATGTGGTCATATTCCACCCGTGCCGTCACGCCATCACGGCCATTCCATACCGTCAACTGCGAGCCCACGGCCTCCCGAATGGTCAAGGGTTTCAGGACCAGGTCTTCCTGATGAATATCCAGGTGCAGCACAGGAAACGGCTCGGCGCTGGCCCTGTCGGACCGGCCATCGAAGTTCACCGCAAAATGCACGTCAAAGCGGCTGCAATCGGCCAGTTTTTGCAGGTCGCGCCGGGACAGCAGCGTACTGACGCCCTCCTGCAGCCATTGCTCGGAGAGCGGCTCGCCATCCAGCACATCGAAGCGATAAGGCGCGCCATCTTCCCGCTCACCGGTTACCCACATCCAGCAGGGCTGCCCCAAGGCGCCGTAGGCATAGGCCGCCACCGTCAGTTGCGCGTCCCCCTGGAACGTATTGAGGTCCAGCGTACTGCCCGTGGCCTGTTCCACCTGCGGCTTGGGCAGGCCGGAGATATTCAGGATTTTTACCGGTCGCGGCAGCGCCGACCAGGTTTGCCCTTCCCGTCGGACGGTGTAGCGGACCGACACCTGCTTATTGAAATTGGCGCTGATGGCTGACGCCGGCACATTAAAATCAACAACGTCCCGATTGTCGGCCTGCTTGCACTCGATTACCGGAGTGCCTGCCCCGGCAGTCCCTTCCCAGAAGGCGCAAACCCAGTCGCAAGGGCACATATGCTCATAGCTGACCCGGATGGTCGCACCGTCCCGGGTATTGACCGGATTCAATACGAGATTTTCAGGTGTGATTTGCGTGGCTTCCACCACCGTGGGCGCTACGAGATCCAAATGAGGCTCGATGAGCAACGTCAACACCAAACCAGAAATCAGCCGATACACCGGCCTGGAACCCGCACGCGGCAAAAACTCAACGTAGAACGCAATATAAAGCTCACTGTCATGCTTGAGCGTGGCCAGCTCGGCACGGGACAACTTTCGGGTCCAGCCATGGCGCACGTCCTCGTCTGTTACCGGTGCATCTTCATAAGGGTAGAGACTGGCCTTGGACCCATCAGGGTAAATCCCCCCGATATAGACCTGAGCCACTTGAACCGGGTCGATGAACGGCCAGGCATCGACATGCAGAACCGGGTCTTCACCGCACAACAAGGACAGGTCCAGAACACCGCCTGAGGCTTGAAAGATCTGCAGTTGCGGCAAATTGGACGGCAGCTTGATGAACACGTCGGCAACGGGGGAAGGATGTTCCTCGCCATCGCGGGTAACGACATAGGAAAACAGCGCGAAGTTATCAATGCGCAGCCCTACGTAATACGGGGGTACGTGGAACTCGACCGAGCCCGCTTCGACGCCATCCAGGGAGGCAATCGGCGCGTATTCCCCCGGTGTCGACTCCCAGCGCAACGCAATACTGTCGGTGCTGAGCATCCCTTCGTAGAACACCCGGACAGTAGCCCCCTCCAGCAACTGGAGCGGGTCAACCCGGGGCTCTCCCTCGGCTTCGACCAACTGTGGCTTGGGCAGGTCAAGGGTCAACGGTGATGACTTGGGCATGATAGAACTCCATTTCAACGAGTGATGGTGTTGCCCATCACACGCCGAAATGCCCCCCTTGCCTACTGTCAGAATTCACAGTTCGAACCTTAACAACCGCGCCACCCGACGAGTGGCGCGTTGCGATCCGAGTTAAAAACCCTCCAGCTCCGCCATCAAATCACTCAACCGATCCACCTTCTCGGCGCTGATCTCATTCGCCGCCAGCCCGTCGATATACCCCGCCAACGCCTCCACCGTGCTGCACTCGAACATCGCCCGCAACGGCACATCCCGCTGCAGCGTCTTCTGCACCCGTGAAGCTATCTGCGTGGCCAGCAACGAATGCCCGCCCAGTTCGAAGAAGTTGTCCTGCACGCCGACGCGCTCGACCTTGAGCACCTCGGCCCAGATCCCGGCCAGCGTCTGCTCCAGCTCATTGCGCGGCGCCAGATATTCCTGGCTGTGCAACTGGCCGATCTCCAGTGCCGGCAAGGCCTTGCGGTCCAGCTTGCCGTTGGCGTTCAGCGGCAACCGGTCGAGCCACAACCAATGCAACGGCACCATGTATTCCGGCAGCTCGGCCCGCAGGCGTTGCTTGATGCGATCGAGGCGCTCACCCGGGTTGAGCTGCGCATCCGCCGCCACCAGGTAGCCCACCAGATGCTTGCCGTTGACGCCCTCCTGCACGCCCACCGCCGCATCCCGCACTTCAGGCTGCTCATGCAGGCGCGCTTCGATTTCACCCAGCTCGATCCGGTAACCGCGAATCTTCACCTGATGGTCGATGCGCCCGACGTACTCCAACACACCGTCGCTGCGACGGCGGGCCAAATCCCCTGTTCGATACAACCGGTCCGCACCCAATGGATTCGGCACAAACGCTTGCGCCGTGCGCAGCGGATCGCTGACATAACCACGCCCCACGCCCGTCCCGACCACGCACAACTCGCCAACCGCGCCTTGGGGCACCAATTCCAGCGCGCCGTCCAGCAGGTACAACCGGTTGTTGTCAGTCGGCGTACCAATCGGCAGATAAGTGCCACGGGTCGACGCCAGGTCGACGCGGAAGAACGCCACGTCGTCCGAACATTCCGCCGGGCCATACGCGTTGACCAGGCCAATCTGCGGATAACGCAGCAACCACTGGTGCGCCAGTTCCGGCGGCATCGCTTCACCCGTCGGCAGCATCCAGCGCAAGCCATCCAGGCTCATGCGGTCCTGGGCGAGCATGCCCTGGATCAGTGACGGCACGCTTTCCAGCACGGTAATGCCCTGGGCCTGGACGTGAGCGAGCAAGCCTTGCGGATCATGGGCAATGGTATTTGGCACAATGTCCACCCGCGCCCCGAACAGCGGCGCCGCGAGGAACTGCCACACCGAGATATCGAAACTTTGCGAGGCGGTCTGGGCGATCACATCGTGCTCAGTCAGTTGCAGATACGGCACCTTGCTCAACTGGTTATTGAGCATGCCGCGCTGTTCGACCATCACGCCCTTGGGCAGGCCAGTGGAGCCCGAGGTGTAGATCACGTAGGCCAGGTTATCCGGCGCGCTGTAGATGCCCGGGTTCTGCTCTGAACCCACCAGCTCCTCCCACACCAGCAGCCTCGGTCGCGAGCCACAGGCAAACTCTTCCAGCAACAGATCCGCCTGTTCCCGACAAGCCTCGGTGCACACCAGCAACGGCGTACGACTGAGGTCGATGATCCGGCTCAAGCGCTGGGTCGGCAGCCCCGGATCCAGCGGCAAGTAACCCGCGCCGGCCTTGAAGCTGCCGATGATCATGCCCAGCAAATCCAGATTACGTTCAGCCAGCAACGCCACCGGTTGGTCCAGCCCGACACCCGCGGCAATCAGCGCATGACCCAGGCGGTTACTGCGCCGGTTCAGCTCAGAGTAGGTCCATTGCTGATCCAGGCAACTGGCGGCAATCCGCTGTGGATGCTCTGCCACCTGGGCTTCGAACAGCTCGATGTAACTGCGCTCCAGCGGATATTCATGCTCGCTCTGGTTGCAGCCGTCCACCAGGAACTCACGCTCCTGCTCGCCAATCAGCGGCAAGTCGGCCATGTCGCCATGGAAGCCCTGCACCAGCGCCAGCAGCAGCCGCTTGAATTCAGCGAGCATGCCTTGCACGGTGGTTTCATCGAAATAACGCTGGTCGTAGGACAGGTGCAAGCCCAGGTCATCGCCCGGGTAGCACACGGCCGTCAGCGGGAAGTTGGTGTGGGTGCGACCGGAATCCGAGGTGGCATTCAGGCTTTGCGCACGGTCCAGTACCGAGACTTCCACCGGGGCGTTCTCGAACACGAACAGGCTGTCGAACAGCGGCTGGCCTTTCGGCAGTTCGCTGTGCTCCTGGATGGTCACCAGCGGCAGGTACTCGTACTCGCGCAGTTGCATATTGCTGTCGAGCAGGCCGCTCAACCATTGGCGCACGCTGCACTGCTGATCGTCCTCCGGCAGCTTGACCCGCAAGGCGATACTGTTGATAAACAGCCCGACAGTGCGCTGCATCTCGGGCATTTCTACCGGGCGCCCGGCCACGGTGACGCCGAACAGCACGTCGCGATCGCCACTCAAGCGCCGCAGCACCAGGGCCCATGCCGCCTGGGCGAAGGTGTTCACCGTCAATTGATGAGCCTGGGCCAGCTCGCGCAATTGCGCGCCGTCGCGCACATCCAGGCGGGTGTAGCAGTCGCCTACCACCATGCCGCCGCTGTGGCCGGCATGCTCGCGCAGGAACGGCCGGTCGCTCGGAATCGGTGTGGTGCGTTCGAACCCTTGCAGGTTCTGCTGCCACCACTGGCGCGCCTCGGCGAGGTTCTGGCGTTGCAGCCAGGCGATGTAATCGCGGTAACGCGGTGGCGTCGCCAGTTGCGCTTCGCGACCTTCGCCGAGGGCCATGTAGATGTCGAAGAAATCGTTCATCAGCAGCGAGCGGCACCACGCATCGATCAGGATGTGGTGGTTGCTCATCATGAACCAGTAGCGGGCTTCGCCTACGCGGATCAGCCGCAGGTGGAAGGGCGCCTGGTTAAGCAGATCGAAACCGGCTTCACGCTCGCTTTTCAGCAACGCTTGCAGGCGCGGTTCCTGCTCGCTTTCCGGCTCCTGGCTCCAGTCGAGGTACTCGATCGGCGTGCTGCCGGGCTTGTGGATAACCTGCAACATGTCTTCGCCGACGTTCCAGCAGAACGAGGCGCGCAAGGCTTCATGACGGGCGATCACCGCCTGCCAGGCCTGGGCGAAACGCTCGGGGTCCAGGGCGCTGTTGATGCGGTAGCGGTCCTGCATGTAGTAGAGGCCGGTGCCCGGTTCCAGCAGGGTGTGCAGCAGCAAGCCTTCCTGCATCGGGGTCAGCGGGTACACGTCTTCGATGGCATTGGCCGGCACCGGCAGCGCATCGAGTTGCCCCTGGGTCAGGTGCGCCAGCGGGAAGTCCGACGGCGTAAGGCCGCCCGCGTCTGCCTTGAGGCAATGTTCGATCAGGCTTTGCAGTTCCGCCAGGTAAGCGTCCGCCAGTTCAGCGATGGTCTGGCTGTGGTGACGCTCGCGGCTGAAGGTCCAGCGCAGCACCAGCTCACCGCCGTACACCTGGCTGTCGACACTCAGCGCGTTGGGCAACGGCGCCTCCGGGTCGTGGGCGATTCCGGCGGACTCGTCCAGCGGGTGGAACAGTGCGTCGGCGCCAAAGCTCTGATCGAACTGGCCGAGGTAGTTGAAGGTGATACTGGCGCTCGGCAACGCGGCCATGGTCTGGCGGCACAGGTCGTCGGCCAGGTAGCGCAGCACGCCATAACCCAACCCCTTGTGGGGCACGCCGCGCAGTTGCTCCTTGATCGCCTTGATCGAGGCGCCCTGCCCGGCGGCCTCTTCGATATGCAGCGGGGTCAGGCGCAGCGGGTAGGCGCTGGTGAACCAGCCGACGCTGCGGGTCAGGTCGATCTCGTCGAATAGCGGTTCGCGGCCGTGGCCTTCCAGCTGGATCAATGCGGATTCATGGCCACTCCAACGGCACAGCACACGGGCCAGGGCGGTCAGCAGCAAATCGTTGACCTGGGTGCGGTAGGCACTTGGCGCCTGCTGCAACAACTGGCGGGTGCGCTCGGCATCCAGGCGCACGCTGACGGTATCGGCGTCGCGATTGCGCAGCGAACCCTGTGGGCGATCCACCGGCAACTCAACGGCAGGGCCGGCCAACTGTTGCTGCCACACGTGCAGCTCCTCACGCAGGGATTCGCTGCCGGCATACGCCTGCAACCGCGCCGCCCAGTCGCGCAAGGCGCTGGTCTTGGCCGGCAGGTTGACCGGCTGGCCGTCGCTCAACTGGCGATACACGGTCTGCAAATCTTCGAGCAATACCCGCCAGGAAACGCCGTCCACCACCAGGTGATGGATCGCGATCAGCAGCCGGCGCTGGCCTTGCGGGCCGTCCACCAGTAACGCGCGCAACAACGGGCCATGGGCGAGGTTGAGGCTGCGCTGGGTGTCGGTGAACAGCGCGCCGCACTGCTCCATGTCCGCCACCTGGGCTTGCAACAGCAGGCCGCCTTCCGGCACAGCCAAGTGTTCGGCGTGCCATTGGGCGTCGCGCTGGGTGAAGCTCAGGCGCAGGGCGTCGTGATGTTCCAGCACCGCCAGCAACGCTTGCTCCAGGCGATGAGGTTCCAGGGCCTGAACCGGCTCCAGCAGCAATGCCTGGTTCCAGTGTTGGCGCTCCGGGATGTCGGTGTCGAAGAACCAGTGCTGGATCGGCGTCAGCCCGGACGCGCCGGTCAACACGCCTTGTTCGGCGCTGACCTGCTCGCTGCGGGTCGCCACGGCGGCCAGGGTTTGCACGGTCTGGTGCTGGAACAAATCACGCGGACTGAAATGAATCCCCGCCTGCCGGGCCCGGCTGACCACCTGGATCGACAGGATCGAGTCGCCGCCCAACTCGAAGAAGTTGTCGTCAAGGCCTACCTGTTGCACGTTCAGTACCGCGCACCAGATGGCCGCCAGGGTTTGCTCCAGCTCGTTGCGCGGCGCCACGTACTGTTGACGATTCGCCTCGGGGTCCGGCTGCGGCAAGGCGCGGCGGTCGAGTTTGCCGTTGGCGGTCAGCGGCATGCTGTCGAGAACGATCAGGTGCGCGGGCACCATGTAGTCCGGCAGCTGCGCTTTCAGATGCGCCTTTAGGGATTCACGCAGCGCGCCCTGCTCCTGGTCGCTGACCAGATAGGCCACCAACTGCTTGCCGCTCGGAGAGTCCAGCGCCAACACCACCGCTTCACGCACCGCCTCGTGTTCCAGCAGGCGGATTTCAATTTCTCCCAGCTCGATGCGGAACCCGCGAATCTTCACTTGATGGTCGATACGACCGAGGTATTCCACCAGGCCATCGGCACGCTGGCGCACCAGGTCGCCGGTGCGATACAGGCGACCGCCGTTCGTGGCAAACGGATCCGCGACAAACCGCTCCGCCGTCATCCCCGGACGCTGGTGATACCCCTGGGCCAGGCCGGCACCGCCGACGTACAACTCACCCGTCGCGCCTTGCGGCACCAGCGCCAGATCCGCATCCAGAATGTAGGCCACACGCGCGCCGATGATGCTGCCGATCGGCACGCTGCCGGCGCCCTCTTCCAGGGCTTCCGGGGCCAGGCTGGCCAACGGCATCACCACGGTTTCAGTCGGGCCATAGGCGTTGAAAAACAGCGCCGGCTTGAATGCCGCACGAATGCGCTGCAAGTGTTCGCCGGTCAGGGCCTCACCGCCGGTGATGCACATGCGCACCGCCAGGGTCTGGTCTTGCGTGGCCAGCCATTGCGCCAACTGGCTGCCATAGCTTGGGGTGAAGCCCAGGATATTGATGCGGTGCCGACGAATCAGCCCGCAGATTTCTTCCGCGTCCCACTGGCCCTGGGCCCGCAACACCACCTGGGCACCACTGAGCAACGGCACCAGCAGACGCTCGGTGGCAGCGTCAAAGTTGATGGAATAGAAGTGCAGCTCGCAGTCATCCGGGCGCATGCCGAAGCGCTCGATCACCGCCTGGCAATGCATGGCGATTTCGCCGTGGGACACCACCACGCCCTTGGGCTTGCCGGTGGAACCGGAGGTGTAGATCAAGTAGGCCTGATTTTGCGGCAGGCTGATGAAAGGCAACTCGCTTGCCGGGTAGTCCGCCAGGGTCAGCAGGTCATCTTCCAGGCACCAGCGGCCGACACTCTCAGGCAGTTCGCCCAAGGCGTCGAACATCGCGGCATCGCTGAGCAACAGGCCGATGCCACTGTCCTCGATCATGTAGTGCAGGCGGTCCAGCGGGTATTCCGGGTCCAGCGGCACATAGGCGCCGCCGGCCTTGAGGATTGCCAGCAGGCCGACGACCATTTCCAGCGAACGCGGCAACGCCAGGCCGACCCGCACCTGCGGGCCCACGCCGCGCTCGCGGAGCATCCAGGCCAGGCGATTGGAACGGCTGTCGAGTTCGCTGTAGCTCAGGGTCTGCCCGGCAAAGGTCAACGCCGGTGCATCGGCACGGGCCAGGGCCTGCTCGCTGAACAAGTGATGGATGCACTGGTCGAGGCGATGCTCGCCGGCTTCAATGCCAAGGCTGTCTTGCAGGGCGCGCTGTTCGCCAGCCTCCAGCAACGGCAACTCACTCAGGCGCTGTTGCGGATCGGCGAGCAAGGCTTCCAGCAGGTTTTGCCAATGCGCCGCCATGCGCGCAATGCGCGGCTCGTCGAACAGGTCGGTGCTGTAGGTCAGGCAGCAACCCAGGCGATGATCGAGGTCAGTGACTTCCAGGTTGAGGTCGAACTTGGTGGCGCGGGCGTCGTTGGCCAGGTATTCGACGGTCATCCCGGCCAGGGTGCGGCTCTGCTGGAATTCCCAGCGCTGCACGTTGCACATCACCTGGAACAGCGGGTTGTACGCCGCGCTGCGGGGTGGTTGCAGGGCCTCCACCAGATGGTCGAACGGCAGGTCCTGATGGGACTGGCCTTCGATCACGGTGTGGCGAACCTGGTCAAACAGTTCGCCGACACTCATCTGCCCGTTGAGCTGGCAACGCAGCACTTGGGTGTTGAGGAATGCGCCGATCAGCCCTTCGCTTTCCGGGCGAATCCGGTTGGCCACCGGCGCACCGATGCGCAGGTCAGTCTGGCCGCTGTAGCGGTAGAGCAATACCGCGAGGGTGGCGGTCATGGTCATGAACAGGGTCAGGCCGCGTTCGGCGTTGAAGGCACGCACGCGGGCGGCGAGGTCGTCGCTCAAATCGAAACGGTACAGCTCGCCCTGGTGACTTTGCACCGGCGGCCGCGGACGGTCGGCCGGCAGTTCCAGCAGCGGATGTTCGGTGCCCAGTTGCGCGGTCCAGTAATCCAGTTGGCGCTGGCGTTCGCCGGACTCCAGCCACTGGCGCTGCCACACGCTGTAGTCGAGGTACTGCACCGGCAGTGGCGCCAGTGGCGATTCGCGGTCGTCGATGAACGCTTCATACAGCGCGCTGAGTTCACGGGCAAAGATGTCCATGGCCCAGCCTTCGGTGACGATATGGTGCAGGGTCAGCACCAGGTAATGTTCCTGCTCGCCGGCCTTGACCAGGCAGGCGCGCAGCAGTGGACCGGTCTCCAGATTGAACGGCGTGTGGGCTTCATGGTCGGCCAGTTGTTGCACTCGCCGTTGCCGCTCGGCCTCATTCAACGCAGAGAAGTCCTGCCAATCCATGCGCACGCCGGTTTGCGCCGCGACCTTCTGCTGCGCCACGCCATTGATGCTCGGGAACGTGGTGCGCAGGGTTTCATGACGCATGATCAAGGCCTGCAACGCCGCCTCGAAACGGCCCACGTCCAGCACCCCGCGAAAGCGCGCCATGCCGCCGACGTTATACGCCGGGCTGTCGGGCTCCATCTGCCAGAGGAACCACATGCGCTGCTGGGAATAGGACAGTGGCACCGGCTGGCTGCGGTCGACCTTGCCGATGGCCAGCTGTTGGTTACGTTGCCCGGCGGCCTGGATCAGCCGGACCTGCTCGGCGAAAGCCCCCAGCTCGCTGGCGTCGAACAGCGTGCGCAACGGCAGTTCGACGTCACAGGCCTGGCGGGTGCGGGAGATGATTTGCGTCGCCAGCAACGAATGGCCGCCAAGGGCGAAGAAGTCGTCCCGCAGGCCGATGCGTGGCAGCGCCAGGACTTCACGCCAGATCGCGGCGATTTGCTGTTCCAGCGCTGTTTCAGGTTCGACGTGCTCACGTACCTGCCACACCGGTTCCGGCAAGGCGCGGCGATCCAGTTTGCCGCTTGGGCTCAGGGGCATCGCGTCCAGGCGCATCAATTGCGCCGGGACCATGTACTCCGGCAGCTCGGCGGCCAGGGCGGTTTTTACGTCCTGTTCATCCAACGGTTCGCTGGCGGTGTAGTAGCCGATCAACTGCGCACCGGCTGCGGTTTCCCGCACCAGCACCACCGCTTGGGCGATGCCGTCGAGAGCCAGCAGGCGGGCTTCGATTTCTTCAGGCTCGACACGGAAGCCGCGCAACTTGACCTGCTGATCCAGGCGTCCGAGGTATTCCAGTACCCCATCGGTGCTCCAGCGCACGCGGTCACCGGTGCGATACAGGCGTGCGCCCGCCTCACCCAACGGGTCGGCGACAAAGCGTTCGGCGGTCAGCCCCGCACGCCCGAGGTAACCCCGGGCCAGGCCGATGCCGCCGATGCACAACTCACCCGGCACACCCGCCGGCAGCGGCTCGAACTGATCATCCAGCACCCGGCAAATCACATTGCCCAGCGGCCGGCCAATCGGCGAACGCTCGCCGTCCTCGGCCTGGCAATGCCAGTGCGTCACGTTGATCGCGGTTTCGGTGGGGCCATACCGATTGTGCAACTGCACCGCCGGCAACTGCGCCAGCACCCGGTTGCGCAACTCGGCGGGCAGCGCTTCACCGCCGGAGAACAGGCGACGCAGGCTGGTGCATTCGGCAGCCAACGGTTCGTCGACAAACAGCTGCAACAGCGGCGGCACAAAGTGCAGCGTGGTCACGCCGTGCTCCTGCACCAACTGCGCGATGCGATGGGGATCGCGATGCTCGCCGGGGCCGGCCAGCACCAGGCGGCAACCGGTGATCAGCGGCCAGAAACACTCCCACACCGACACGTCGAAACTGATGGGCGCCTTTTGCATCAGCACATCAGTTTCATCCAATTGGTAGGTGGCTTGCATCCACTGCAAGCGCTCGGCCAGCGCGGCATGGGTGTTGCCCACGCCCTTGGGCTGGCCGGTGGAGCCGGAGGTGTAGATCACATAGGCGAGGTTGTCGCCATTGAGGTGCAAACCCGGCGCATGGGTCGGCCAACTGTCGAGCTTGAGGCTGTCCATGGCGATGACGCACACGCCTTGCGCCGTGGGCAGTTGTTCCAGCAGTGAAGTTTGGGTCAGCAGCAGTTGCACGCCGCTGTCCTTGAGCATGTAGCCCAGGCGTTCGGCGGGATAATCCGGGTCCAGCGGCACATAGGCGCCGCCGGCCTTGATGATTGCCAGCAGGCCGATCAGCAGTTGCGGCGAACGCTCGGCGGCGATGGCCACGCACACGTCCGGGCCCACGCCCTTGTCCCGCAGGTAATGGGCCAGGCGGTTGGCCTGGGTGTGCAATTGCGCGAAGGTCAGGCTGCCGTCCTGCCACACCACTGCGGTGCGTTCCGAGACGTGTTGGTTGAGGTGTTCCGGCAGCCAGCGCTGCGCCGGTGTGCACGGCGCAGCGCTCCACTGCTGTTGTTGGCGCTGCTCGTCGACGTGCAACAGCTTCAGGTCGCCGATGGCCTGTTGTGGTTGCTCGCAAATGGCTTGCAGCAGGTTGATGAAGTGCCCGGCCAGGCGTTCGATGGTGGCGGCGTCGAACAGCTCATCGGCGTAGTCGAAGGACAGGCTCAGGCGCCCGTTGCGGTCTTCTTCAGTGTGCAGTTGCAGGTCGAACTTGGCTTCGCGGCTGTGCCATGCCAGCTCGTCGGCAAGCAGGCCCGGCAAGCGGCGCAAGGCGCCGAGGTCACGTTGCTGGTGGTTGAACATCACCTGGAACAGGCCTTGTTCCCGAGCTTGGGGGAAGGCTTCCAGCAGTTGTTCGAAAGGCAGGTCCTGATGGGCCTGGGCACCCAGCGCTGCGGTGCGGGTTGCCGGCAGCAACTCGGCGAAGGGCAGGCGCGCATCCAGTTCGGCGCGCAGTACGAGGGTGTTGATAAAGAACCCGATCAGGCCTTGGGTTTCCTGGCGCGGACGGTTGGCGTTGGGCACGCCGATGCGGATATCGCGCTGGCCGCTGTAGCGATAGAGCAGGCTCTGGAACGCCGCGAGCAACAGCATGAACGGCGTGGATTCGTGGCTTTGGGCAGTCTTGCGAATGGCTTCGCCGAGGCTCGCGCTCACACGCACACTGTGACGCGAGGCACTGCGCAGGTGCTGCGCTGAACGCGGGTGATCGGTGGCCAGGCTCAGGGTTGGGTGCTCGTCGCCCAGTTGTTGTTTCCAGTAAGCCAGTTGTCGCTGGCCCTCGCCTTCGGCCAGCCACTGGCGCTGCCAACTTCCGTAGTCGGCGTATTGCAGGGCCAGCGCTGGCAGCTCCAGGGGTTGGCCCTGGGACGCAGCGGCGTACAGTCGCGAGAATTCGTCGATCAACACGTTCAGCGACCAGCCGTCCGCGATGATGTGGTGCAGGGTCACCAGCAGTTGGTGGTCGTCGTCATCCAGGCGTACCAGCGTTACCCACAGCAGCGGGCCTTTCTCCAGGTCGAACTGGGTGCGGGCTTCGTCTTCACGAATCTGCTTGGCACGGGCTTCCCGCTCGGCGGCAGGCAAATCGCTGAGGTCGATGACTTGCAGATCGAAATCAGCCTTGGCGTCGACCCGCTGGAAGGCCTGGCCATCGCGCTCGAAGAAGCGCGTGCGCAGGGCTTCGTGGCGCTGGATCAGTTGCTGGAAGGTTGCGCGCACCGCGTCTTCATCCAGCTCGCCGCGCAACCGCAAGGCGCCGGGAATGGTGTAGGCGCTGCTGTGCGGGTCGAGTTGCCAGGTGATCCACAAGCGGTTTTGCGCGAGGGATTGCGGCAGGTCTTCCTGGCGCGACAACCCATGGATTGCGCCTTGGGCCACGCCGCCGTCCTGCTGCAATTGCCCGACGCTGGTGGCGAAGGCAGCCAGGGTGGGCGCTTCGAACAACAGGCGCAGGTTCAGTTCCAGGCCGAGGGTTTCCCGCAGCCGGGCGACGACCTGGGTGGCGCTGATGGAGTTGCCCCCCAGCAGGAAGAAGTGATCGTCGGCGGCGACCTGCGTCACCTGCAATTGCTCGCACCAGATCGCGGCAATCTGGTTTTGCAGTTCGGATTGCAGGACAGCATCGCCGACCGGCGCCTGCACGCCGGGGAACTGCGCATAACTGTCGAGGCTGCCGTCCGCCAGGCGTGTGCGGCAGGCCGAGCGCTGCACCTTGCCGCTGGACGTTTTCGGCAAGCCACCGGGGTTGAGCAGCACCACCACGCTCGGCGCTTCCTGGCAGGCTTCGGCCACCGCCTGGCGAATCGCTTTGATCAGTGCCTCCGGCGGCAGGATTTTCTGCACGCTGCGGCTGATTTCGGCAGCAATACCGATGCCTTCCAGGCCCTGGTCATTCACCGCGAACGCGGCGACCCGGCCCTTGCGCACCACTTCCACTTCGCGCTCGATGGCTTGCTCGATATCTTGGGGATACAGGTTGTGGCCCCGCACGATCAGCAGGTCTTTCAGCCGGCCGGTGATGAACACTTCACCTTCGCGGATAAACCCGAGGTCGCCGGTCCGCAGCCAGGTACGGCCTTCGTGCTGGACGAAGGTCTTGGCGGTGGCTTCAGGGTTGCGCCAGTAGCCGTGGGCGATGCTCGGGCCGGTGGCCCAGATTTCACCGACGGCATTGTCGGGGAGCGTCGCCAGGGTGGCGGGGTCGGCAATCAGCACCGCGTGCTCGGGCTGGCTGGTGCCGCAACTCATGATCGCCGCGCCCTGACCGGGCTCGGCGCGATTGGCGGCCAGAGCCTGTTCGTCTAGGCGCACGGCCGGGATGCCCTGGCCACGGGTGCCGCCGGCAACGAACAAGGTGGCCTCCGCCAAGCCGTAGGAGGCGAAGAAATTGTTCGGGGTAAAACCGCAGGCGGCGAACTTCTCGGCGAAGCGTTCGAGGGTGTCGAGGCGGATCGGCTCGGAGCCGGAATACGCGACGCGCCATTTGCTCAGGTCCAGGCGATCCAATGCCGATTCGCTGACTCGCTCGCTGCACAAGCGATAGGCGAAGTCCGGCCCGCCGCTGATGGTGCCGCCGTATTCGCTGATCGCTTCGAGCCAGCGCAATGGCCGGCCAAGGAAGTACGCCGGCGACATCAATACGCACGGCACACCGCTGAAGATCGGCTGCAGCAGCCCGCCGATCAGGCCCATGTCGTGGTACAGCGGCAACCAGCTGACGATCACGTCGTCGGGGTTCAGGTCGATGCCGAAGCCGCGACGGATCAGCAATTCGTTGGCCACCAGGTTGCCGTGGGTCACTTGCACGCCCTTGGGCAACGCAGTGGAGCCGGAGGTGTATTGCAGGAAGGCGATGTCATCGTCCTGCAAGTTGGGCGCGACCCAATGGCTCGCGATTTCGGCATTGAGGCTGTCAACGCACAGCAACTGCGGCGCGCCTTCGAGTTGCGCCAGCGAATCACCGAGGCTGGACGTGGTCAGCAGCAACCGCGGCTCGGCGTCTGCAATGATCGACAGCAGCCGCTCCTGATGATGGCGGCGGGCGGACTCCGGCGGATAGGCCGGCACCGCGATGACCCCGGCGTACAGGCAACCAAAGAACGCCGCGACGTAATCCGGCCCGCTGGGGAACAGCAGCACCGCACGATCGCCCAGCCCGGCGTCGGCCTGCAAGGCGGCGGCGATGGTGCGGGCGCGCAGGTCGAGGTCGCGGTAACTGAGGACAACGCTCTGTTCGGCCGTCTCGGCAAGGAAGCGCAACGCCAGTCGATCCGGGGTTTGCGCGGCGCGGCGTTGAAGGGACTGAACCAGGGTGCGGGGAAGTTCGAAGGCGTCCATCATGGGGTTCCTGCCTGAAATCGGCTTACTGGGAAATCGGGGAATGTGTGGCCGGGGGCTTGTTCAGCCGGTTGCCCGGGCCATCTGCCGCGCGGCGTCGTTGCGCCAGCGGGCCAGGTGTTCGTCGGCGTAACGCCGCACACAGCGCAGTACGGAACTCTCGTGCTGCACCAGGAAGAAGTGGTGACCGTCGAACATGTCGAGGGAGAAACCGCTGGCGGTGTCTTGCTGCCAGTCCAGCAGTTGATCGGCGCGCACCGTGTCCTGCTTGCCGCCGAATACATGGATGGGCAGGCTCAGCGGCTCACGCTCGCCGTATTCGAAACTGCCGCACAGCAGGAAGTCGGCCCGCAGGATCGGCAGCATCAACTGCATCAGTTCGGCGTTGGCCAGCACGTCTTCGCCCGTGCCCTTGAGTTCCCGCAGGCGGGCGATCAGTTGTTCGTCGTTTTTCTCGATGGCGTATTCGCTGACATCGCGACAGGCCGGGCCGGCGGTACCCGAGGCAAACAGCGCCAATGGCGGCGGCGCACCCCGTTCGCGCAGGGCATGGGCCAGCTCGAAGGCCAGCAGGCCGCCGAGGCTGTGGCCGAACAAGGCGTAGGGGCCGTCCAGCTCGGCGCGGATCTCATCAGCCAGTTGCCCGGCCAGTTTTTTGATATCGCGCTGCAACGGCTCGTCCATGCGCATGCCGCGCCCCGGCAACTCCAGCGGCCGCACCTGCAACCACTCCGGCAGCGCACGCCGCCAGCGGCTGTAGACCATGGCGCTGGCGCCGGAGTAAGGCAGGCAAAACAGGCGTAATCGAGCCGGCGTGTTCATTTCAGACCACTCCCGCTCACACGATAAAAACCCATTTTGTCCTCCTCCAGGCGCTGATCCTTGGCCGGTTTGTTAACTGGCCTTTCACCCATGAGAACGGATGGCACCGGGAAATAATTAGTCAGCGAGACGCCGTTCACACCTCTCGATAAAGCATAAGATTAGTTCGTCTTCTCATTTGACAATCATTATCATTAAGCATAATTTGTTGCCCGATGTGTAGGAGGCCTCAGCAAGGACGCCCTCCCCCAACCTTCTCTTGCAACAAGGTGATTTCCATGACGGAACAAGTATCCACAGGCAGGTGCGACTCACCCCTACTCCAGGCCTTCGTCGACAATCGACTGATCCTGGTCAAGATCGCAGCGCGTATTACCGGCTGCCGATCCCGCGCCGAAGACGTGGTGCAAGACGCCTACTTCCGGTTGCAATCGGCCCCCACCATCACGTCATCGTTCAAGGCGCAGCTCAGTTACCTGTTCCAGATCGTGCGCAACCTGGCTATTGATCACTACCGCAAGCAGGCGCTGGAGCTGAAATATTCCGGCACGGAAGAGGAAGGCTTGAATGTGGTTATTCACGGCGCTTCACCTGAGACCTCGCACATCAACTTTTCGACGCTGGAGAACATTGCCGACGCCTTGACCGAGTTGCCTCAGCGCACGCGTTACGCGTTTGAGATGTACCGGCTGCACGGGGTGCCGCAGAAGGATATTGCCAAGGAGCTGGGGGTTTCACCGACGTTGGTGAACTTTATGATTCGCGATGCGCTGGTGCATTGCCGGAAGGTTTCCGGGACCCATAGCGACACGTTTGCGCGGCGGGCCTGACGCGCCACACATCCCATGTGGGAGCGGGCTTGCTCGCGAAAGCGGTGGATCAGTCACACATGCATTGACTGACACTGCGCTTTCGCGAGCAAGCCCGCTCCCACATTTGATCTTCGTGCACTCAGATTTTTTGCTCAGTCAAACCAACCCACACCGCTCAAAAAACCGTTCCCGCCCCAGAATCATCAACGCCGCCCGCTTATGAGGAAAATCAAACTCCTTCTCACAGTGGAAACACTGATTCTGCATATGCCCAATCATCTTCCCGTTATCCGCCCGAGGCTCAGCCACCACACGCTGCGTACGCGGATCATCGAGAAACAAGTAATGCACCAGCGCCGACAACCAGCTCGCTACCTTGTGCGGACCACGGTGGTGCTCTTCGCCCACCAGCATATGAATCCCGCGATCGTAATCCGCCGCGTCATAAAACGGCGCAACCCGATCCTCCTTCGCCCAATACGCCTCGAAATAAGCAAACGGCTCATCATCGAAACAGCCAATCAACGTCAACGCATGGGGATCCGCTTCCAGCTTGTCCAGATACTCCCGATGCTGTTCCAGGCTGCCAGTTTCCTGCCAGAAATTCGCCACCCGCGCACTGTTCTGCCAACGATTGAAGCGCGCCAGATCAACATCAATCTCCACCGTACGCAGTGAAATCCACGCCCCCAGCCGCGCATCAAACCGCCGATACACCTCGCCCCGCGGCTTCGGCGCACGGGCAGGATGACGCTTGCCACCGCTGATGATCATCTGCTGCGGATAAGTCCCCGTGAGAGATTGCCCCAGCCACGGTTGCGGCAACTGCCAGAACAACGTGCGCTCGCAATGAAACTGCCCGGCAACCCCGGTCGCCACCAGCAACCCACTGCGCAAGGCATCTTCCGGCGCATGCTCAAGACACCAGACCAGTCGCTGACGCCCGGGCTCCCTGGCAAACAGCCAATAACACGCCGCCCACAAGGCACGGGCAGCCGGCACACTGGCGGGCTCCTGCAAATGCACCTGCACCTCATCACCCCGCTCAAGGCGCAGGCGAATCAGCGGCTGGCCCTCAAGGGTGAGGCTCAGGCGGCTATCAGTTTCATCAGCATTCAGGGCGGGTCCCGCCGGCAAGGGCAGCACAGACAGGTCATTCAGATTGGACATAGGATGGGCTCACGAATCGTCGACAGTTCAACAAGTGACGTGAGCCGAGGGCAAAAATTTAGACGATCACGGTACCGGCATTACATCGATGCGGTAAGACTCGAAGATCTTCAGCAACTGGCCGTTGTCCCTCAGCTGCTTGAGCAGCCCGGCGAACGCCGGCCCCGTGATCGGCGCCTTGGGCCGCAGCAACGCATAGTGGTGGTACACCTGGTCGATCCGCTCGGACACCAGGAACTGCCCCGCCGTATCGGCATTGCGCACCAGGAAATCGCTGAGGTAGGAACGCGTCACCAGGGCAATGTCGGCCCGGCCCCGGGCGACCATCAGCAGGTTGCTGTCGTGGGAATAGGTCAAGGTGGCGTTGAAGTGCTCCGCCATGTACTTGGGGTCGGGATTGAAGTTGGCGAACGCGTAGTGATAGCCGCTGAACACCGCCAGGCGCTTGCCGGTCAGGTCGGCGAAATACGATTGGTCGCGACCGGGCTCCTGCTGGGCCACGAAGATTTCCGCATCCTCCAGGCCCATGTCGACATCGGTGTGGGCAATATCCTGCCAGCCCCACTTGGGGTTTTCGAAGATCGCCATGTCCACCCGACCTTGCTGGAAGTCGCGAAAACGCCGGGGAATCGAGGTGGGTACCAGCACAAACTGGTAGTCGGTTTGCAGGGCGTTCAAGGCTTCCACCAGTTGCGGCAGCAACCCGGTGTCGGCACCCTGCTCCGGGCGCACGGTGTATGGCGGGAAATGCGCAGCACCGACCCTCACCAGTTGGGCGGCCGAGGCAGGCATCAGCCACAGTGCGCCAAGTGCCCATATTGAGAGTCCTGCAGCCAATCGCCAAGGCGAAAACATCAAGGCACACACCGTCGAAAACTTTGATCCCGCTAAGCTAGGCGTTTTTGTCTATCGAGACAACTTTCTGCCACACAATTAATAGCTTGCGCGAAAGGGCTAGTCAGCTTTCAACACCATCAGCAAGGCTTCGTCGGCCAGTTGCTCCAAGGTCATGCTGCCCTGGGCGCGAAACCAGGTGGTGGTCCAGGACAAGGCGCCCGTCAGGAAACGCCGCGTGATAAACACATCGCCCTTGATGTAACCGGCGTTTTTCGCCTCCCCCAGCACCTGCAACCAGATCTCTTCGTAGATATCGCGCAAGGCCAGCACCTGGGCCTGGCCCTCGGCCGACAGGGAACGCCATTCATACACCAGCACCGCCATGGCCTCGCCACTGCCGCCCATGATCGACTGCAATTCGCAACGAATCAGCGCCAGCACCCGCTCGCGCACGTTGCTCGCCTCGGCCAGGGAAGCGCGCATCAGGGCGGTGTTGTAGTGGATGGTTTCCTCCATCACCGCCCGCAGGATTTCGTCCTTGCTCTTGAAGTGATGAAAGATGCTGCCGGACTGGATCCCGACCGCGCCGGCCAGGTCACGCACGGTGGTGCGCTCAAAACCCTTGTTGCGAAACAGGTGGGCCGCGGTTTGCAGCAGCTTGCCACGGGCACTGTCGGGGTCGGTCAATTGGCCGGCGTCGACCATGGCGCGCATCACCCGCAGGGCTTTTTGCTCATCCATGCTGCTCTCCTTAACTTCTGGTTACGTCTTGGGCGGCAATTTAGGCCGTGGCAGCCAACCAAGCAAGCGCTTGGGGCAAAGTTATGACCAGAGTTTACAAACCAAGCGCTTGCTTGGTAGTGTGGGTGCCAGCAAACCAGAGGAAGGACGCCCCATGAACAAGACGGTACGCATCGGCTGCGCCAGCGCCTTCTGGGGCGACACCTGCACCGCCGCTGCGCAGTTGGTGCACGGCGGCACGCTGGATTACCTGGTGTTCGACTACCTGGCGGAAGTCACCCTGTCGATCCTCGCCGGAGCGCGAATGAAAGATCCCCAGGCCGGCTATGCCACGGATTTCGTCGAGGTGCTGACGCCGCTGCTGGCGGATATCCAGCGCCAGGGCATCCGCGTGATCAGCAACGCCGGCGGGATCAACCCCCAGGCCTGCGCCGCCGCGTTGCAGGCGGCCTGCGACCAGGCCCGAATCCCGTTGAAGATCGCCGTACTGCTGGGGGATGACCTGCAACCGCAGTTCAAGCAACTGCAAGGCGTCACCGACATGTTCAGCGGCGCGCCCTTGCCGCCGATGTGCGTATCCACCAACGCCTACCTCGGCGCGCCCGGTATCGTGCAGGCGCTGGAGCTGGGTGCCGATATCGTGATAACCGGCCGTGTGGTAGACAGCGCGGTGGTCAGCGCGGCGCTGGTGCATGAGTTCGACTGGTCCTGGCAGGACTACGACCGCCTGGCCCAGGCGGCATTGGCCGGGCATATCATCGAATGCGGCGCGCAGTGCACCGGCGGCAACTTCACCGATTGGCGGGAGGTGCCGGACTACGAACACATCGGTTTCCCGATTGTGGAGGTCAGTGCCGACGGCCAGTTCACCGTCAGCAAGGTCGAGGGCACCGGCGGACTGATCAGCGAACTGAGCGTCGCCGAGCAACTGCTGTATGAAATCGGCGACCCGCGCGCCTACCTGTTGCCCGACGTGATCTGCGACTTCAGCCAGGTCAAGCTCCGGCAACAAGGCAAAAACCGCGTGCACCTGCACGGCGCCAAAGGCCTGCCGCCCACCGACCAGTACAAGGTCAGCGCCACCTACCCGGATGGTTTTCGCTGCACCGCCAGTTGCCTGATCGCCGGGATCGACGCGGTGGCCAAGGCCGAACGGGTCAGCCAGGCGATCATCAACAAGACCTCAGAGCTGTTCAGCCAGCGCGGCTGGGCGCCCTACACCGACATCAACATCGAACTGCTGGGCAGCGAAGCCACCTACGGCCCCCATGCCCAACGCCAGGACTGCCGCGAAGTGGTGGTGAAACTGGCGGTGCGTCACCCCAGCAAACAGGCGCTGGTGCTGTTCGCCCGGGAGATTGCCCAGGCGGCCACCGGCATGGCGCCGGGGCTCACCGGGATCGTCGGCGGGCGACCCACGGTGTACCCGCTGATTCGGTTGTTTTCATTCCTGATCGATAAAAGCGCCTGCCAATTGCAGGTCGACTTCCTTGGCGAACGGCATGCCTGCGAATTGCCCGTCACCAAACCGCTGAACACCTCGATCGCATTGATCGACCCGCCCAAACCCCAAGGCCGCGCCGACGCCAACGTGCCGCTGGTCAAGCTGGCCGTGGCCCGCTCCGGCGACAAGGGCAACCACAGCAACATCGGGGTGATCGCCCGCGAGCCCGACTACCTGCCGTGGATCGCCGAGGCACTGACGCCCGAAGTGATCGTCGACTGGATGAGCCACGTGCTCGACCCGATCCACGGCCGCGTCGAGCGCTGGTATTTGCCCGGCAGCCACAGCCTGAACTTCCTGCTGGAAAACGCCCTGGGTGGCGGCGGGATTGCCAGCCTGCGCATCGATCCCCAAGGCAAGGCCTTCGCCCAGCAACTGCTGGAAATCCCGATTGCCGTGCCGCAGCACATTGCCGATCAATTCACTTAAAGGACCCGCGCCGTGGCCTTCGACTCGATCTTCAAAGCCGACCTGTTCCAGGGGCAGACCATCATCGTTACCGGCGGCGGCAGTGGCATTGGCCGTTGCACCGCCCACGAGCTGGCAGCCCTCGGCGCCCATGTGATCCTGGTGGGGCGCAAGCCGGAAAAACTGCAAACGGTGGCGGCGGAGGTCAGTGAGGACGGCGGTCGCGCCAGCTGGCAGGCCTGCGATATTCGTGATGAAGAAGCGGTCAAGGCGCTGGTCGGCCAGGTCCTGCAGGAGCACGGCCCGATTCATGGCCTGGTGAACAACGCCGGCGGCCAGTACCCCTCGCCGCTCGCGTCGATCAACCAGAAGGGCTTTGAAACCGTGTTGCGCACCAACCTGGTGGGCGGTTTCCTGATGGCCCGGGAAGTGTTCAACCAGAGCATGAGCAAGCACGGCGGATCCATCGTCAACATGCTCGCCGACATGTGGGGCGGCATGCCCGGCATGGGCCACTCCGGTGCGGCACGTTCGGGCATGGACAACTTCACCAAGACCGCCGCCGTTGAATGGGGTTACGCGGGGGTGCGGGTCAACGCCGTGGCGCCGGGCTGGATTGCCTCCAGCGGCATGGACACCTACGAAGGCGCATTCAAGGCGGTGATCCCGACCTTGCGCGAGCATGTACCGCTCAAGCGCATCGGCACCGAATCGGAAGTCAGCGCGGCGATTGTGTTCTTGCTCAGCCCCGCCGCCGCGTTCGTCAGCGGCAGCACCTTGCGCATCGACGGCGCCGCCAGCCTGGGCAGCCGCGCCTGGCCGCTGCACAAGGCGCAACCGCCGAGCGTGTCCTTTAATGGTTTCCACCGGGCTTACTTGCCGGACGTGCTCAAGGAGGAGAAATAAGCCATGCCGGTGATCGACTCGCAACTCGACGCCCACAGCCCGCAATTCGCGCAGAACCGCGAAGCGATGCTCACGGGCGTCAATCAATTGCGCCAGCTGGAGCAAAACCTGCTGGGCAAGGCCGCCGAAGCCAAGGCCAGGTTCGACAAGCGCGGGCAACTGCTGCCACGGGAACGCCTGAATCTATTGCTCGACCCCGGCGCGCCGTTCCTCGAACTGGCGAGCCTGGCCGGCTACAAACTGCACGATGACAAGGACGGCAGCGCCGCTGGCGGCGGGTTGATCGCCGGCATCGGCTACGTCAGCGGCGTGCGCATGCTGGTGGTGGCCAACAACAGCGCGATCAAGGGCGGGACCATTTCCCCCTCGGGCCTGAAAAAATCCCTGCGCCTGCAACAGATCGCCATGGAAAACAAACTGCCGGTGGTGACGCTGGCAGAAAGCGGCGGCGCCAACCTCAACTACGCCGCCGAGATTTTCGTCGAAGGCGCCCGCAGCTTCGCCAACCAGGCGCGGATGTCGGCCATGGGCCTGCCGCAAATCACCGTGGTGCATGGCTCGGCCACGGCGGGCGGCGCGTATCAGCCGGGGCTTTCGGATTACGTGGTGGTGGTGCGTGGCAAGGCCAAGCTGTTCCTGGCCGGCCCGCCGCTGCTCAAGGCCGCGACCGGCGAAGTCGCCACCGATGAAGAACTGGGCGGCGCCGAGATGCATGCGCAAACCGCCGGCACCGCTGAATACCTGGCGGAAAACGACGCTGACGGTGTGCGCATCGTGCGTGAGATTGTCAGCCTGTTGCCGTGGGATGACCGCTTGCCACCTGTGCCAAAGCGCGCTTACAGCGAGCCGCTGTACCCGATTGACGAGCTGTTGGGGCTGATCCCCGACGATCCGAAAAAGCCCTACGACGTGCGCGAAATCCTCGCGCGGTTGGCGGATGCTTCCAACTTCCTGGAGTTCAAGGGCGAGTTCGACCCGCACACCGTCTGCGGCCACTTGCATATCCAGGGCCGGGCCTGCGGCTTTATCGGCAACAACGGGCCAATCACCCCGAAGGGTGCGAGCAAGGCCGCGCAATTTATCCAGCTGTGCGACCAGAGCCAGACACCGCTGCTGTTCTTCCACAACACCACCGGCTTCATGGTGGGCACCGAGTCGGAACAGCAAGGCGTGATCAAGCACGGCGCGAAGATGATCCAGGCGGTGGCCAATGCGCGGGTGCCGAAACTGACCATCGTCGTCGGCGGCTCCTACGGTGCCGGCAACTATGCGATGTGCGGCCGTGGGCTCGACCCGCGTTTCATCTTCGCCTGGCCCAACAGCCGCACCGCCGTGATGGGCGGCGCACAGGCGGGCAAGGTGCTGCGGATCGTCACCGAAGCCAAGCAACTGAAAGACGGCCTGGTGCCCGACCCCAAGGTGCTCGACATGCTCGAACAGGTCACCGCACAGAAACTCGACAGCCAGTCCACCGCCCTTTATGGCAGCGCGAACCTGTGGGACGACGGGCTGATTGACCCACGGGATACACGGACCTTGCTCGGGTTTCTGCTGGACATCTGCCACGAGGCCGAGGTGCGGCAACTACAGCCCAACAGCTTTGGTGCAGCGCGGTTTTGATGATTGTTCCCACGCTCCGCGTGGGAATGCAGCCCGGGACGCCCCGCGTCCCCATAGGGAGAACAATAAAAATGATCTTCACCCAGGAACACGAAGCACTGCGTCGCACCGTCCGTGGCTTTGTCGAGCGCGAGATCAACCCGCATGTGGATGAGTGGGAAAAGGCCGGACGCTTTCCGATCCACGAGATCTTCCGCAAGGCCGGCGACCTCGGTTTGCTGGGTATTTCCAAGCCGGAAAAATTCGGTGGCATGGGCCTCGACTACAGCTACTCGATCGTCGCCGCCGAAGAGTTCGGCAGCATTCGCTGCGGCGGCATCCCGATGTCCATCGGCGTGCAGACCGACATGTGCACCCCGGCCCTCGCCCGCTTCGGCTCCGATGAATTGCGCGAAGAATTCCTGCGCCCGGCCATCAGCGGCGAACAGGTGGGCTGCATCGGCGTCTCGGAAACCGGCGCCGGCTCCGACGTGGCCGGGCTGAAAACCCATGCGCGCAAGGACGGCACCGACTACGTGATCAACGGCAGCAAGATGTGGATCACCAACTCACCGAGCGCCGACTTCATCTGCCTGCTGGCCAACACCTCCGACGACAAGCCGCACATCAACAAGTCGCTGATCATGGTGCCGATGAACACCCCTGGCATCAGCGTCAGCCCGCCCCTGGAAAAGCTCGGCATGCACAGCTCGGAAACCGCCCAGGTGTTTTTCGACGACGTGCGCATCCCCCAGCGCAACCGCATCGGCCATGAAGGTGCGGGATTCATGATGCAGATGCTGCAGTTCCAGGAAGAGCGGCTGTTCGGCGCGGCCAATATGGTCAAGGGCCTGGAGTACTGCATCGACAGCACCATCGATTACTGCACGGAACGCAAGACCTTCGGCAAGGCGCTGATCGACAACCAGGTGATCCACTTCCGCCTGGCCGAACTGTCCACCGAAATCGAATGCCTGCGGGCACTGGTGTACCAGGCCACCGAGCAGTACATCAAGGGCCAGGACGTGACGCGCCTGGCCTCCATGGCCAAGCTCAAGGCCGGCCGCCTGGGCCGGGAAGTCAGCGACAGTTGCCTGCAATATTGGGGCGGCATGGGGTTCATGTGGGACAACCCGGTGGCCCGGGCTTATCGCGATGTGCGGCTGGTGTCGATTGGTGGTGGGGCGGACGAGATCATGCTGGGGATCATCTGCAAATTGATGGGCACCCTGCCGGGGAAGAAGTCGTGAACACGTTGTTGCTGGAACCGCATAACGGGGTGCTGCATGTGACCCTCAATCGGCCGGACAGCCGCAATGCCATGAGCCTGGAAATGGTCAACGAACTGCGTGCGGTACTGGCCGATGTGGCTGGGGACAAGAGCGTGCGGGCGTTGGTTATCAGCGGCGCGAGTGGGCATTTTTCGGCCGGTGGCGATGTGAAGGACATGGCTCGCGCGGGAGCCGCGGGCGGCTTGCAGGCGTTGAACCGGGCGTTCGGTACGCTGTTGCAGGAAGTGGAGGCGCTGCCGCAGGTGGTGATTGTGGTGCTTGAGGGTGCCGTGCTGGGCGGCGGGTTTGGGTTGGTGTGTGTCAGTGATGTGGCGATTGCGGATCATCAGGCGCAGTTTGGGTTGCCGGAGACCGGCCTTGGGTTGTTGCCGGCGCAGATTGCCCCGTTCGTGGTGAAGCGTATCGGGCTGACCCAGGCGCGGCGGCTGGCTTTGACGGCGGCGCGGTTTGATGGGGTTGAGGCGCTGCGGTTGGGGTTGGTGCATTTTGTGGAGCACGATCCGCAGGCGTTGGCGGAGCGGCTGGATGAGGTGTTGGGGCAGGTTTTGCGGTGTGCTCCGGGGGCTAATGCGCGGACCAAGGCGTTGCTGCTGGCCAGTGGTGAGCAGGTTTTGGGGCCGTTGTTGGACCAGGCTGCCGAGTGGTTTGCCGAGGCGGTTTGTGGTGAGGAAGGGGTTGAGGGGACTCAGGCGTTTGTGCAGAAGCGCAGGCCGGGGTGGG
The DNA here is from genome assembly GCF_013386015.1 of Pseudomonas sp. B6001. Lineage (NCBI taxonomy): Bacteria > Pseudomonadati > Pseudomonadota > Gammaproteobacteria > Pseudomonadales > Pseudomonadaceae > Pseudomonas > Pseudomonas sp. B6001. The sequence goes on from NZ_JACAOX010000029.1 coordinate 63,254, forward strand.
CGCGATGAATCGGGGGCATATCCGTTATTTTTGTAATGGCGACTATGGGTTCCGCTCTTACAGCGGGTCACTTTTGAAAAGCGCAAAAGTAACCAAAACGCTCTTGCCCCACCACTCGGCTCCTCGCTTAGGCTCGGAGTGCC
>NZ_JACAOX010000003.1:0-23552 GCF_013386015.1 Pseudomonas sp. B6001
CGCTGTAAGAGCGGAACCCATATCAGCCATCACCCAAATAACGGATATGTACTCACCCAAGGGTCCGTAACAAAACCGTCATCCCCCTGGGCTAGGCTCGCGGGCTTGAATGCCCCCGAGTCCCAATCCATGTTCAAAGGCCTCCTATACGCCGCGCTGCTGTTCACCCTGACAGCCCACGCCGAAACCTGGCCGCAGAAGGATTGGTCCCAAGGCCAACTGCTAACCGGCCCGGCCGCCCAAGCCCTGGACGACTACGCCTTCCCACCCCGCGACGACACCAGCCGCAAAGGCGTCCGCACCGACGCCTTGCTGGTCATCCGCGACGGCCAGATCATCTACGAACGCTACGCCGCCCCCACCACCGCCAGCACCCCGCACCTGACCTGGTCCATCAGCAAAAGCCTGATGGCCACCGTGCTCGGCGTGGCCTTCGGCGAAAACCGCTTCAAACTCACCGACCCCGCCGCGCGCTTTTACCCGCCGATGAAACAACACCCCGGCGTGACCATGGCCGACCTGCTGCACTGGGCCTCGGGCCTCGACTGGCAGGAAGACTACGAATACGCCCCGCTGAAATCCTCGGTGGTCGCCATGCTCTACACCCGCGGCCACCACGACATGGCCGAGTTCGCCGCCGACACCGCGACCTCCAGCGCCCCCGGCCAGGCATTCCGCTATTCCAGTGGCGACAGCAATATCCTGTCCGCCACCCTCAAGGGCATGCTCGGCCACAAGGCCTACGTCGACTACCCATGGACCGCCCTGTTCCAGCCACTGGGCATCCACAACGCCACCTGGGAAAGCGATGCCGAGGAAACCTTCGTCGCGTCCTCATATGCCTACCTCACCGCCCGCGACCTGGCCCGTGTCGGCCTGCTGATGCAGCGCGACGGCCGTTGGGGCGAGCAACAGTTGCTGCCCAAGGAGTGGGTCGCGTTCAATCGCCAACCGTTCGACAAGTACAAGGCGGGCCAGGACGAAGCCGTTCCGGGCGGCCAATGGTGGCTCAACCGCGAAGTGCAGGGTGCCGCCAGACCCTGGCCGGACGCGCCCGCCGACACCTTCGCCGCCCTCGGCCACTGGGGGCAGGCGCTCTACGTGATGCCCGAAAAACAGCTGGTCATCGTGCGCTATGGCGACGACCGCGACGGCAGCTATCGCCACAACGAACTCCTCAAACGCGTCCTTGCAGCGGTGCAACCATGATCCGCCGTCATCCCTTCGTCAGCCTGTTGATCCTGCTGTTACTCGTGTTGCTCGGCTGGGTCTGGCACGAGCGGGTCAACCTGCAAGCCTTCCCCGACATCATCGCGGCCTACACCGCCAAGGAGTACTGCTCCTGCCGATATGTGGAGGGCAATCCCGCTGATTATTGCCTGGGTTATGTGAAGCAATACGTGCCCACCAGCGCCTTCACCGACAACCCTGAAAAACACCTCGTGACCGCCAGCGGCCTGGGCCGCACCCACAGTGCCCAATGGCTGGGCCAACGCGAGGGCTGCCGCCTCTTGCCCTAATGCAGCCACAGGTGGGGCTGAGGTTCCACAGGGTGGAACCACCTTTGATTGTCCTCCTGCGCACATCGCGGTTATCTGGCGGTGTGCAACGAAAAAGAACGGGAACACCCGCCTGCGAGGAGAATCACCATGAGCCCACACCAGCACATCCTGGATTGGCTGAGCGATGTCGCCAGCGACCTGCACGCCGTGCGTCAGGACATTCACGCCCACCCCGAACTGGGTTTTGAAGAAAACCGCACCTCCGCCCTGGTGGCGCAATCCCTGCGTAACTGGGGCTACGAAGTCCACACCGGCATCGGCCAGACCGGCGTGGTGGGTGTGCTGCGCAATGGCAGCAGCTCGCGCAAGCTCGGTATCCGCGCCGACATGGACGCGTTGCCGATCATCGAAAACACCGGCGCCAGCTACAGCAGCCAACACGCCGGCTGCATGCATGCCTGCGGTCATGACGGCCACACCACCATGCTGCTGGGCGCCGCGCGTTACCTGGCCGCGACCCGTCAATTCGACGGCACCCTGAACCTGATTTTCCAGCCCGCCGAAGAAGGCCAGGGCGGCGCCGAAGCCATGCTCGCCGACGGCTTGCTGGAGCGGTTTCCCTGCGATGCACTGTTCGGCATGCACAACATGCCGGGCCTGCCCGCCGGCCATCTGGGCCTGCGCGTTGGACCGATGATGGCCTCCCAGGACCTGCTCACCGTGACCCTCGAAGGCGTCGGTGGCCATGGCTCCATGCCGCACCTGACGGTCGACCCGCTGGTGGCCGCCGCCAGTATGGTCATGGCATTGCAGACCGTGGTGGCGCGCAATATCAATGCCCAGGAAGCCGCCGTGGTGACCGTCGGTGCCCTGCAAGCGGGCCAGGCGGCCAACGTGATTCCCCAGCAAGCACTGTTGCGTTTGAGCCTGCGTGCCCTGGATGCAAACGTGCGTGAACTGATGCTGGAGCGGGTCAAGGCGATCATCCTGACCCAGGCCGCGAGCTTCGGCTGCACCGCGCAGATCGAACATCGCCCGGCCTATCCTGTGCTGGTCAACCATCCCGAAGAAACCGAATTCGCCCGCCAGGTCGGCGTCGCCCTGCTGGGTGAAGGTGCCGTCGACGGCAACACCACCAAGCTGATGGGCAGCGAAGACTTCGCCTGGATGCTGCAACGCTGCCCCGGCAGCTACCTGTTTATCGGCAACGGCGTGTCGCGGCCGATGGTCCACAACCCCGCCTATGACTTCAACGACGACATCCTGTTGACCGGCGCCGCCTACTGGGGCGCGCTGGCCGAGAGCTGGCTCAAGCCCGCCTGACGACCTCTTTTTTCTGCCGCTAGACCCTTTTCCGACTGGTTGAATGGAGTGTTCCCATGCAGGCTTCAAAACAAGGTGTATCCCGCACCCGCCAGGTGGTGGCGGCGGTGATCGGCAATGCGCTGGAATGGTATGACTTCATCGTCTACGGCTTTCTCGCCAGCATTATCGCCCGGCAGTTTTTCCCCTCGGAGGATGAATACGCCTCGCTGCTGATGGCCCTGGCCACCTTTGGCGTCGGCTTCTTCATGCGCCCGGTGGGCGGGATTCTGCTGGGCATGTATTCGGACCGCAAAGGCCGCAAGGCTGCGATGCAACTGATCATCCGGTTGATGACCATCTCCATCGCCCTGATCGCTTTCGCCCCCAGCTATGCTGCCATCGGCATGGGCGCGCCGATGCTGATCGTGGTTGCGCGCATGCTCCAGGGCTTTGCCACCGGCGGTGAATACGCCAGTGCCACGGCGTTCCTGGTGGAGAGCGCGCCGGCCCATCGCAAGGGCCTGTACGGTTCCTGGCAGTTGGTGGGACAGTGCCTGGCGGTGTTCGGCGGCGCGGCGATGGTGGCGTTGGTCACGCACTTCTTCGAGCCGCAAACCCTTGAAGTCTGGGGCTGGCGCCTGCCGTTCATCTTCGGCTTGCTGATCGGCCCGGTGGGCTTGTGGATCCGCCGGCACATGGAAGACCCCGAGGAATTTATCGAGGCACGCAAACAGGCCAAGGGTGCGGCGCCGAGCTTGATGGACGTCATCCGCGACCACCGCCGCAGCATCTTGGTTTCGATGGGCCTGGCCTGTGGTGCAACGGTGTCGTTCTACGTGGTGCTGGTGAACATGCCGACCTTTGCCCACAAGAACCTCGGCCTGCCGCTGGACCAGGTGTTGATGGTGCAGATGTTCGCGGTGGCGCTGATGACCGTGGTGATTCCGCTGTCCGGCCTGCTGTCGGACCGGTTCGGTCGGCGCCCGGTATTGATGGCGTTCACCCTGGCGTTTTTTGTGATGGTGTACCCGCTGTATGTGTGGGTCGCGGCGGCACCGTCCATCGAGCGTTTGCTGGTGATGCAGGTGATGTTGTGCACTGCCATCGGCGGCTTTTTCGGCCCGGCGCCGACGGCCCTGGCCGAGCAGTTTCCCATCGAAGTACGCTCCACCGGGGTGTCAGTGGCGTACAACGTGGCGGTGATGGTATTCGGGGGCTTTGCGCCGTTGATCGTCACCTGGCTCAGCAAGGTGCTGGGCACGCCGGTAGCCCCGGCATTTTATGTGCTGTTCGCTTGCGTCCTGACGCTGCTGGGCACTTACTGCATGCATGAGGCGCCACGGGCGAAACGACCGGCGCCGTTTTCCAGCGAGGTGAAACCTTGAGTATTGTTGAACTGGATGCCATCGAACTGTCTCGGGCGATCCATGCGCGGCAGGTGTCCTGCCATGAAGTGATGCAGGCGTATCTGGCCCAGGTCGAACGCTTCAACCCGACGGTGAATGCGCTGGTCTCGCTGCGCTCCCATGAGGACGTGCTGGCCGAAGCGGCGCAGCGTGATCGCGAGTTGGACCAAGGCCAATCCCGTGGCTGGATGCACGGCATGCCCCAGGCCATCAAGGACCTGGCGGCGACCCAGGGCCTGCGCACCACCCTCGGTTCGCCGCTGTTCGCCGAGCATGTTCCTCAAGAAGATGCGATCAGCGTGGCGCGGGTACGGGCCAGCGGCGCGATCATCATCGGCAAGACCAACGTGCCGGAATTTGGCCTGGGCTCGCAGACCTACAACAGCGTGTTCGGTACCACCGGCAACGCCTATGACCCGCGCCTGGTGGCAGGTGGCAGCAGCGGCGGCGCGGCGGTGGCGCTGGCATTGCGCATGCTGCCGGTAGCGGATGGCAGCGACATGATGGGCTCGCTGCGAAACCCGGGGGCGTTCAATAACGTATTTGGCCTGCGTCCGTCCCAGGGTCGGGTGCCTCACGGGCCGGCGCCGGAGCTGTTCGTCCAGCAACTGGCCACGGAAGGCCCGATGGGTCGCAGCGTGGCGGATGTGGCGCGGCTGCTGAGTGTGCAGGCCGGCTACGACCCTCGGGTGCCGCTGTCGCTCAAGGAGGATCCGGCGGTGTTGGGTGAGCCACTGCAGCGCGACTTCAAGGGTGCACGCCTGGGCTGGCTCGGGGATTACAACGGTTACCTGCCGATGGAAGACGGCGTGATGAGCCTGTGCGAATCGGCCCTCAAGGACTTCGCTGCGCTGGGTTGCGAGGTCGAGCACTGCCAACCGGAATTTTCTCTGGAACGCCTGTGGCAGACCTGGCTGGTGCACCGCCATTGGCTGATCCAGGGCTCCCTCGGCGCGGCCTACGCCGACCCGCAAAAGCGCGCACTGCTCAAGCCGGAGGCGCAATGGGAAGTGCAGGGCGGATTGCAACTGAGTGCGGCGGACGTTTACCAGGCTTCGATCAACCGCAGCGACTGGTACCGCGCCCTGGGCAAACTGTTCGAACGTTACGATTTCCTGTTGCTGCCCACCGCCCAAGTGTTCCCTTTCGATGCACAACAAGCCTGGCCACGCCTCGTCGCAGGGCGCGAGATGGACACCTACCACCGCTGGATGGAAGTGGTGATCGGCCCCACACTGGCCGGCCTGCCGAGCATGAACGTGCCGGTGGGTTTCAACCCCCAGGGCTTGCCCATGGGCCTGCAGATCATCGGCCCGGCCCAGGCGGACAGGGCGGTGTTGCAACTGGCGTACGCCCACGAACAACTGACCCGCTGGGTGCAGCGGCGACCGCCCGCTTGCCTCTCGGCGACCGGTTGAGCCGCGACGGGCCTGTATCTTGCTGTGAAATCAGATCATCCATCGGCATCAAGGAGATCGACACATGGGCAGCGACGCCGAGACGGGAACCGTACGCTCAGTAGGGCGGGCACTGGCGATCATCGAATTGCTCGGCGAGCATCAGGCGCTGGGGCTGGAAGAGTTGCATTACCTGACTCACCTGCCCAAGGCCACGGTCTCGCGGATGCTGCTGACCTTGCAGGAACAGGGCTGGATCTATCGTGGCCTCAGCGACCGGCGTTACCGCCTGCGGGCCAGACGGTTGTTCGGCGACACCCAGCAACGCTTCAAGCGCCAACTGGTGGAAAGCGCCGCGCCGTGGCTGCTGGACCTCAGTGAGCGCACCGGCCTGGTGGTGGACCTGTCGAGCTTCGACGGCGAGCGCCTGGAAGTGATGGAAAGCGCGATCCCCACGGTGCTGCGCAAGCTCTACCCGAACAATTGCCAGATCGTCGGCCAGCACGCCAGCCTGTTTCATTCGGCCATGGGCAAGGCGTGCCTGGCGCAATTGTCGGCGGATGAAGTGCAGCGCCTGGCCGGTCGTGAGCATGTGGCGGAAGACGATCAATACCGGGCGTGTGAACAATCCCAGCACCAGGGGTTTGGCCAACGCACCGAAGGCTATTGGGAATATCCGGTGCGCCTGCCGTTCCTGATTCGCGCGGTGGCCTTGCCGGTGCGGGCCAATGGCCGGTTGGTGGGCAGCATGGCGCTGCATTGGCCGATGGATCAGGCACCGGTGGAACGGGTGCTGAGCCTGCACCTGGCCAGCCTGGAATCGACGATTCGCGATGTGCAGGAGGCGCTGGCCTGACCACCGTTCCCCCGTAGGAGCGAGCTTGCTCGCGAAGAGCTCACAGGCGCCGCGTTCATTCAGAATGCCCGCGTCATCGTTGGCAACCTTCGCGAGCAAGCTCGCTCCTACAGGAGGTCTTTGTTACTGTTCGCCCAGGTTTTTTGCCCCACGAGTCTTTATGTCCCTGTTCAAACCCATGGCCTTCCTGCTGCTGGCCGCTGCCGCCGTGCCTGCCCATGCCGACTGGTACCTGGACAACGAGTCCTCGCGCCTGTCGTTCGTCACCACCAAGAACACCGACATCGCCGAAGTGCAGCGCTTCCTGGTGCTGCATGGCAAGGTCGACAGCAAGGGCGCGGCGCAGCTGGAAGTCGAACTGGAGTCGATCAACAGCGGCATCCCGCTGCGCGACGAGCGCATGCGCAATGAGCTGTTCGAGATCAAGACCTTCCCGGACGCGGTGATCAATGCGCAGATCAACCTGCAACCGATCAACGACCTGGCCCCCGGCGCGCAATACGAGCTGCGCCTGCCGCTGTCGGTGACCCTGCACGGCAAGACCCAGACCTACAGCACCGAATTGCTGGCGACCCGCCTGGATGACCGACGCTTCCAGGTGGTCACCCTGGAGCCATTGGTGGTGCACGCCGAGGATTTCGATTTGCTGCCAGGGGTAGCCGCATTGCGCAAGGCCGCCGGGCTGTCGCAGATCAGCCTGTCGGTGCCGGTGGGTGCGGTACTGATTTTCACGGCGCGCTGACATGAGCGGCGCAGTGTTCCCGTGGCGCAGCGCCAACCGTTTCGAGCTGATGGTCGACGGCCCGAGTTTCTTCCCGCGCATGCTGGAAGGCATCGCCCAGGCCGAGCAACAGGTGGCGCTGGAGCTGTATCTGGTGGAGGCGGGCGCGTGTGCCGAGGCGATGGTTCAGGCCCTGGTGGCGGCCGCCGAACGTGGCGTGCGCGTACGTTGCCTGTTCGATGACTACGGCAGCCTGGCGTTTACCCTGGGCCTGCGTCGGCGGTTGATCGATGCCGGGGTGGACCTGCGATTCTACAACCGCCTGAGCTGGCGCCGCTGGATGCGCAACCTCTATCGGGACCACCGCAAGCTGTTGTTGATCGACCAGACCATCGCCGTGGTTGGCGGCACCGGCGTGACGGATGAATTCTGGACGCCCGGGGAAGACACCGCCGACTGGCACGAAGTGATGGTGCAGATTCGTGGCCCGCTGGTGCTGGATTGGCAGGCGTTGTTCGACCGTCAGTGGCTGGCGAACGACGATCGTAGAGCCTGGAAACCGGCCACGCATTTTGGCCTGCCACGCTTGCCCAAGGTGCCAGCGACAGGACCGGGGCTGGGGCGTGTGGCCTATGCCGACGCCCGCCAGCATCGGGATATCTTGCAGTCACTGATCCGTGCGCTGAACAGCGGCCACCAGCGTATCTGGCTGGCCACGCCGTATTTCCTGCCGACCTGGAGCGTACGGCGTGCCCTGCGCCGGGCGGCGGGGCGCGGGGTGGATGTGCGTTTGCTGTTGACCGGGCCACGTACCGATCACCCGTCGGTGCGGTATGCCGGGCACCGTTACTACCCGCGTTTGCTCAAATCCGGGGTGCAGATCTTTGAATACCAGCCGTGCTTCCTGCACTTGAAAATGGTGCTGGTGGACGATTGGGTGAGCATTGGCTCGTGCAACTTCGATCACTGGAATCTGCGCTTCAACCTGGAAGCGAACCTGGAGGCGCTGGACCCGGAACTGACGTTGGCGGTGGTGGCGAGTTTCGAGCGGGATTTTGCCCTGAGCCAGGCGGTGAGCCTTGAGGCATGGCAGTCGCGGCCGTTGTGGCGGCGGGTGAAGCAGCGGGTGTGGGGGTGGATTGATCGGTTGGTGGTCAACCTGCTGGACCGCCGCGGATAAGCCAGAATACCCCAATCAAATGTGGGAGCGGGCTTGCTCGCGAAAGCGGTGTGTCAGTCACCTGATGTATCAACTGATCCACCGCATTCGCGAGCAAGCCCGCTCCCACATTTTGACCGGGCAAGACTTTAGAGCAGTTCGAAGCTCTGCTGCTTCACATCCTGCGAATCCAACCCGATCTGCACATTGAACTCGCCCGGCTCAGCCGCAAACTTCAGCTGGGTGTTGTAGAACTTCAAGTCTTCCTCGGTGATGGTGAAGTGCACCGCGCGCTCTTCGCCCGCCTTGAGCATGATCTTCTGGAAGTTCTTCAATTCCTTCACCGGGCGGATCATCGAGCCGGCCACGTCCTGGATATACAGCTGCACCACGGTTTCGCCATCGACCTTGCCGGTGTTTTTCACCACCACGGTGGCGTCGAGCTTGCCGGTCTTGTTCAGGGTGGTGGACGACAGCGCCATGTCCGACAGGCTGAAACTGGTGTAGCTCAAGCCGTAACCGAACGGAAACAGCGGCCCGGTGGTGTCATCGAAGTACTGCGAGGTGTAGTTGCCCGGCTTGCCCGGAGTGAACGGCCGGCCAATGCTCAGGTGGTTGTAGTAGGTCGGAATCTGCCCCACCGAACGCGGGAAGGTGATCGGCAGCTTGCCCGACGGGTTGTAGTCACCGAACAGCACGTCAGCGATAGCGTTGCCGCCTTCGGTGCCGGCGAACCAGGTTTCCAGGATTGCGTCAGCCTGTTCGTTCTCCTCGACAATCGACAGCGGACGGCCGTTCATCAACACCAGCACCAGCGGTTTGCCGGTGGCTTTCAAAGCCTTGATCAGGTCGCGCTGGCTCTGCGGGATGTTCAGGTCGGTGCGGCTCGACGATTCGTGGGACATGCCACGGGACTCGCCCACGGCGGCCACGACCACATCGGCGCCTTTGGCGGCCTTGACGGCTTCGTCGATCATGTCCTGGGACGAGCGCGGGTCATCCACAACTTCCGGGGCATCGAAGTTCAGGAAGTTGAGGTAGTCGACGACTTTCTTGTCGTTGGTGATATTGGCGCCACGGGCATAGATCACCTTGCCCTTGTCGCCGATCACGGCGTTCATGCCGTCCAGCAGGGTCACCGATTGTGCGGGTTTACCGGCAGCGGCCCAGCTGCCCATCATGTCGATCGGCGCCTTGGCCAGCGGGCCGACCAGGGCGATGGTCGCGTCCTTTTTCAGCGGCAGGGTGTTGTTCCGGTTTTTCAGCAGCACCTGGCTGCGGCGCGCCACGTCACGTGCGTCGGCGCGATGCAGGCGGCTTTCGGCGTAGGTGTCGGCCGGGTCATCCTCGGCCTTGCCGATGCGCAGGTACGGGTCGGCGAACAGGCCCATGTCGTACTTGGCGCCGAGCACTTCGCGTACGGCGTTGTCGATGTCGCTCTGTTCGATCTCGCCGGACTTCAGCAGGCCGGGCAATTCCTTGCCGTAGAGCGAGTCGTTCATGCTCATGTCGATGCCGGCCTTGATCGCCAGCTTGGCGGCTTCACGCCCGTCCTTGGCCACGCCGTGCTTGATCAGCTCGAAGATCGCACCGTGGTCGCTCACGGCCAGGCCCTTGAAGCCCCAGTCCTTGCGCAGCAGGTCGTTCATCAGCCAGGTGTTGGCGGTGGCGGGTACGCCGTTGATCGAGTTCAGCGCAACCATCACGCCACCGGCGCCGGCCTTGATGGCGGCGTGGTAGGGCGGCAGGTAGTCCTGGTACATCTTGACCGGGCTCATGTCGACCACGTTGTAGTCGCGACCGCCTTCCACCGCGCCATACAGGGCGAAGTGCTTGACGCTGGCCATGATGCTGTCGGCCTTGGCCGGGCTGCTGCCCTGGAAGGCCTTGACCATCACTTCGGCAATGCGCGAGGTCAGGTAGGTGTCTTCGCCAAAGCCTTCGGAGGTACGGCCCCAGCGCGGGTCGCGGGAGATGTCGACCATCGGCGCGAAGGTGATGTCGAGGCTGTCGGCGGCAGCTTCCTGGGCGGCGATGCGCCCGGAGTGGCCGATGGCGTCCATGTCCCAGCTGGAAGCCAGGGCCAGGCTGATGGGGAATATCGTGCGGTGGCCGTGGATCACGTCATAGGCGAAGAACATCGGGATCTTCAACCGGCTGCGCATGGCTGCGTCCTGCATCGGACGGTTTTCCGGGCGGGTGATCGAATTGAAGGTGCCGCCGATGCGACCGGCGGCGATTTCCTTGCGGATCAGTTCGCGGGGCATTTCGGGGCCGATGCTGATCAGGCGCAATTGGCCGATCTTCTCATCAAGGGTCATCTGCTTGAGCAGGTCACTGACGAAGGCGTCCTTGTCCTTGAGCACTGCGGGCTTTGTTTCGGCTAATACGGAATGAGTGGCCAAACTGACAACAAGGCCCAGCAAACACAGCTTCTTCATGAAAATCCTTTCTCGCAGCCTTGGGACCGGAGAGCGTCTATTGTTGTTCGGGTGTTGTTCAGATAAATACCGCACACTTCTGAACTCTTATTGGCGCTGGGCATCTTTTAGCTGATTGGCACGATGCAATCCAGTGGGTGGTGGCGGATTATGCCCTAAGCCCGTGGCTAACGCGTCAGTCGGTAAAATTCATAGGTTTGGCAGGAGAAACACCATGCAAGCAGCACAAGGTTACCGTTGGGGCTGGAAGGCCGTGGCATTGATACTGGTGAGCACCGTGCTGAGCGGTTGCGGCATCAACAAGATCCCGACCCTGGACGAACAGGCCAAGGCGGCCTGGGCCCAGGTGCAGAACCAGTACCAGCGGCGCGCCGACCTGATCCCCAACCTGGTGGAAGTGGTCAAGGGCTACGCCGCCCATGAACAGGACACCCTGACGGCCGTGATCGAAGCGCGGGCCAAGGCCACCTCGATCCAGGTGGACGCCAGCACCCTCGACAATCCCGAGAAACTCAAGCAGTTCCAGCAAGCCCAGGACGGTTTGAGCGGTGCACTCAGCCGTTTGATGGTGGTGTCCGAGCGCTACCCGGACCTGAAGGCCAACCAGAACTTCCTGGCCCTGCAATCGCAGCTTGAAGGCACCGAAAATCGCATCGCCGTGGCCCGCCGCGACTTTATCCAGGCGGTGCAGGCCTACAACACCGAGATCCGCACCTTCCCTGGCCGCCTGTGGCACAGCGTGATGTACAGCGACTTGCCGGTCCGCGCCAACTTCGAGGCCACGAGTGCCGATGCCGATAAAGCGCCGCAAGTGAAATTCTGATGGGCAAGCGCGCTTGGCTGATGGCGGCGGTGCTGCTGGCCTTCAGCCTGACCGCCCAGGCCGCCCTGAATTTCCCGGCCCTGACCGGACGGGTGGTGGACAACGCCCAGATGATCGACCCGGCCGTGCGTGCGCAGCTGACCCAGCAGTTGCAGGCGCTGGAGCAGACCAGCGGCGACCAGATCGTGGTGGTCACCGTGCCCGACCTGCAAGGCGTGCCCATTGAAGACTTCGGTTATCAACTGGGCCGCGCCTGGGGCATCGGCCAGAAGGGCAAGGACAACGGCGCCCTGCTGATCGTCGCCCGGGATGAGCACAAGATTCGCATCGAAGTGGGTTATGGCCTGGAAGGCTTGCTCACGGATGCGCAGTCCTGGGTGATCATCAACCAGGTGATCGCCCCGGCGTTCAAGGCGGGCAACTACAGCAAGGGCATCAGTGACGGCGTGGCGGCGATGCTGCAGGTGGTGGGCGGCGATCCGCTGGCCGTGCCGGCGCATGTGTCCGAGGCCAACTTCGCCAAGCAAAACCCGGGCATTTCCATTGGCCTGTTCATCCTGTTGCTGGCAGTGTTGTGGCTGTGCAATCGCATGGGCCTGCCCGTTGGCGCTATCCTGCTGGCGATTCTCAGCAGCAGCGGTCGTGGCGGCGGGGGAGGCGGTGGCGGTGGTGGCTTCAGGGGCGGCGGCGGTGGTTTTGGCGGCGGTGGCGCCTCGGGCGGCTGGTAATGACAATAACGAGAGAGCATCAACAACCATGGCATTACTGAGTCAACACGAGCAACGCCAGGTCGCCGAGGCGATCGCCCGGGTCGAGCAACAGACCGACGCCGAACTGGTGACCGTGCTCGCGGCCCGCGCCGACGACTACGCCTACATCCCGCTGCTGTGGGCCAGCCTGCTGGCGCTGGTGGTGCCGGGGATCATTCACTACCTGTCGGGCTGGTTGACCATGTACACCTTGCTGCTGGCGCAGTGGGGCACGTTCGTCGTGCTGTGCCTGGTGTTCCGTTTGCCCAGGGTCACCACGCGACTGATCCCGCGCTCGGTGCGTCATTGGCGCGCGTCCAACCTGGCACGGCGGCAGTTTCTCGAGCAGCACCTGCACCACACGCTGGGCAGCACCGGGGTGCTGATTTTTGTCAGTGAGGCCGAGCGGTATGTGGAAATCCTGGTGGACAAGGGGATTTCCAGTCGCCTGGATGACAGCAGTTGGGATGCGATCGTCAAGGACTTCACCCGCCAGGTGAAGCAAGGCCAGACGTTGGCCGGGTTTGTGGCGTGTATTGAGGCTTGCGGGGAATTGCTCAGGGAGCACGTACCGGTGACCCACGCACGCAATGAGCTGCCGAATCGGTTGGTGGTGTTGGAGTAGTGTAAAATTCCCGGCATTCCCTGCCCGAGGCGTTTTTGTTCATGTCTGCCACCGCTAAACCTGCCAGCCCCGCGCCGGATCATCACGCGCAGTTCCTCGAACTGCTGAGCGCGAGCCTTGAGCAAAACGCCTTTATCAAGCTGGTGCTGGCCAAGTACGTCGGCACCGAGCCTGATCTTCAGAAGCTGATCATCAAGCAGCTGACGGTCAAGGATCAGCCTTGCCTGTCCTTCGTCTATCGCTACAAGACCCGCGACATCACCAAGAACTTCTCCCTGGCCGACGGCGTGGCGGCAATTGCCGAATTGTTGCCGGCGGCGTTCAAGAATGCGCACCTGCTGTCGGTGACCGACGAAGCCCAGCTGGAATACAGCAAGAAGAACAAAAGCTCACTGTTCAAAAGCAAGCCGCAGCAACTGCGCGAAGCGCCGTCTGCCGAGCACAACCGCGAGAAGAATCGCTTCCTGGACCTGACCCGGCCCTTTCTCGCCGACCTTGGCGTGACCAACGCCAAACACGAGCTGATCCCGGCGATGTCGCGCAAGTGGAAGCAGATCAACAAATTCATCGAAGTATTCAGCCATGCGCTGACCACCTCGCCGCTGAAGCTGGACCAGCCGGTGCGGGTCGCGGACTTTGGTTCGGGCAAGGGTTACCTGACGTTTGCCATCCACGACTACCTGCGCAACACCCTCAACGCCGAGGGCGAAGTCACCGGCGTGGAGTTGCGCGAAGACATGGTGACCCTGTGCAACAACGCCGCCGCCCGCCTGGACCACCCGGGGCTGGTGTTCAAGTGCGGGGATGTGCGCAGCGTCGCGCCCAGCGAGCTGGACGTGATGATCGCCCTGCATGCCTGCGACATCGCCACCGACTACGCGATTCACACCGGCATCCGCTCCGGTGCGTCGATCATCATGTGCTCGCCGTGCTGCCACAAGCAGATTCGCCTGCAGATCCAGAGCCCGGCGCTGCTCAAGCCGATGCTGCAATACGGCCTGCACCTGGGCCAGCAGGCGGAAATGGTCACCGACAGTTTGCGCGCGTTGTTCCTTGAAGCGTGCGGCTATGAGACCAAGGTGTTTGAGTTCATCTCGTTGGAGCACACCAACAAGAACAAGATGATCCTGGCGGTGAAGCGTGCCGAGCCGGTGGACAACGCTCAACTCCTGGAGAAAATCCAGGAGCTCAAGGCGTTCTACAACATCACCGAACATTGCCTGGAAACCCTGCTGCTGTCGGACGGTTACCTCGCCTGAGTACGACGCAAATCAAAAATGTGGGAGCGGGCTTGCTCGCGAAAGCGGTGTGTCAGTCACCTGATGTATCAACTGATCCACCGCATTCGCGAGCAAGCCCGCTCCCACATTAGATCGCGCTAGCCTTGGGAGCTGGCGCAGGCTTCACGCTGGTCTTGCGCCCCAACATCACCGTCACAATCACCCCGCAGGCAAACAGCCAGGTAATCGGCTCGATGTGTTCACCAAAAAACAGCGCCGAAAACGCGATGGTGAAAAAGATCTGCAACAGCTGAATCTGGCTGACCCGGGCGATGCCACCCATGGCGAGCCCGGCGTACCACGCAAAGAACCCCAGGAACTGCGAAAACAACGAGACATAACCAAACGCCCACCAGGTGCGCATGGAGATCGGCCCTTCGTGTTGCAGCGCCAGGTAGGCCACCGGCCCGATCAATACCGGCGTCGACAGCACCAGCGCCCAGCAGATTACCTGCCAGCCGCCCATCTCCTTGGCCAACCGGCCGCCTTCGGCATAACCCAGGCCACCCACGGCAATCGCGCCGAGCATCAACAGGTCGCCCGCCTGGATGCTGCCGGCCCCGGTGATCAACGCATAACTCAGCACCAGCGCACTGCCCAGCGCCGCGCAGGCCCAGAAGGCCTTCGACGGACGTTCATGGGACAGCCACGCCGCATACAGCGCCACGCACAGCGGCTGCAACCCGTTGACCAGCGCGCCATGGGACGCGGGCAAGGTTTGCATGGCCCAGGCCGACAACACCGGGAAACCCAGGATCACCCCGGCAATCACCAGCGTCAGCCCGCGCACCTGGCGCCAGGTGGGCCAGCGCTCACGGCGCCACAGCAACAACGCCGCCGCCGGCACCGCCGCGAACAACGCCCGGCCCAGGCCATTGAGCAACGGGTGGATTTCCTGCACCACGATACGGGTGAAGGGCAGGGTGAGGCTGAAGATGACGACGCCCAGCAGGCCGAGGGCCATGCCGGTATTTTCGCGGGAGCTCATGGAAGGAACCAGAATCGAATGGGCCGGAAGTGGATGTTCATCTAGCCACAAAGCCCCGCAAGCACGGGCTTACAGCTGGGTGCAGATTGAGCCGTACAGTTTTGAACGGGCGACTCGGTTCATGTGGGAGCTGTCGAGCCTTGGCGAGGCTGCGATGGGATCAACGCAGTTTACCTGTCAGGCCGAGGTGTCTGCATCGCGGGCAAGCCCGGCTCCCACACAAGCCGGGGTGCTGATGTAGTAGCGGGCCATTACCCGGATCAAGCCTGCGGGTCTATCTTGGCTACTCCTGTCTGCCCAACCGTTCAACCGGAGGAATGCCCCATGGCCGCGAAAAAAATCCTGATGCTGGTCGGCGATTACGTCGAAGACTATGAAGTGATGGTGCCGTTCCAGGCGCTGCTGATGGTGGGGCATACCGTGCACGCCGTGTGCCCGGACAAGGCTGCCGGCCAGACCGTGCGCACGGCGATCCACGACTTCGAAGGCGACCAGACCTACAGCGAAAAGCCCGGGCACCTGTTCGCTCTGAATGCGGATTTTGCCAAGGTGAACGCCGCCGACTACGACGCGCTGCTGGTGCCGGGTGGCCGTGCCCCTGAGTACCTGCGGCTGAACGAAAAGGTCCTGCAACTGGTCAAGGATTTCGATCAGGCTGGCAAACCCATCGCTGCCGTGTGCCATGGTGCTCAACTGCTGGCGGCTGCCGGGATCCTGGAAGGCCGCGAGTGCAGCGCCTACCCGGCGTGCGGGCCGGAGGTACGACTGGCGGGCGGTACGTTCATCGATATCCCGGTGACCGACAGCCACGTTCAAGGCAATCTGGTGACGGCCCCGGCGTGGCCGGCGCACCCAAGCTGGCTCGCGGGTTTCCTCGGACTGCTGGGCACCAAAATCACCCTGTAAAGCGGAGGTCATCGCCATGTGCGAACTGTACGTCAAGGCCGACCCGATTCTGTACGAATCCCGCTCGCGCTCCCTGCGCATCTGCGGCGTGGTGACCACCGTGCGCCTGGAAAACCAGTTCTGGGACATCCTCAGCGAAATCGCCGAGGTGGATGGCATGACCACCAATCAACTGATCGCCAAGCTGTATGAAGAAGTGATGGATTACCGCGGCGAAGTGGTGAATTTTGCTTCGTTCTTGCGGGTGAGTTGCACGCGGTATTTGAGCAAGCAGCGGGTTCACGCCCCAGAGCTCAGCCTTGTGAATACAAGAAATGGCGCGCAGAAGATCTGAATGTGGGAGCGGGCTTGCTCGCGAAGGCGGTGTGTCAGGTAACTCATGTACCGACTGATCCAGCGCTTTCGCGAGCAAGCCCGCTCCCACATTGATTAGGTGGGGTCAGAAGAACCGCGTCACACTGATCTTCGCATCCCGGCCCTTGGTGTAGGCGCGGTCGCCGCTCAGGGCCGGTCGGAAGTTGTTGTTGAACAGGTTGTCCACGGTGAAGTTCACCTCGGTACCCTTGAGGTAAGCCTGTTGCGGCTTCCAGCTGGCGAACAGGCCTTGCGTGTTGTAGCGCTTGTTGCCGTACTGGTCGTAGAACAGGTCGCCGATGCTGGTGCCCGGGCCGCCGGAATACTTGTCGCTCGGCAGGCGGCTGGTAGCGCCGATGAACTGCCCTTGCCAGCCTACCCGCATATCCAGGCTCGGGATCTTGGTGCCGAGCACCACCACCCATTTGGTTGGCGGAATGTCCCGCGCCCAGACGTCCGGCCCCCACGGGTTGGTGTAGGCGCCTTCATGTTTGCCGGTGGTGTAGGCGAACGATACCGAGCCGAACACGTAGGTGGAGTCATAGAAACTCTCGGCCTCGAAACCCTTGATGGTCATGCCGCCGATGTTGCGGTAGTTGGACATCGCGCCCGGCGGGCAGGCGCTGGAAATCGTCCCGCCGTTGACCGCCTGGTTCTGGCAGCCCACGCCTGTGGCCTTGAAGATTTCGTCCTCGACCTTGTTGTGGAACAGCGTGGTACGCAGTTGCAGGTTGTCGCCGTGGGCGAACACATCGGCGAAGCTGGTGACGTTGCCCAGGGTGATGGAGGTGATGCGCTCCGGGTCCAGGTCCAGGCTGGTGGCGGTGCGGCTGCCCAGGCCCTGGACTTCATACTGCTCGTCGATCACTGGCGCACGCCAGGTGCGGCTCCAGTTGGCAAACATCGCCACGTTCGGGGTGATGGTCCAGTACGCTGCCAGGCGTGGCGACCAGCCGGTGTAAGTGCGGTCGCTGTAGTCATGGCCGATGGCCGGGTCCGGGTTGCTGTAGTACGGCGCGTCATTGGCCTCGCCGCGGTTGCGCACATGGTCATAGCGCATCGACGGAGTAATGGTCACATCGCCCAGCGTCACCGCGTCCTGGATAAAGAAGCTGTTGGTGTCGACCTTGCCATGGGGCATGAAGCCCGGCTGGAAGTGCCCGTAGTTGTATTTCGGGGTGTTGTAGGTGGCGCCGGGCATCCACATTTCGGTTTCCCGGGTGTGCTTGCGGATTTGCACGCCGGTGGTCACCGCGTGCTGCAACGCACCGGTGGAAAACAGGCTGACGTTGCGTACGTCGAGGTTCTTGTCGTTATAGGAGGTGTCCATCTTGCGCCCGCCGGTGGCCAACTGGAAAAACGCCGTGGCGTCGCGCTCGTCGGTCTGGTCGGTATTGGATTCGGAGTACTTGATGGTCAAGTCCACCAGCGGGTTATTCATCGGCTGGTATTCGTACTTGCCGGACCAGGTGGTGTCGACGGTATTGCGGTTGGCCAGGAAGCGTTTCAGCGCGGCTTCGTAGCCATAGCGGTCGATGTTGGCCTGGGTCGGCGGCGTCGGGTAGCTGGCGGCAGAGAAGGGCGTCCAGCGCTGGCTGTTGGAGCGCGAATACGACAGACCCAGGCTTTGCTCATCGGTGAAGTGAGCATTGAACTTGAACAGTTTGCCGTCCACATTCTGGGCGCTGTTGGGCAGGCGCTTGGGGTTGATCGGGTACTGGTTGTTGTCGTTGGGCAGGGTGGCAGCCAGTTTCATGTCGCCGCCGTCGCGCTGGGTCAGGTAGGCCAGCGCATCGAAGCGGCCGTCATCGGTACGCCCGTAAACGGCACTGCTGTAGACCTGCTCATGGTCGTTGCTGGAGTAGCCGTATTTGAGCATGGCACCGCTGTTGCGCCCGTCCTTGAGCAGGTCCGGGGCATCCTTGGTGGTCATGTTGACCGTACCGCCAAAGCCGCCGTTGCCGCTGAAGGGCGAGTTGGGGCCTTTCTCCACTTCGATGCTCTTGATCAGCTCGGGCTCGATAAACACAGTGCCCTGCTGGTAGCGCTCAAAGCCGCTTTTGGTGGCGCCATCGACGGTCAGCGGCACGTCTTCGGCGTCGCCGAAACCACGGATGTTGATGGTCTGGCCACCGGGCTTCAGCGAGCCGCCCTGGCTGATGCCGGGCAAGGTTTGCAGCAGGCTGGGAATGTTGTTGGACTGGTAACGGTCGATGTCCGCCTGGGTCAGGGTGGAACGGCCGACGGTGGTTGAGTCGACCTCGTTGCCGGTGCCGATCACGCTCAGGGCGTCGAGCTGGATCGCGCTGCTGTTGGTGGTCTTGCCCTCTTCGGGGCGTACCACGTAAGTGCTGCCGACCTTGAGCAATACGAACTCGCCGTCCTTGAGCAGGGTGCGAATCGCCACTTCCGGTGTGAAGTCGCCATTGAGGGCCGGCGCCTGGATATTTTTCAGCAGCGCTTCATCGAACAGCAGCTGGATTTTCGCCTGCTGCGCCACCTGGCTCAGGGACGTGGCCAGGGACTGGGCCGGCAGTTGCAGCTTGAACGACTCGGCCTGGGCATTCAGGCTGAAGGCCAGGCAGGCGGCAATGGCGGTGGGTCGAAGAAACAGGTGCTGAACGTGGCAAGGCGCGCGAAACATGAAATCCCCCGGAGTAGCCAAATGGCCAGAAAGGTGTGCGTATCAAACGCAGACCCGAGGAAGACGCGGCAGGAAAAATAATCCTCACATGCGAATGCAAAATATTCTCAAATAAGAATTCCGCGGGGCTATTTGCGCGGTTCGATCCTGATATTGCCGTCGGCCAGGGCCACGGTTTTCACCGGCAACAGTGCCGGCAGGGCGTTGAGCAGGGCGTCCGGATCATTCACGTCCAGATTGCCCGAGACCTTCAACTGCGCCACCGCGCTGTCCACCAGCAACGGCGCCTGGGGCCGGTACAGGCTCAACTCGTCCATCAGGCTAGCCAGCTCGCGATTACGAAACGACACGTGGCCGCCGCGCCAATCGGCGACCTCGCCGGCAGTGAGGGTTTGCTGCTGCAGCGTGCCCTTGGCATAACTGAACGTAGCGCGCTGATCGGCGCCGAGCAGGGTGGCCGGCAGCCTGGTATCCGGATCGAACGCCACTTGCCCATGGGCCACGCTGACCACCAGTTGCTGCTTGCTGCGCCGCACATCGAAGCCGGTGCCGACCACCCGCACATTGGCTTCACCGGCCTGCACGAACAGCGGACGCTCCTTGTCGGGCGCCACCTCGATATACAACTGGCCCTGATCCAGATGCACGATGCGCTGGTGACTGTTGAAGTCCACCCGCAGGCGCGTATTGGCGTTGACGTACAAGGTGCTGCCGTCAGGCAAATGCATGGTGCGCATTCCTTTGGCATGGGCCGCGACCTGGGCGTGGAACAGCTCGCGTGGGGCGCCGATGTTGCTCGCCAGCACGGCACACACCAGGGCGGCAGCCACCGCCAGGGCCGGGCGCCACACGGGTGGTTTGCGCACGGGCAGCGGTGTCGGTTTGTTCAGTTGCTGCAACTGGGCCAGGTCGGCCCACAGCTGTTCGAATTCGGCGTAGGCGCGGGCATTGGCCGGCTCGGACTGCCAGGCGGCAAACGCCTTGCGGTCGGCGCGACCGGCGTCATTGCGGTTGCGCGCAAACCAGCTGGCGGCCTGGGCATCGATGGAGTCGCTGGCCTCGATGTCACAGGTGTCGATGTCGCTCAGGCGGGTCATTCTGGCTGCTCCTTGCCCTGTTCTTGTTGAAGTCGCTGCTTGCAATGCAGCAAGGCAAAAGCGATGTGCTTTTCCACCATGCTGACCGAAACGCCCATGCGCTCGGCGATCTGCGCCTGGCTCAGGCCTTCGAAGCGGTGCAGCATAAGGGCTTCTCGTCTTCTCGGCGAGAGTTCAGAGAGCACTTCTTTCAACTGTTCCAGGCGTTGAAGGCGTTGCGCGGCGGCCATGGGATCGTCTCGCGAGTCGCTGACAGGTTCGGCATCCAGTTCGGCCTGTTGCTGGTGGACGGTGTGCCGCACCTTCTGTTTGCGCCAGTGATCGCGCAGCAGATTGCGCGCCATCTGGAACAGAAACGCCCGTGGCTGCTCGACCTGGGCCCGGTCGCGGTAGTCCAGCCATTGGGTGAAGACATCCTGGGTCATGTCTGCCGCGTCGCTGGCGTTGTCCGTGCGTTTACGCAGGAAATGCAGGATATCTGCATAAAACCCGCGAAAGGCATCGGCCGACAGCGGGTCGGGCTTGGGACGAGACATGGATATCCTTCTTGACGAAGCACGACGTGGAAAAGTCGTGAATGATATCGAGAACTATTGTCATTTGTCTCTATTGAAAATCCAAGGTTGGATGCGGACTAAATGTGGGAGCGGGCTTGCTCGCGAATGCGGTGAGTCAGTCGACCTATTAATTGACTGACCCACCGCCTTCGCGAGCAAGCCCGCTGCCACATTTGGATTGCGTTTCAGCGCAACAGGGTCAGTAGTTCCTGCAACTGAACACGGCCTGCCTCAGCCAGCGGGAACATCGGCAGCCGTGGATCCCCCGACTCCAGGCCCGTCAGCCGCAAACCGGCCTTGATCGTCGCCGGCAAGCCACCTTTGAGGATGAAATCCAGCAACGGCAACTGGCGATAAAACAGCTCCCGCGCTTTCTCCAGGTCATTGGCCAAAACGGCTTCATACAAATCCAGGTTGAGCTGAGGAATCAGATTCGGCGCCGCCGTGCACCAACCTTTCGCGCCCGCCGCAAACGCCTCCAGCGCCAGCGGATTGCAGCCGTTGTAGAACGGCACCTGGCCCTCGCTGCGCCGGTGCAATTGGTGCATGCGCTGAATATCCCCGGTGCTTTCCTTGACCATGGTCACGTTGTCGACGCTGTTGACGATGCGCAGGATCAAGTCCACCGACATGTCGGTGCCACTGGTGGCCGGGTTGTTGTAGAGCATGATCGGCACGCCGATGCTGTCGCCAATGGCCGCATAGTGGGCGAGGATTTCCGCCTCGCTGAGTTTCCAGTAGGAGGCCGGCAATACCATTACCAAGTCCGCGCCGTGGGCCTCGGCAAACTGCGCACGACGCACGGCCTTGGCGGTGGTCAGGTCGGAGACGCTGACGATGGTCGGCACACGCTTGCCCACCTTCTGGATGCTGTAGGCGGCGACTTCATCCCACTCTGCATCACTGAGATAGGCGCCTTCGCCGGTGCTGCCCAACGGTGCGACAGCGTGCACGCCGCTGTCGATCAGGCGGTCGATCGAAAGGCCCAGGGCGTCGAGGTCAATGCGCTGTCCGTCCGTGCTGAACGGGGTGATGGTGTAGCCGATAATGCCGTGAATAGAAGGGCTGGACATGGAAAGGTCTCCGGTCGAAAAAGGGTTTCAGTTCAGGCAATCGGCGTGTTGGCGCAGGTTCTGCCGAGCGTAGTAGTTGAACGCGGCGCCGTGGCGCTTGGGCTTGGAAATCCAGTCATGGGCTTCGCGGCCCAGTTCCGGCAGGATCGGCTTGATCGTGCCGGCGGCCATCGCCAGCAGCTGCAACTTGGCCGCGCGTTCGATCAACTGTGCGATCACACAGGCTTCCTCGATGCTCGCCCCAGTGGACAATTGGCCGTGGTGGGAAAGCAGAATCGCGCGTTTATCCCCCAGGGCAGCGGTGATGATTTCACCTTCTTCGTTGCCCACCGGCACCCCGGGCCAGGCTTCGAGGAATGCGCAATCTTCGTACAACGGGCAGAGGTCCATGTGGGACACCTGCAAAGGCACTTCCAGCATCGACAACGCAGCGATGTGGGTCGGGTGAGTGTGGATGATGCAGTTCACGTCCGGGCGACCGCGGTACACCCAGCTGTGAAAACGGTTGGCCGGGTTGGGCATGCCATGGCCTTCCAGCACCTCCAGGTCTTCGTTGACCAGCAATAGGTTGCTGGCGGTGATCTCATCAAAACCCAGGCCCAGTTGTTGGGTGTAGTAGGTGCCAGGCGTCGGGCCGCGTGCGGTGATCTGCCCGGCGAGGCCGGAGTCGTGGCCGTTTTCGAACAGGATCCGGCAGGTCAGCGCCAGCTTTTGCCGGTCGGTCCACGTATTATCCGCCAGGGTGTTTTGCATCTGGGTCAGCGCTTGCTTGACCAGTTGGTCTTTCGGGAGTGCTAATGTCTTGGCCATATCAGTGTCCTTGTTCGTCGCAAATGACACTAAAGAGACTATATGACACAAAGTGTCATTAGCAAGCATTCATCATCGCCTCTTTAATGGATTAACCGCTGCACATGTCTATCCGTTTGAAAATATTGAGAAAAAAACTTGGTGTGACGTTGGAGTCGCTCGCGGAAAAATCCGGGATGACCAAGAGTTACCTGTCGAAAGTCGAACGCGGGTTGAATACGCCGTCGATTGCGGCGGCGCTGAAACTGGCCAAGGCGTTGAATGTGAAGGTCGAAGAATTGTTCAGCGAGGACAATGTCAGCCTCGACAGCTACAGCCTGGTGCGCAGCCACGAACGGCAGGCGTTGTCGGGCACCGATGCATCACCGGGTTACGCGGTGCTGGCGCATCAGGTCAGTGAGCGTAGTTTGTTGCCGTTCATCATTTACCCGCCGGCGGAGTTCACCGACAAGACCTTCAAGGAACATTTGGGGGAGGAGTTTTTGTTTGTGCATGAAGGTCAGGTTGAGGTGGATTTCATGAGTGAGCGGGTGGTGTTGAATCGGGGGGATGCGTTGCATTTCAATGCGCAGAAGCCGCATCGGATTCGGTCGGTGGGGGAGGTTCAGGCGCAGCTTTTGGTGGTGGTGCATAGTGCTGAAGGGTGATGGTGGGGGTGGGGGCATATCCGTTATTTGGGTGATGGCTTATATCGGTTCCGCTCTTACAGCGGCTCACTTTTGAACAGCGCAAAAGTAAGCAAAACGCTCTTGCCCCACCACTCGGCACCTCGCTTAGGCTCGGTGTGCCTAAGATCAAAATCAAAAGCTAAAGCGGGCACGGTTCAAATGTGGGAGCTGGCTTGTCGGGTCGCCGCATC
>NZ_JACAOX010000030.1:0-61633 GCF_013386015.1 Pseudomonas sp. B6001
TAAGTGGCCGTTACCGCAGCAATGGATATGTACACAAACCCCACTCCTCACCCAGCCGCCAAAGAAGGCTCCAACTGCCGCTGAGCCAACCAAATCTCCTCCTGCAGCCACTGCGCAAACACCTGCAACTGCGGCGTATCCGTCTGCTCCGGCCGGGTCACCAGCCAATACGACTGATGCCCCTCCACATGCACATTCAGCACCTGCGTCAACTGCCCACTGGCCAACTCCGAAGCGACCATATGCCAATCCGCAATGGTAATCCCCAACCCATCGATCGCCGCCCGAATCGCCAAATCCAGCAGGTCAAACTCATACCCCCCCTCGATATCAACCCCACTGATCCGCGCCGCATCCAGCCAATGCTTCCACGTCAGATACCGCTGATCCTCCCGCGCCAGCACATGCAGCAACGTCATGCGATTCAGATCAATCCCGTCACTCCACTCCCGGGCATACAACGACGGCGCACACACCGCGATATGCCGCTCCTGAATCAACAACGAGCTGTCCAACCCATCCCATTCCCCATCGCCAAACCGAATCGCACAATCCAGCGTACTGGTCTCCGCCAGGCTGTCCTGCAACCGCGTGGTAATGCTCAGCTCCAACTCCGGATGCTGCTCGCGCAAGCGCCCCAACCGCGGCATCAACCAACGATTGGTAAACGTCGGCGGCGCATTGATGTGCAGCCGATTGGCATGGGACTTCTGCTGGATACTGCGCACCGTCAGCTCGATCTTGTCGAACGACTGGTGCAACGCCCGCAGCAACACCCGCCCGGCACTGGTCAATTCCAGGTGATGGTGACGACGCTCCAGCAGGGCCTCGCCCAACTGTTCTTCAAGCTGGCGCACCTGGCGGCTGACCGCACTCTGCGTGACGTTCAACAGCTCGGCGGCCCGGGTAAAACTGCCGGTACTGCCGGCGACTTCGAAAGCTTTGAGGGCGTTGAGACCGGGCATTTTGCGTTTCATGGACGACACTCGGGAGCACAGGGGAAATAACCTGCACAACATACCTTTTTGTATTGGGTCAGCGGTAGCACTCCAGCCTGACAAACAATTAATCGTCGCAAACGCTGAAAGTGTCGTTTATCGCTACAGACCGTCGCTCACGAATAAATAGCCTGCGTATAACGCATGCACACTAAGACAATTAAGCATTGGTCGTCGCCAGGCTATAAACGCTAGTCTGCCGATGTACTTCCTGTAACTTCGCCCCTCTCTTTCGCGATTAACTTATCGAGTCATCGCCATGTCCAACGCCCCCGTTTCATCCCGGCGAAGTATTGGCTTGCTGGCACTGGTGTTTACCGCCTGCAACGCCACCACCCACGGTTTCAGTGTGTTCCTGTATTCGGCGCTGTTGCCGCAGATCCGCCTGGCCTTTGAGCTCAGTTACAGCCAGGCCGCGTTGATTGCCGCGCTGTTGCAGCTGTTCTACATGGGCGCCTCGATTGCCAGCGGCCTGGCGGCGGCGTGGATCAGCCCGCGCAATATGGTGCGCCTGACCATCGTCCTCAGCCCCGCCCTGCTGGCCCTGGCCGTCGCCACGCCGTGGGTGCTGCCGTTTGCCCTGTGCCTGGCACTGGTGTCGGCGTGCGCGGTGTCGAACTGGAACGCGATTTCGGCCCTCGCTCAAGAGGTGATCCCGACTACACATCGCAGCCGGGTGCTCGGGCTGGCGTCCTCGGGCTCAGCCTTTGCGCTGTGCTTGAACGGGCTGTTGATCGCGCTGTTGCAGGGGTTGTCGTTGCGCCAGTTCTGGCTGATCTGCGCCGGGTTGACGCTGGTTGTCACGCTGTTGACCCTGTGGGCACTGGCCCCGATCAAGCAACCGACACCACGCGAGACCATGGCGCCGGCGCTGAACCAAGTGCTGCGCCAATGGCTGAAGTTGTGCGTGGCACAACCGGTGGCAATGCAGATCGTCTTGCTCAGCGCGTTTATCGGCGCCATCAGCGGGCCGTTTCTGAATTTCCTGTCGGCGTTCGTCAGCGAGCAGCTACAGGCCAGCGCCTCCGTCACCGGCTCGATGTGGACGCTGATCGGGATCGGCGGTGTGATCGGCGGCTTGCTGCTGGGCACGCTGGCAGATCGTTGGGGGGCGTTGCGGGTGATGGCCCTGAGTATCGGCGCGTTTGGTCTGAGCATGCTCGGCTTGCTCGGGCACCCGAGCCTGGTACTGAGCTGGCTGGCGGCCGGGCTGTTCGCGCTGTTCTATTTCCCGTGTTGGGGCTTGATGGCCGCCTACGTCGGTGCCCGGCTCAGCCCGGTGCACAGCCTGCAAGTGGTGAGCCTGAGCATGGTCAGCTACGGCCTGGCGAGTGCCACCGGCAATGCCTTGTGCGGCTGGCTAATGCAAGTCACTGGCGAATTTGCGGTGGTGCACGGCTGGATCGCGGCCTGGGTGTTGGCCAGTCTGTTATTGCTCAAGCGCATGGCCCAGCGACACACCCGCGAAGCGCTGGCCGCCCAGATGCCCTGAGTGGCCCAGTTGCCGACGCAGAATCTCCACCAGGGCATCCACTTCCGGCACCTGGCAACCGGCTGAACGCCAGAACATCAGGCGTGCCGGCGCAATCGGCGGGAAGCCCTGGCGCTCGTCCAGAATCTGCCAGTCGGGTGGCACCAGGCGCCGCGCCATCACGCCCACCGACAAGCCCTGCTCGATCGCAATCGCAATGCCGCGCGGGCTTTGGCTGGTGTAAACCACCTGCCACGAGCGCCCGGACTGGGCCAGCGCCTGCACGGCGTTCGCACGGAACGCGCAGCCTTCGGCGTACACCGCCAACGGCACCGACTGACGCCCCACGCAACTCCAGCTGGGCGCCGCGACCCACACCAACGGCTCGTCGCACAGGTATTCCCCGCTGTGCAAACCTGCGTGTTCCACCCCCAGCACCAGGTCCAGCTCGCCCCGTTGCAGGCGCCCCACCAGGGCCGTCGACATCTCGCAGCACACATCGGGCCGTACCTGGGAGAACTGCGCTTGGAAGTCCTTGAGCATCCCGCCCAGGCAGTACTCGGCGTAGTCCTCGGGCATGCCGAGGTGGATACACACCTGTTGATTGGGCAATTGCGCGGCGCTGACGGCCTCGCTGTGCAGCTTGAGGATCTGCCGGGCGTAGATCAAAAAGGTTTCGCCACCGGGGGTCAGGCCCACCGAGCGGCTGGTACGGCGGATCAGTGGCGTGCCGACGATGTCTTCCAGGCGTTGCAGGCTCTGGCTGACGGTGGATTGGGTCTTGTGCAGGCGCTCGGCGGCCGCCGAAAACCCCTGGCACTCGATAATTGCCACAAACACTTTAAGCAGGGTGCCATCCAGTTCGCCCGACATAACTATCGCCCTCGCCGATGGATTCGATCACAACTTGTAATTTCCACTTTGCACCTCGTTCAGCAACTATCGGGTCAGCCAAAAAACACCAACTGATAGTTCCGGGAGTCTTGCATGAGCCTTCAACTTGCTGACGCTGAAGTGGGCGATATCAGCGACATTATTAATACCGAGCTGTATCCCATACATGATTCGGGCCATGTTCAATTACAGGCCCTGATCGAACACGCCCGGGCCGAACTGGCCAAAGACGGCTGCTGCCTGCTGAAGAACTTCCTGCGCCCCGCAGCGCTTGAGCAGGCGCGCCTGGAAGGTTTGGCGCTGTCGGGCAAGACGTTTTATTCGGTGCGCAAGGTCAACGCCTACTTCACCGAGGACGACACCTCCCTGCCCCACGATGACCCGCGCCGCACGTTCATGGAGCGCACCAGCGGCTTTGTGACCCGCGACATGATCGCCCCGGACGCGATCATCCACCGGCTGTACGTGTCGCCGATGATGAAACGCTTTATCGGTGCCTGCCTGAATGAGCCGGAAATCTTCGAGTACGCCGACCCGTTCGCCGGGCTGGTGATCAACGTGATGCCGGACGGCACCGAGCAGCCCTGGCACTTCGATACCAACGAATTCATCGTCAGCATGATGACCCAGAAGCCCGAGGCCGGCGGCCTGTTCGAGTACGCGCCGATGATTCGCTCGCGCACCCAGGAGAACCTCGGCGCCGTCGGCAAGGTGGTGCGTGGCGAGGACCGTTCGCGGGTGCAGGAACTGGAGCTGAATCCCGGCGATTTGCAGATATTCAAAGGGCGTTTTTCGGTGCACCGGGTGACCCGCGTGGAAGGCGCCACCGAGCGCAACACGGCGATCTTCGCCTACTCCGAAAAGCCCGGAATCATTGGCCGTGCCCAGCGCACCAAGCAGCTTTACGGACGCCTGTCCGAAGCCCATCTGCAAGCCGAACGCAACCTGGTCCGCAGCGACCAGTTGCTCGACTGATTCACACCTAAGAAACCTTGAAACCGTATTTGCCCTGCGAGGAACACCCCATGAGTCTGTCCGGCCCCAACCGCAACCCCGCTGACTGCGAACCTACCCATGACGAGATCCAGCAGATCCAGTTGGACCGTCTGCAACGGGTACGCAACGAGCTGAAAAAACGCGACTACGCCGCCTGCGTACTGTTCGACCCTACCCACATGCGCTACGCCACCGGCTCACGCAACATGCAGGTGTACTCGGCGCGCAACCCGGCCCGCTATGCGTTTATCCCGGCAGAAGGCCCGGTGGTGGTGTTCGAGTTCGGCGGCTGCCTGCACCTGGCCGAAACCCTCAACACCGTCGATGAAGTGCGCCCGGCCAAAGCCATCTCCTATTACTTCTGCGAAAGTTTCCTGGGCAATGTCACCGCCGGCTGGGCCGCGGAAATCGATGAGCTGGTGCGCAAATGCGGCGGCGGCAAACGCATCGCCATTGAAAGCGCCACCTCCGCTGCGGCCTTCGAACTGCAAAAGCTCGGCTATCAGATATTTGATGCCCAGGAACCGCTGGAACGTGCGCGCTGCATCAAGGTGCCGAACGAACTCAAGATGATCCGCGCCAGCCTGCGTGCCACTGAAGCCGGGGTGCGCCTGATGGAAAGCAAACTCACCCCCGGCATCAGCGAGAACGAGCTGTGGTCGCACCTGCACCAGCACGTGATCGCCACCGACGGTGATTACGTCGAGACCCGCCTGCTGTCCTCCGGCCCACGCACCAACCCGTGGTTCCAGGAGTGCAGCACCCGGCCCATCGAAGCCGGCGACCTGGTAGCGCTGGACACTGACGTGGTCGGGCGTTTCGGCTACTACGCCGACTTCTCGCGGACCTTCCTGTGCGGTGAACAAGCCGCCACCGCCAAGCAGCAGGAGCTGTACAAACTGGCCTACGAGCAAGTGCAGACCAACATGGAAATGCTCAAGGCCGGGCGCAGTTTCAAGGAGTACGCGGAACTGGCCTGGAAGATTCCCGAGCATTACAAAAACAACCGTTACTTCGCCCTGGTGCACGGGGTTGGCATGACCGGTGAATACCCCTACGTGGTGCATCGCGAAGATATTGATGCCCTGGGCTACGACGGCGTGTTCGAAGCCGGCATGACCATCTGCGTGGAAAGCTACATCGGCCACGACGACGGCGGCGAAGGGGTCAAGCTCGAAGAGCAGATCTACATCCACGAACACGGCATCGAGTTGCTCTCCGACTACCCGTTCGACCCGCGCTTGTTGAGGTACTGATCGTTCCCACGCTCTGCGTGGGAATGCATCCCGTGACGCTCTGCGTCACCGTTTCGCAGAGGGGACGCGGAACGTCCGGGGCGGCATTCCCACGCAGAGCGTGGGAACGATCGGTCGGTGGGGAGCGACATGTAACATGCGTTTATAGAACGTTCCAACGCAGAATTTGTCGTTTGTCGATCTTTGCGCAAATGACAAAACTGCGGGCATCTCTAATAAAAACAACATGAGAGCTGCCCTATGTCCTGTCCCATTGCCACCCTCCCGACTTCGTTGCGCCTTGTTCTTCTGCCGGCTTCACAGCGGTCACGGTCGCGCCTTCGCGGCGCTTGCCATTGACCCTTGCGGTTCAACAAAAAAACGCATATTCGCAAGTACCGGAGAGGCTTATGAAAGAGTTGACTACCCTGGACGGCGCCGCGCCGCATCCAGCCGTAAATGATCTGTGTGCCCAAGTGCAAAGCGGCGAAATCAACCGTCGCCAATTCCTGCGCACGGCCGCGCTGCTGGGCATCACCGTCGCCAGTGCCAGCACCTTTCTCGGTTCCGCACTGCTGGGCAATCACGCCCAGGCCGCCGAGCCACGCCAGGGCGGCAGCCTGCGGTTTGCCTGCGCGATCCAGGAAATCCAGGACCCGATGCTGATCACCTGGATCGAAGCCTCGAACCTGCTGCGCAACTCGGTGGAATACCTGACCTGGGTCGACGCCGACAACATCACCCACCCTTACCTCGCCGAGAGCTGGAGCCCGTCGGAAGACCTCGCCACGTGGACCTTCAACCTGCGCCAGAACGTGAAGTGGAGCAACGGCGACACCTTCAACGTCGACGACGTGCAGCACAATATCGAACGCTGGATCGCCGCCGATTCCAAGTCGGTGAACCGCACCGCGTTCCAGGACATCAAGGCCTTCGAAAAAGTCAGCGAGTTCCAGTTCCGCCTGGTGCTCAAGCGGCCGATCCTGGCGATCCCGGAGATGCTCAACGCCTTCACCTGCGCCATCGTGCACCGCAGCTTCAAGGCCGGTGACGACTGGGCGAAAAACCCGCTGGGCACCGGGCCGTTCAAGCTGGTTTCATTCGCCGTGAACAAGCAGGCGACCTTCGCCAAGCGCGCCGATTACTGGGGCAAACCAGCCAACCTTGACGAGTTGCGCTACATCGACATGGGCACCGACGTGTCCACCCACCTCGCCGCCCTGCAAGCCGGGCAAGTCGACGTGCTGTACCGAGTGACGGTGGCTGAACTGGACCTGGCCAAGCGCTTGCCCGGGGCCCAGTTGCTGACCTGCAAGTCGGCGCAAACCGTGGTGATGCGCATGGCCTGCGACCAGAAGCCGTTCACCGACCTGCGCATCCGCAAGGCGGTGGTGCTGTGCGCCGATAATGCGCAGATGCTGAAGATCGCCTATCGCGGCATGGGCACCCTCGGCGAAGACCATCATGTGGCGCCTTCCCACCCCGAATATTTCCCGCTGCCCAAGCGCAACCGCGACGTGGCGGCGGCCAAGAAGCTGCTGGCCGAAGCCGGCTTCCCCAACGGCATCGACATTGACCTGATCGTCGGCAACACCCAGGGCCGCTATGAACAGGACTGCGCGCAGATCCTGCAACAGAACTGCCTGGAAGCCGGGATCCGCATCAACCTCAAGGTGATCCCCGCCGCGCAGTACTGGCCGATCTGGGACAAGGCCGCCTTCAGCCTGACCTACTGGGCCCACCGCCCGCTGGGCGTAATGTCCCTGGAACTGGCCTACCGTGGCGGTGGTGCCTGGAACGAAAGCCATTACAGCGACCCGGCGTTCGATGCCGCGCTGGACAAGGCCATGGGCATCATCGACCCGAAACAGCGCGCCGTGGCGATGGAAGATGTCGAACGCATCCTGCAGGACGCCTGCGTGATCGTGCAGCCGTTCTGGGGCGACAAGTTCACCGCCGTGAGCAAAAAGGTCCAGGGCTTCCAGGTGCACCCTTCCGACTTCTACCCGATGGACAGTGTGTGGATGAGCGCTTGATCTAGCGCACGCCCTCCTCCCTGCCCGCACACGGGCAGGCATCCCTTGAACAGTCGGAGCATGCACCCATGGCTCATTTTCTGATGCGCAAGTTATTGGCGCTGGTGGCGACCCTGCTGTCGGTGTCATTGATCGTGTTCCTGGCCCTGGAACTGAATATCGAAGACGTGGCGATCAACGTCCTCGGCCCCTACTCCGCCGCCGACCAGCGCGCCGCGTGGCTGGTGGAACATGGCTATAACCAACCCTTTGTGTGGCGCTACCTGGTGTGGCTCAAGGACTTTGTCAGCGGCGACTGGGGCACCTCGGTGTACTTTCGCGAATCAGTGATCAAGCTGCTGCTGCCGAACCTTGCGCAAACCCTGACCCTGGCCGGCCTGGCCTTGCTGGTGATGGTGCCGGTGGCGTTGACCCTCGGCGTTCTGGCCGGGATTCGCCAGGGCTCGGCGCTGGACCGCCTGGTGTCGTTCCTGTCGATCGTCACCACCTCGATTCCCGACTTCGCCAGCGCGGTTTTCGTCTCCGCGATCTTTGTGTTCTGGCTTAACTGGCTGCCCGGTGTGAGCAGCATGAGCGAAGGCTTCAGCGTCGTGCAATTGGTGCTGCCACTGATGGTGCTGTGCCTGTTCGGCATCGGTTACCTGGCGCGCATCACCCGGGCCTCGATGGTGGAAGTGATGCAGGCGCCGTACATCCGCACGGCGCGACTCAAGGGCGCATCGACCTCACGCATTGTGCTGCAGCATGCCCTGCGCAATGTGCTGATCGCGCCGGTCACGGTGATCATGCTGTACATCCCGTGGCTGCTGTCGAACGTGATCGTGGTGGAGGTGTTCTTCGCCTACAAGGGCTTCGGCTCGCTGCTGTACACCGCCTCGCTGAACCATGACGTGTACCTGATCGAAGCCTGCGCGATGGTCAGTGCCGTGGTGGTGGGCATCACCAAGATTTTCTCGGACCTGGCCTACACCTGGCTCAACCCGCGCATCACCCTGCGCAGCCTCGGCGGAGGTGCCCAATGAACCTGCTGCACTCGTTCAAACATCCCTTGGCATTGCTCGGCCTGCTGCTGGTGGGCGGCTGGGTGGTGATCGCGCTGTTCGCACCGTGGATCGCGCCCCATGATCCGCTGGAAAGCTTCACGCCCTTACTGACGCCAATGACCGTCGGCGACAACGGCCAGAGCTTCCTGCTGGGCACCGATATGATTGGCCGCGACATTCTCTCGCGGCTGATCTGGGGCACCCGTACCGTGCTGTTCTGGTCGATCCTCGCCACGCTCACCGCGTTTGCCGTGGGCATCGCCATGGGCCTGTGCGCCGGCTACTTCAACGGCTGGGTCGACGGCGTGCTGTCGTATGTGGCCGACACGGTGCTGTCGTTCCCGGTGCTGGTGCTGTACATCGTGATCATCATCGCCCTCGGTGCTTCGGCGCTGAATATCCTGATTGCGGTGACCTTCACCAGCGCGCCGGCGATCTTCCGGATCATGCGCGCCCTGACCATCGATATTCGCTCGCGAGACTACGTGCTCAGCGCCATCACCCAGGGCGAAGGCTCGCTGCGGATCATGCTGGTGGAAATCCTGCCCAACTGCGGCGGGCCGCTGATTGTCGATTTCTGCCTGCGCATCGGCTACACCGCGATCATGATCGGCGCCCTCGGCTTCCTGGGCCTCGGGCTGCCGCCGCCCACACCGGACTGGGGCGGCATGATCAATGACGGCCGCGCCATGGCCATCGCCTTCCCGCACCTGGTGATCTTCCCGTGCATCGCCATCTCCACCCTGATGCTGGGCCTGAGCCTGTTGGCGGACGGCCTGGATGAACACGCCCAGAAAGGCGCAAGGAGTTGAGCATGAACCACACGCAAGTACTGCGGGTGCAGAACCTGTCCATCGAATTGCCCGCCGGCGCCGACCGCAGCCACGCGGTGCAAGGCATCAGCCTGGAAGTGCGCAAGGGCGAAATCCTCTGCGTGATCGGCGAGTCCGGCTCCGGCAAGTCCGTGCTGTCGGCGGCGATCATGGGCGACTATGCCAAGGGTTTGCGGCATACCGAAGGCGTGATCGACTTCCTCGGCGATGACATTTGCACCCTCGACGAGGAGCGTTTGCGCCAGCTGCGGGGCAACCGTATCGCGATGATTTTCCAGGAGCCCATGGCGGCGCTGAACCCGGCGATTCGCATTGGCAAGCAAGTGGAAGAGATCTTCGATATTCACGCACCGCAGATGCCTGGCGCTGAACGCCGCGAGCGCATGCTGGCGCTGCTGGAGTCGACGCAACTGCCGGACCCGCCACGCATCGCCAACAGCTTTCCCCATCAACTGTCTGGCGGGCAATGCCAGCGGGTGGTGATTGCCATGGCGCTGGCGATGAACCCGGACCTGCTGATCGCCGACGAACCCACCACGGCGCTGGACGTGACCACCCAGGCGCAAGTGCTGAAGCTGGTGCGCGAGCTGCGCGGCCGCGGGCAACACGGCATTCTGTTTATCACCCATGACTTCGGCGTGGTGGCGCAGATTGCCGACCGTATCGCGGTGATGGAAGGCGGCCGGCTGGTGGAAATCGGCGAGCGCGACCAGGTGCTGAATGCCCCGGCCCACGCCTACACCCGCAAGCTGATTGCGGCCGTGCCGGCGCTGCACCCGGAGCTGCACAAGCCGAGTGCCGACGGCGAGCTGGCATTGCGCATCGAGCACCTGACCAAGACCTACACCGTCGGCGGCAGCTCGGTGGCGGCCTTGCGCAATGTCTCGCTGCAACTGCCACGGGGCAAGACCCTGGCGATTGTCGGCGAGTCCGGTTCGGGCAAAAGCACGTTGGTGAAAGCCGCGATCCGCC
Organism: Pseudomonas sp. B6001; assembly: GCF_013386015.1. Taxonomy (NCBI): domain Bacteria; kingdom Pseudomonadati; phylum Pseudomonadota; class Gammaproteobacteria; order Pseudomonadales; family Pseudomonadaceae; genus Pseudomonas; species Pseudomonas sp. B6001. The sequence goes on from NZ_JACAOX010000030.1 coordinate 10,479, forward strand.
TGGTGGACAGCGACAGCGGCCACGTATGGGTCGGTGACACCGACTTCCTGGCCCTGCGCGGCTCGGCGCTGGCGGCGAATCGTCGGCGCATCCAGATGATTTTCCAGGACCCGTATGGCTCGCTCAATCCTCGGCACCGGGTGGGCGACATCATCGCCCGCGCCGCGCAATTGCGCGGGTTGTCGGCCAAGGATGCGTGGGCTGAAGCCGGTGATTTGCTGGAACAGGTGGGCCTCAAGCGCGACGCCCTCAAGCGCAAGCCCCGGCAGTTCTCCGGCGGCCAGCGCCAGCGCATCGGCATTGCCCGCGCCCTGGCGATGCGCCCGGAAGTGTTGATCGCCGATGAGAGCGTGTCGGCCCTGGATGTCTCGGTGCAGAAACAGGTGCTGGAACTGCTGGCCGAACTGCAGCAGCGGCTGAACCTGAGCATCCTGTTCATCACCCACGACCTGCGGGTGGCGGCGCAGATCAGCGACTACATCGCGGTGATGCGCCAGGGCGAAGTCGTGGAATACGGCACTGCCGAGCAAGTGTTGCTGCGACCTCAGAACACTTACACCCAGACCTTGCTGGCCGCCGCCCCCGGCGCCTCGGAACTGCCCGCCGCCGGCCCGCCGCTGCGGCTGATTCGCCCGCAAGCGCACTGAGTCAACCCTTTACCCCGCGTCGCAGCGTTCGTTGCGGCAAGGGGCTGCTGTTGCCAAAAAATAACCAATAACGAGAGCAAAACCATGCGACCAACCTTCCGTTACATCGCTCTGGTCCCTGTGCTTGGCGCCCTTGCGGCACCGGCCATGGCCATTCAAGTCACCGACAACCTCGACCTCGGCGGCGCCGTGCGCGCCCGTTGGGACTACGACCCGGATCGCGACATCCAGAAGTTCGGCCTCGACACCGCGTACCTCAGCGCCAAGTACAACTCCGACACCTGGATCGGCGAGGCGCAGTACCGTTTCTACGGGCGCTCCTACCCGTACCAGTACACCAAGAACTACGGCGATATCCAGTTCGCGAAGTTCGCCTGGGTGGGCTACAAGTTCAACCCCGACCAGCAGGTGCAAGTGGGCCTGAACACAGTGCCGTTTGGCTTGCAGCCGTACTTCGGCAGCACCTTCTACGAAACCCTGGGCAACGTGATCGGCCTGGAAGATGTGCAGCAGGTGGGCGCCAAGTACATCCAGCAAAGCGGCGACTGGAACATCCAGGCCGGTTACTACCTGCGCCCGGCGTGGCAAGGCAAAGGCACGAGCAAGGGCGTGACCTACTCCAGCGTGATCTCCGAGGCCGACAGCTACGTGGGCGACGGCAGCAACAACCAGGAACGCAACACCGTGGTGGTGCGGGTAGCCAAGGCCATGGACCTGGGCGGGTGGAAATCGGAAGTCGGGCTGTCCGGCCTGACCTCCACCCTGGAGAACAAGGACACCAACGACGATGGCCGGCGCAACGCGGTGGCGATCCACTACCTGGGCAAGAACGGCCCGTGGGGCGTGCAATTGCAGGCGGCACGGCAGCAGATGTCGCCGCGCAACCCGGGCACCGACAGCGTGGTGACCCTGGGCGGGTATGACGGCACGTTCAACGTGGCCAGCCGCGGCAATCTGTATGTGGCGGATTTGAGCTACGACGTGGGTGGCAAGTACCTGTTTGACCAGGTCAGCGGCGTTAAGCTGTATGCCAACTACAGTGCGTTTGACAAGTCCGAGGATCAGTTCAAGACCTCGCAGCGGGTGATCCTGGGCACGTCGTTTTCGGTGAGTAAACTGTGGGTGGCCACGGAGTGGTTGATCGGCAAGAACGATCCGTATATTGGTGGGAGCAGCTATACCGAGAGCTTGGGAGCTGGGGGGAGTAACCAGTGGGAGAATCAGTTGTATATGAACATTGGCTACTACTTCTAAAATAGGCGGCGTCTTCACTGACGCCTTCGCGAGCAAGCCCGCTCCCACATTTTGACCGCGGCGCCGATCAAATGTGGGAGCGGGCTTGCTCGCGAAGAGGCCGCCAAAAACACCATAAAAACAACAGGTGTGGAATCCATTTCATGCGCCAACTGCCCTCCCTCAACATGCTCCGTGTCTTCGAAGAAGTCGCCCGCCACCGCAGCTTCAGCCAGGCCGCCGTGGGCCTCAACGTCACCCAGGGCGCCGTCAGCCGCCAGATCAAACAACTGGAAGACTACCTCGGCGTCGCCCTCTTCATCCGCACGCCCCAGGGCCTGTCCCTGACCGAAGCCGGCTTCGCCCTCTCCCCGCACCTGAGCGACGCCTTCGACCATATCGAGCGCGCCCTGCACGCCGTGCGCGTGCCCAACCTGCGCCAGCGCCTGCGCATCGTCGCGCCACCCACCTGGGCCACCCGCTGGCTGTCCGCCCACCTGCGCAGGTTTTGCGAGCGTTACCCGGACATCAACCTCAGCGTCACCCACCAGAACACTCACGCGAGCCTGGCGGAAATCGACTGCCAGGTCCGCTTCGGCCTGGAAGCGGCCACGCAGTGCAGCAGTGAACTGTTGGTGATGGAACGCCACATCGCCGTCGCCAGCCCGGAACTGTTCAGCGACGGTCAGCCGCCCGACCTGCGGCGCTTTCCGCTGCTGCACATCCTGCACGACGGCAAGCGCTTGAAGGTCTGGGAGAACTGGCTGGCGGCCATGGGCCGGGAAGATATCGATGCAGGCCAGGGCCTGGAATTCAGCACCCTGGACCAGGTGATCCACACCGCCCTGGCCGGCGGTGGGCTGGCGGTGATCGACCGGCAGATGATCGAGCGTGAACTGGCGAATGGCAGCCTGCTGCCGATCACCCCGGTGGAGGTGATCGGCCCGTATGGCTATTGGCTGGATGTGGCAAGTGACAAGCAGGGTTTATCCAAGGTTCGGTTGTTTACGCAGTGGTTGAACCGGGTGAGCAATCCCTGACACCGCAGGCTCGGCCTTGCACGCCTGGCTCAAGGTCAACGCCTTGGTTTCCGGCGCCCAGGCCCAGGAGATGATCGCGCCCAGCACCAGGATAGCGGCGAGGATGCCCATGGTCGGGCTCAGGCCGATCCCCGCTACGCTCACCGGCAACAGGAAGGTACTCACCGCCGAACCCAGGCGGCTGACGGCTGTGGCAAGGCCGATGCCGCTGGCCCGCACTTCGGTCGGGAAGCTCTCCGCCGGGAATACGCCCACCAGGTTGCTCACCGCCGACAGCACCAGGGTGAATACGCCGAACGTCAGCACCATCAACCACGCCATGCTGCCCGGCAATACCGCCAGCAGGAACAGCGCCGCCGCCAGGATGATGAACGAGTTGATCAGAAAGCCCCGCCGGGAGAATTTCACGGTGCACCAGATGCCGATCAAGGCGCCGATGATCAGCAGCAGGTTGAGCATCAGCTCGGTGCCAAAACCTTCGGCCAGGCCCATCTTCTGCAGGATCGACGGCAGGAAGGTGTAGATGGCGAAGTACGGCATCACGATGCACACGAAGAACAGGCAGTTGAACGCGGTGCGCTTGCGGTATTCACGGCTGAACAGCACGCCGTAGCCGGAACGGGTTTGCGTCGACGGTTCTTCATCGAGGGCCACGTGTTCGCCGAGGTGTTTCTTGACGATGGCTCGGGCCTCGGCAATCCGGCCCTGGTTGATCAGCCAGCGCGGCGATTCGGGCGTGCCGATGCGCGCGATCAGGATCAGCCCGGCAGGAATTGCCGACGATGCGAGCATCCAGCGCCAGGCATCATCGCCGAGGCTGAGCATGGCGGTGCCGACGAAAGTCGCGGCCACGTAACCAACCGTCCACACCACGCTGAAGGAGCCCAGCAGTACCCCGCGATGTTTCCTGGGCGAGAACTCGGCGAGCATCGCGTGGCCGACGCTGAAGTCGCCGCCCAGGCCGATACCGATCAACACCCGGCAGAGGAACAGGCCCATGGCGGTTTCGGCGTAGAACTGCATCACCGAGGCAACGGTGATCAGGACGAAGCTGACCAGGAAGATTTTCTGCCGGCCGAGGGTGTCGGAGATCCAGCCAAAGAACAGGCTGCCCATAAACAGGCCGATCAGGGCCGAGGCGCCGATCAGGCCTTGCCAGAAGGCGTCCAGTTGCATCTGTGGGCTGAGCAAGGTGAAGGCAATGCCGATCAGGCCGAGGATGTAGCCGTCGGTGAAGTGGGCGCCGAAGGTCAGGCCGGCGATTTTAAGGTGGAAGCGACCGATGGGCAGGTCGTCGATTTTGATGGGTTGAGTGGACATGGTGTTCTCCATATTTTTGTTCTTGACGGAGTAACAGCGGGCAAGCCCATTTCCCTGTGGGAGCGGGCTTGCTCGCGAAGGCGGTGTGTCAGTCAATGCATGTGGTGGCAGGCCCACCGCTTTCGCGAGCAAGCCCGCTCCCACATTGGATCGGTGTTGTTTGGGAGAGTGGGGTCAGAGACCGCCCATCAACAGGTATTTGATCTCCAGGTAATCCTCCAGGCCGTACCTGGAACCTTCACGGCCCAGGCCCGACTCCTTGATCCCGCCAAACGGTGCGACTTCGGTGGAGATGATCCCTTCGTTGATCCCGACCATGCCCGCTTCCAGGCCTTCGGCCATGCGCCATACGCGGCCGATGTCGCGGCTGTAGAAGTAGGCGGACAAGCCAAACGGCGTGTCATTCGCCTGTTGCAGCACTTCGGCTTCGTCCTTGAAGCGGAAGCAGGCCGCCACCGGGCCGAAGGTTTCTTCCTGGGCAATCAGCATCTCGCCGTGGGCTTCGGTGAGGATGGTCGGTTCGAAGAACGTCCCGCCCAAGGCATGGCGACGGCCGCCGCACAGCAGCTTGGCGCCTTTCTCGAGGGCGTCGCCGACGTGGGCTTCAACCTTGGCCAACGCGGCCGCATTGATCAGCGGGCCTTGTTCGGTTTCGCCCTCGAGGGCGCTGCCGACGCGCATCGCAGAGACCGCTTCGGCCAGCTTGCGGGTGAACGCATCGTACACACCGTCCTGGATAAAGAAGCGGTTGACGCAGACGCAGGTCTGCCCGGTATTGCGAAACTTGGAAGCCATGGCGCCTTTGACGGCAGCGTCCAGGTCGGCATCGTCAAACACGATAAAGGGTGCGTTGCCGCCCAGTTCCAGGGAGACCTTTTTCAGGGTGTCGGCGGCCTGGCGCATCAGCAGCTTGCCGGTGCGGGTGGAGCCGGTGAAGGACAGCTTGCGCACAATGCTGGAGGCTTGCAGTGCGCCACCGATGGCCACGGCATCGCCGGACACGATGTTGAACACGCCCGCCGGAATCCCGGCCTGTTCTGCCAACACCGCCAGGGCAAAGGCCGACAGCGGGGTTTCTTCCGACGGTTTGAGAATCATCGTGCACCCCGCCGCCAGCGCCGGGCCGACCTTGCGGGTGACCATGGCCAGGGGAAAGTTCCACGGGGTGATCGCCGCGACCACGCCAATGGCTTCCTTGGTCACGATGATCCGCGCGTCGGCCTTGTGGCTCGGGATCACGTCGCCATAGGCACGCTTGGCTTCTTCGGCAAACCATTCGAGGAAGCTCGCGGCGTAGACCACTTCGCCCATGGCTTCGGCCAGAGGTTTGCCCTGTTCCAGGCTGAGCAGGTGGGCCAGGTCCTTCTGGTTGCTCAGCATCAACTCGCTCCAGCGCTTGAGGCGCTGGCTGCGCTCCTTGGCGGTGAGCTTGCGCCAGGCCGGCAACGCGCGGTTGGCGGCGGCAATGGCCAGGTTGGTTTCTTCAGCACCGGCGCGTTGGACTTCGGCGATCTGCGCACCATTGGCCGGGTTGCGCACCGGGTAGACCGGCCCACCGCTGGACCATTGGCCATCAATGAAATTGCCTGTGCGAATCAGCGGGTTCATGCCACGGCCTCTATCAGGTTAAAACGGTCCAGGCCCGGACGGGCGCTGCGCAAGATGCGTTTGCCGGCGGTGTAGTCGTTGATCACATCGCACGGCGTGTAGTTGCGTTCCAGCTCGTGCAGTTCTTCGGCATCCAGTTGGGTGTCGAGGGCTGCAAGCGCGCTATCAAATTGTGCGGTGGTGTCGGCGCCCACCAGCATCACGTCCACACCCGGATGATTGGCCACCCAGGCCTGGGCAATCTGTGCGTTGGACACGCCACGGGCACGGGCCACACGTTGCACCGAGTGGGCGATGTCGAACGACGCCTGGTCGCTGTACATCTGCTGGGTGAAGAAGTCGGTCTGGTTGCGGGTCGACTGCACTTCGCCGGTGAGCAAGCCACGGGCCAGCGGGCTGAACACCGACACGCCCAGGCCCTGGTCGCGGCAGAACGGGATCATCTCGCGCTCTTCCTCGCGGTAGGCGCAGTTCAGTTGCAGCTGCATGTTGATCGGCTTGACCCAGCCATTGCGCTCGCAGGCCATGAGGATTTTTGCCAGTTGCCCGGTGAGCATGGTCGACACGCCGATGTAGCGCGCCTTGCCGGAACGCACGATGTCGTTGAGGGCGCCCATGGTTTCTTCCACCGGGGTGTTCACGTCGAAGTAATGCAGCATGAACACGTCGACGTAATCCATGCCAAGGCGGCTCAGGGACGCGTCGATGCTGTCCATGATGTGCTTGCGCGAATGGCCGCTGGCATTGATGCCGCTGCGGGTGCCGTAGCCGACCTTGGTGGTGACCACGATGTCTTCACGGCGCGCAACGCGCTTGAGGATGCGCCCGACCACTTCTTCGCCGACACCTGCGGAGTAGAAGTCCGCCAGGTCGATGAAGTTGACGCCGTTGGCCAGGGCATGGGCAACGATGGGTTCGCTTTGTTTCTCGTCGAAAATCCACGGCTTCCAGTCCGGGGTGCCCATGTTCATGGTGCCCAGGCACAGGCGCGAGACTTGCAGGCCGGAGTTGCCCAAACGGATGTATTGCATGGGAATGTCCTCAGGCTTTTGGCGTGTAGAAAGGGTTGCTGATGTGGTTGACCACATCCGCCAGTTGCGCGGTGTGCGGCAAGCCTGTGAGGGCGGCGCGGATCGCGGTGCGGCAGGCGTTGTAGTTGTTCAGGTAGACCGCATCCAGGTCGTCGCAGGCCGGGTTGACCCAGTTGGCGGTGACAATCGCCCACTCGTCCTCGGCTTCCGGCGGCAGGGTGCCGTCGAGCAGGGCTTCGAGCACCGCCTTGGCGATCCCGGCCTGGGACGCGCCCCAAGTGGCATTGCCGTGCAGGTCGCTGCCGATGGCGGCCTTGTTGACGTAGAGGGTCATGGGTTTGACCGGGATGTTCGGCTGGGCAATCACCATGAACGGGCAATGGCCCTGGCTTGGCGACGCCAAACTGTTGGCAAACGCCTGGCCGGCCGGACCGTTGCGCGGGCCGATGAGGATGTTGATGTGGGCAGCATTGACGCCTGGGCCTTCGAAGCCTTCGCCGATGTACAGATCAAGTGCTTTCATTTCGCAAACGCTCTTTTTTGTTATGGGGAGCTGGTTGGCGAATTTTTAGCACTGGCCCGGGTAGCGGCCGTAACCATTAAAAGTCATGGGGCTGTGAGTTTTAGTCATGGCCCTGCGACCATCGGCCTGGTCTTGTGCGTTGACCAACGTTGTTACACCCCATATAGTGTGCCCACAAACACAGACAACCACTACATAGTGTGCAAGAACGCTGAACACCGACCACACTATGCGCAGTATTTCAATGCCTTGAAGCCTGCAAAACGCACATTTTTGAACACGCTGGGTGAATCGAAGCCCACGCCGTCAGACGGACCACGAAGGAGCAATTCAATGCTGAGTTGGGATGAAGCAGATCAACCAGACACCGGTGACGTAGTCATCCGGGGCGCCAACGCCGGCCACGCCACCGAAGCCAACATGGACCGCCTCGACGGTGCCGGCGCTGCCGCCGCCCTTGAAGCCCGCAACGTGACCGCCAGCGACTCCGCCGCGATCATCCGGGCCAAGGCCGCCCTCGACAAGCTTGACGTCGCCGAAGGTCTCGCCGAACTCGAAGGCTCCGCCGCCCGCGTCGCCGTTGACGAAAAGCGCATGATCAACTGCCGCGCCGACCTCAACCAACTCGTACCTTTCAAGTACGACTGGGCCTGGCAGAAGTACCTCGACGGCTGCGCCAACCACTGGATGCCGCAAGAGGTCAACATGACCGCCGACATCGCCCTGTGGAAAAACCCGGAAGGCCTGACCGACGACGAGCGTCGCATCGTGATGCGCAACCTCGGCTTCTTCTCCACTGCGGATTCGTTGGTCGCGAACAACCTGGTACTGGCCGTGTACCGCCTGATCACCAACCCGGAGTGCCGCCAGTACATCCTGCGCCAGGCCTTCGAAGAAGCGATCCACACCCACGCCTACCAGTACTGCATCGAATCGCTGGCCATGGATGAAGGCGAGATCTTCAACATGTACCACGAGATTCCATCGGTCGCGAAGAAAGCGGCTTGGGGCTTGAAGTACACCCGTTCGATCTCCGATCCGAAGTTCGAAACCGGTACCGTTGAGACTGACAAAGAGCTGCTGCGCAACCTGGTGGCCTACTACTGCGTCCTGGAAGGCATCTTCTTCTACTGCGGCTTCACCCAGATCCTGTCCATGGGCCGTCGCAACAAAATGACCGGCGTGGCGGAACAGTTCCAGTACATCCTGCGGGATGAGTCGATGCACCTGAACTTCGGCATCGATGTGATCAACCAGATCAAAATCGAAAACCCGCACTTGTGGGATGCCGAGATGAAGGAAGAAGCAACCCAGATGATCCTGCAAGGGACTCAGCTGGAGATTGAATATGCGCGTGACACCATGCCGCGTGGGGTGCTGGGGATGAATGCGGCGATGATGGAGGATTACCTCAAGTTCATCGCTAACCGTCGTCTGTCGCAGATTGGGTTGAAGGAAGAGTATCCAGGGACGACTAACCCGTTCCCTTGGATGAGCGAAATCATGGACTTGAAGAAAGAGAAGAACTTCTTCGAGACCCGTGTGATCGAGTACCAGACTGGCGGCGCGCTGAGCTGGGATTGATTTAAAGCGGCCCCTTCGGGGGCCGTGTTGTTTCACCTGTCGATGTTTTTTTATGCCCAATCAAACCATCAAGACACCCTGCGTCGGCCTGTGCTCCACCGTTTACGGAGACCTGGTATGCCGGGGCTGCAAGCGCTATCACCATGAGGTGATTCAGTGGAACGGCTACAACGCCGAGGAGAAACAGGCGGTGTGGCTGCGCCTGGAACAACTGCTGGTGCAGGTGATGACCAGCAAGCTGCAGGTACTGGACCCGCAGCGCCTGCGCCAGCAACTGGAAGATCGCAAGATCCGCTTTGTGCCCCACCAGTCGCCGTATTGCTGGGCGTACCAGTTGATTGCCCGGGGCGCGCGGGTGATTTCGAAGCTGGATGCGTATGGGTTGGCGCTGTTGCCGGAGTTTCGCGAGCGCAATCTGGCAGATTTGCGGGATGCGATTGACCGGGAGTTTTTCCTGTTGTCCGAGGCGCATTACGAGCGGTATATCGCGCCGGGGTTTCTGCGGGAATCGTTTGGGGCGCCGTTGATAGCCAGTATTTAGACAACCACACAGAACCAGTGTGGGAGCGGGCTTGCTCGCGAAAGCGGTGTATCAGTTGCCGGATATATTGACTGACACACCGCATTCGCGAGCAAGCCCGCTCCCACATTTAGATCTTTGTCGCTCAGGAGGTCCAGGACGGCTCGCGATCGGTCTGCACCCCATAACGCTCTATCGCCTGCTGGCAAACCTGCTTGTCCAGACTCCCCTGCTCCACCAATGCCGTCAGCGCCGCCAGCACGATGTGATGGCGGTCCACCTCGAAGAAATCCCGCAACGCCGCCCGGGTATCGCTGCGACCAAAGCCATCCGTCCCCAGCACGGTGTAAGCCGAATCCACGTATGACCCAATCATCTGCGGCACCGCCCTTACATAGTCAGATACCGCCACCACCGGCGCGCCCTTGGGCAAACACTCCGCCAGGTGGCTGCGCCGCGCCGGCTGTTGCGGATGCAGGCGGTTCCAGCGTTCCACGTCACGGGCGTCCCGGGCCAGTTCGCTGAAGCTGGTGACACTGAACACTTCAGCGTCAACCTGCCAATCCTCCGCCAACAATTGCGCCGCTGCCTGGGCTTCGCGCACCAGCGTGCCGGAGCCGAGCAACCGGACCTTGCCGCCAGGCTGCCCGCTCAGCCGGTACATGCCTTTGATGATCGCCGCTTCGACGCCTTCCGGCAGGCTCGGCTGCGGGTAGTTTTCGTTCATCAGGGTCACGTAGTAGAACTCGTCCACATCGTGCTCCAGCATCTGGCGCATGCCATGGTCGAGGATCACCGCAAACTCGCCGGCAAACGCCGGGTCGTAGGCACGGCAATTGGGCACGGTGGCGGCCATCAGGTGGCTGCTGCCGTCCTGGTGCTGCAAGCCTTCGCCACCCAGGGTGGTGCGCCCGGCAGTGGCGCCCAGCAGGAAACCTCGGGCACGCTGGTCGGCGGCGGCCCAGATGAGGTCCCCCACGCGCTGGAAACCGAACATCGAGTAGTAGATGTAAAACGGCAGCATCCGCAGGCCATGCACCGAATAGCTGGTGGCCGCCGCGACCCAGGAACTGATGGCGCTGGCTTCGCTGATGCCTTCTTCAAGGATCTGCCCGTCGGTGGCTTCGCGGTAGCTGAGGATCGAGCCGATGTCTTCGGGCTCGTAGCGCTGGCCGACGCTGGAATAGATGCCGATCTGCTTGAACAGGTTGGCCATGCCGAAGGTGCGCGCTTCGTCGGCGACGATGGGCACGATGCGCGGGCCGAGGGCCTTGTCCTTGAGCAGATTGGTGAGCATGCGCACAAAGGCCATGGTGGTGGACATTTCCTTGCCCTCCGCCTGGGTGGCAAACGCGCCGTAGCCCGATACCGGCGGGACAGTCACGGTGGGCGCCTGCTGGCCACGGCTCGGCACATACCCGCCGAGGGTGGCGCGGCGCTGGTGCAAGTAGCGCATTTCAAGGCTGTCTTCAGCGGGCTTGTAGAAGCTCAGGGATTCGGCCTGTTCATCCGACAGCGGCAACTGGAAGCGATTGCGGAAGGCGATCAAGGCCTCGCGGTCGAGCTTCTTCTGCTGGTGGGTGGTCATCTTGCCCTGCCCGGCCTCGCCCATGCCAAAGCCCTTTTTGGTCTGGGCCAGGATCACCGTGGGCTTGCCGGTGACCCGGCGTGCGGCGTGATAGGCGGCGTGGATCTTGACCATGTCATGGCCGCCGCGCTTGAGGCGGTCGATCTGCTCGTCGCTCAGGCCCTCGACCAGTTTGGACAGCGCCTCGCTCTGGCCGAAGAAATGTTCGCGGTTGTAGGCGCCGTCCTTGGCGGCGAAAGTCTGGAATTGCCCGTCCACCGTCTGCGACAGGGTGCGCGCCAGCTCGCCGTCGGTGTCCTTGGCCAGCAAGGCGTCCCAGTCCGAGCCCCAGACCAGCTTGATCACGTTCCAGCCGGCACCGGCGAACAACGCCTCCAGCTCGTCGATAATTCGCCCGTTGCCACGCACCGGGCCGTCGAGCCGTTGCAGGTTGCAGTTCACCACCCAGGTCAGGTTGTCCAGGCCTTCACGGGCGGCCAGGGTGAGGGCCGACATGCTTTCCGGTTCGTCCATCTCGCCGTCGCCGAATACGCCCCATACGTGGCGGTCGGTGGTGTCCTGCAAGCCGCGGTGTTGCAGGTAGCGCATGAACCGCGCCTGGAAAATCGAGCTGATGGGGCCAATGCCCATGGACCCGGTGGGAAATTGCCAGAAGTCCGGCATCAACCACGGATGGGGATAGCTGGACAAACCTCGGGCACCCGCCTTGCCGGCACCGATTTCCTGGCGATAGTGGGCCAGGTCGGCCTCGGTCAGGCGCCCTTCAAGGAAGGCGCGAGCATAGATGCCGGGGGCGGAATGCGGCTGGTAGAACACCAGGTCGCCGCCAAAACTGTCGCTTCGGGCACGGAAAAAGTGGTTGAAGCCTACCTCGAACAAATCCGCCGCGCTGGCGTAGCTGGCGATATGCCCGCCCAGTTCGCCATAGGCCTGGTTGGCGCGCACCACCATGGCCAGGGCGTTCCAGCGCACCACTGAGGCCAAGCGTTCTTCGGTGGCCAGGTCGCCGGGAAACGGCGGTTGCTGCTCCACGGCGATGCTATTGATATAGGGCGTGCCATGCCGGGGTTTCCAGGCGATGTGCGGCGCGCCGCCGGCATCCGCCAGCATGTCGAGGATCTCCCGTGCGCGCGCCGCGCCGGCGTTGGCCACCAGGGAGGCCAGGGCATCGCGCCATTCGGCCAGTTCTTCCTGGTCCATCGCTGTCTGACTCACTGCACTCGCGAAACCGTTCATGGGCACCTCCGGGCTTTTTTTCCAGTTTATGTCGGTGCCAAGGGATTTTTTGACTGTTGTGCGCCGCCTCTCAGGGATTTTTGAGCATAAATCACTGCCAATCAGCAAATTCAAAGCACGTTGTGCTTCAACTCCCGAACACCCAGCAATTGTGTTTAAAATGCCGCCCGCTCAATGACCGACGTTGCCCGATGAACCCAGACGCACTCGCCACCCTGCACACCCATTTGCTGAATGCACTGCAAACCGTCCCCGCCGAGACCCGGCGCCTGTTTCACGGGCGTGGCCGCTGCTGGCCGGGCCTGGAGCAACTGACAGTGGACTGGCTGCAAGGCGTGGTGCTGGTCTCGCTGTTCAAGGAGCCTGAAGCCGCGGAGCTTGAGGCCTTGAAGCAGATGCTGGTGCAGATCGACTGGCGGTCATTCGGCGCCCATACCGTGGCGCTGCAACACCGCTACCTGCCGCAAAGCACCACCGAATGGCTGCTGGGCGAGGTGGTCGACGAACTGACCATCACCGAAGGCGGCCTGCGCTACCTGATCGACCTGGGCAAAAAGCAGAACAGTGGGCTGTTCCTCGACATGCGTTACGGCCGCAACTGGGTACGCGAACAGGCTCATGGCCTGCGGGTGCTGAACCTGTTCGCCTACACCTGTGGTTTCTCCGTGGCGGCCATCGAAGGCGGCGCCGAGCATGTGGTGAACCTGGACATGGCCCGAGGCGCCCTGAGCCGTGGTCGTGACAATCACCGCCTGAACGGCCACGACCTGAGCAAGGTGACGTTCCTCGGCCACGACCTGTTCAAGTCCTGGGCCAAGGTCACCAACAGCGGCCCGTACGACCTGGTGATCATCGACCCGCCCTCGTTCCAGAAAGGCAGTTTCCTTTTGACCAAAGACTACCAGCGGGTGCTGCGTCGCCTGCCGGATTTGCTCACGGCCCAGGGTACGGTGCTGGCGTGCATGAACGACCCGGCGTTCGGCGAAGACTTCCTGATCGACGGCGTAACCCGCGAAGCGCCTGGCCTGCGCTTTGACCAGCGGCTGGAAAACCCGCCGGAATTCCCCGATATCGACCCGCAAAGCGGATTAAAGGCACTGGTGTTTCGCCAAGGCTGATGCCGAAACGTCCTGCGCTTGCTACGCTTAACCTACGCCGGGTGGTGAACCTTATCCCACCCTTCCCGGTCGATACCTGCACACTCTGGCCAGATTCGACGGCGCTACCCCGTCGGCTGCCCTGTTTCACCTTTTGGAGAACGCCCCTGTGATATCGACCCTGCATGTAGCCCGTCTCAAGGCCTGGGGCGCCCATGGTTTTACCGCCACCGGCGTGGTGCTGGCCTTCCTGGCCACCCTGGCACTGCTCGACAACCAGCCCAAGGCTTGCCTGCTGTGGCTGGGCCTGGCCTTGATCGTCGATGGGGTCGACGGCTCTCTCGCGCGACGGGTGAATGTGCAAACAGTGCTGCCAAGCTTCGATGGCTCGGTATTGGACCTGGTGATTGATTACCTGACGTACGTGTTTATTCCGGCGCTGTTTATCTATCGCTATATCGCCCTGCCGGACTTCACCCCGTTGTTTACGGTGTCGGTGATTCTGGTGTCGTCGCTGTTCTGCTTCTGCAACGTCAACATGAAGAGCAAGGACAACTACTTCGTCGGCTTCCCCGCCGCATGGAACGTGGTGGCGCTGTGCGTCTATATCATCCAGCCGGAAGCCTGGGTCACCTTGCTCACCGTGATCGGCCTGGCGTTGCTGACCGTGACGCCGATGAAGTTCCTGCACCCGTTCCGGGTCAAGCGCTTCATGCCGATCAATATTGCCGTGACCACCATCTGGTTGCTGTGCAGCCTGCTGCTGGTGATCGACTTCCCGTACACCAATCGCCTGACCCTGGGCCTGTGGTTGCTGATGTCGGCGTACTTCCTGGGGATCTGCATCTGGCGGACCGCACTGGAGTGGGTCGAAACACATAAATAGCCAAGCGGGCAAGGTTGAAATGTGGGAGCGGGTTTGCTCGCGAATGCGGTGGATCAGCCACTCTATCCAGTGACTGACACTGCGCATTCGCGAGCAAGCCCGCTCCCACATTTGGATCGCCTCGACCCAGGGTTATGGGTAAGATACCGGCCTTTCGCGCAGCCCTTGCTGCGCCCTGCCGACTAAGTCTTGCCCATGCCTTTCGAACTCAGCGTTGACCTCACCACCCTGGCGATCCTCGCCGTGGTTGCCTTTATCGCCGGTTTCATCGACGCCATCGCCGGCGGTGGCGGCCTGCTCACCACGCCCGCCCTGCTGACCGCCGGCATGCCGCCCCACCTGGTGCTGGGCACCAACAAGCTCAGTTCCACCTTCGGCTCGGCCACTGCCAGCTTTACCTTCTACCGGCGCAAGCTGTTTCATCCGCGCCAGTGGGTGCATGCCATCGTCGGCACCCTGGTCGGTGCACTCACCGGCGCGGTCGTGGCCCATTACCTGCCGGCAGAAACCCTGAACAAGATGCTCCCGGTGATTGTGTTCGGCTGCGGTTTGTATTTGCTGTTCGGCGGCACGCCCAAGGCGGCGTTGGACAACGACGCACCGATCAAGAAGAAATGGCAGTCCACCCAGGGCTTTGGCCTGGGTTTCTACGACGGCGTCGCCGGCCCGGGCACCGGGGCCTTCTGGACCGTGAGTACCATGCTGTTGCACCCCATCGACCTGGTAAAGGCCAGCGGCGTGGCGCGCAGCATGAACTTCGTCAGCAACGCGGCGGCGCTGACGGTGTTCATTTTCAATGGCTCGGTAGACTGGATTGTCGGCCTGTGCATGGGCGTGTCGGTGATGTGCGGCGCTTTTTTTGGCGCACGCAGCGCCATCAGCGGCGGCGCCAAGTTCATTCGCCCGGTGTTCATCACCGTGGTGCTCGGCCTGACGGTGCGCCTAGCCTGGCAGCACTGGTTCAGCGTGACCTAGGCGACGGGCCAGGTAGAGGTCGATCAGGTAGCGCGCAATCGAGCGCGACGCCGGCAACGGCGGCAGTTCATGGATGTTGAACCACTGCGCGTCTTCGATCTCGTCAGCCTGGGGCACAATGTCGCCGCCGGCGTACTCGGCGTGAAAGCCCAGCATCATCGAGTGCGGGAACGGCCAGCACTGGCTGCCCATGTACTGGATGTTCTTGACCTCCACCTGCACTTCTTCACGCACCTCGCGAATCAGGCAGTCCTCGGCCGACTCGCCCGGCTCGGCAAACCCCGCCAGGGTGCTGTAGACACCCGTGACAAAGCGCGGCGAACGGGCCAGCAGGATCTCGTCGCCACGGGTCACCAACACGATCATGCTCGGCGAGATCCGCGGGTAGCTGCGCAGGTCACAGGCCTGGCAGAACATCGCCCGCTCCCGTGGCACCTGCACCATCGCCTGGCCGCAACTGCCGCAAAAACGATGCTCCCGGGCCCAGGTGCCGATTTGCGCGGCGTAGCCCAGGACTTTGTACAGCGTGTGATCGCCCTGCAGCATGAATGCCCGCAGGCCCTGCCAGCCGCAGCCCGGCACGTCGGCGGGGCTGTTGAGTTCCAGCAGGTACACCGGCTCGCCGTCCAGGTGGCCGATGCCATGCTCGGCGAACACCGAGAGGTCCTGGCGCTTGAGCCATTCCCGGGGAAACAGCGGGCCGTTCTGGTCGTGTAAAAAGCCTTCACGGCTGCGGGCCACGGCCCAGCCGCCCGGGGCGTCGTTGTCCAGCAGCGTTGTGGTAATCCAGCCTGGGGTCATGTTCAGTCAATCCACGAAGTCGGGTTTCTGCTTGCTCATATGGGCCGCGATGGCCACGCGCAGGTCGTTGGATTGCAACATAGCTGAGTTCCAGGTGGCAACGTATTCCAAACCGTCATTGATCGTGTGGTCACGCATGTAGCTGATCATCGCCTTGGTGCCGGTGACCGCGATCGGCGATTTGGCGGCGATTTCCCGGGCGATTTCCAGCACGCCGGCCAGCAGGCTCTGGTGATCGCTGTACACCCGATTCACCAGGCCGATGCTGCGGGCCTCTTCGGCGCCGAACTGGCGGCCGGTGTAGGCCAGCTCGCGCAGCATGCCGTCGCCGACGATGCGCGGCAGGCGTTGCAGGGTGCCGACGTCGGCGGCCATGCCGATGTCGATTTCCTTGATGGAGAATTGCGCATCTTCGGCGGCGTAGCGCATGTCACAGGCGCTGATCAGGTCGATGGCGCCGCCGATGCAGTAGCCATGGATCGCCGCGAGTACCGGCTTGCGGCAGTTGTCGACGGCGTTGAAGGAGGCTTGCAGTTCGAGGATCTTGCGCCGCAGCAGGCGCGCGTTGCGGCCCACGTCCTTGCCGAAGTCATTGGCCACCGAGGCCAGCAGCATCAGGTCGATGCCGGAGGAGAAGTGCTTGCCGGCGCCGCTGATGACTACGGCACGCACCGCGTCAGTGTCTTCGACCCATTGGAAGATGTCGATGATCTCGGTCCAGAACGCCGCGTTCATCGCGTTGATCTTTTCCGGGCGATTGAGCTGCACATGGGCGACGTTGCCGCTGAGTTCGACGACAAAGGCTTGGTATTCGGACATGGCAGTGATCCTTGACTGGCGGCTGGAATAGGGGCCGAACTATAACAAGGCACCGCGTGAGGTGGTAAGGCTGTGCAAACGCCAAATTCGGGACTGAAGAACAATGAAGATCAAATGTGGGAGCTGGCTTGCCTGCGATGGCGGTGTATCAGTTAGCAAAGATGCAAGCTGACCCACCGCCATCGCAGGCAAGCCAGCTCCCACAATGGTTTTGTGGTGTTCTTTAACTCGGCAGCCAGAGCCGGAAGCGTGCACCACCCAATGGCGAAGCCTGGGCCGTCAATGTTCCGCCCTGCGCCTCCAGCGCCCGCCGGCTGATGGCCAATCCCAGGCCAAAACCGCCAGTGGCTCGATCCCGGCTGCGATCCAGCCGGTAGAACGGCTCGAAAATCCGCTCCCGCTGGTCAACCGGAATGCCAATGCCGTCATCATCCACGCAAATCTCGCACCCCCTGGGACACACCTTCACCCCCACCTGAATTCGCCGCTCGCAATACCGCATGGCGTTGCGCAGCAGGTTTTGCAGGGCCCGGGCGGTCAGGCGCGGGTCCAGGGTGAAGCGTTCCACGGCGCAGTCCAGCACCACGTCCATCACGATATCGGGGTTTTCCAGTTCGTCGTCGACGCTGCCCAGGATGCTGTCGATGAACTCATCCAGCACCACTTCCACCCGCTCGGGTGTTTGCGCCGGGTTTTGCAAACGGCTGTAGGAGAGCAGCTCCAGCACCAGCTCATCCAGCTCGCGAATGTGCGCCACCAACCCTTGCAGCCGCTCACGGCTGGCCGCCGGGAGGTCGTCGGACAGCGCCAGGGCCAGGCCGAAGTCCAGGCGCGTCAGCGGCGTACGCAGTTCATGGGAGACGGCATTGAGCAAGTCGCGTTGCTGGTTGAGCAGCTGTTCGATGTCGTTGGCCATGGTGTCGAACACCGCCGCCAGGCTGCCGATGTTGGAGCTGGGCGGGATTTTTGTGCGGGCCGCAAGGTTGCCCTGGCCGAGTTGCGCGGCGGTGCTTTTCAGGCGCTCCAGGTCGCGCCAGTGGGGCCGCAGCCAGAACAGCAGGCATGCCAGCAGCGCCGCGCCGATCAGCACGTTCATGCTCCAGTACAGCAGGTTCATGTCCAGCGGGTCCGGCGGTACCGAGACCTTGACCACCAACTGGTCGTCCAGGGCCGAGCTGACGTCGTCCGCCCAGCCCCACTCGCCCAGGCGAATCACCATCTGGTCTTTTTCCAGCAGGCGCTGTTCTTCAGGGGTGTAGCTGGCGTCCTGGATACGCAGCAGTTGCACCTTCAGCGGCGCGAAATCCGCCGACAGGCGCACGGTGACATTGGCCCACTGCTCCATCGGCACCCGTCGATACTCCTTGACGATCAGGCTCTGCATGCCTCGGGACTGCTCGATGTTGTAGTTCATGTAACGGTGTTCAAACAGCTGGATCACCGCCCGGGGCACCAGGTAAATCGCGGCGGCGAAGGTGACGATGGTGATCAGGTACAGCCGAATCAGGACGCGAAACATGGCTCAGCATTCCCACTCGGAACGGCTGAACAGGTAGCCCTTGCCCCACACCGTCTTGATCTTGCGCGCCTCGCCCGCGTGGTCGTCGAACTTGCGCCGCAGCTTGGAAATCGCCACGTCCACCGAACGGTCGGTGCCGTTGAACTCGATGCCGCGCAGGCGTTGCAGGATCTGGTCGCGGCTGAGCACTTCGCCGGCGTGCCGGGCCAGCACCACCAGCAGGTTGTATTCACCGCTGGACAGCTCAACCGGCTGGCCGCGCCAGGTCACGGTGCGTTCCGACAGGTCGATGCACAGGTTGCCCATCAGGATCTGGTCGTTGGCCACCTGGGGTTCGGTGAGGCTGCTGCG
The DNA here is from genome assembly GCF_013386015.1 of Pseudomonas sp. B6001. Lineage (NCBI taxonomy): Bacteria > Pseudomonadati > Pseudomonadota > Gammaproteobacteria > Pseudomonadales > Pseudomonadaceae > Pseudomonas > Pseudomonas sp. B6001. Next base: position 29,257 of record NZ_JACAOX010000030.1, read on the forward strand.
GCGCAGCAAGGTTCGCACCCGCGCCAGCAATACCCGCGGCTCGCAGGGTTTGGTGACGTAGTCGTCGGCGCCCATTTCCAGGCCCAACACCTGGTCGTGGCTGTCGTCGCGGGCGGTCAGCATCAGGATCGGCAGCGTGGCCGAGTCGGCCCGCAGCAACCGGCAGACCTGCAGGCCGTCGAGGCCCGGCAGCATCAGGTCGAGAATCACCAGGTCCGGTGGGTTGAGCCGCGCACGCTCACGCACGTGGTCGCCACGGCTGAGCACACTGACGTGATAGCCGTTGCGTTCCAGGTAACTGGCGATCAATTCGGAGAGCGCGGCGTCGTCTTCCACCAGAAGAATGTTGGGCATGGTATTTCCAAATAATACAATTTCTGAGTAGTACGCAAATCCAATGTGGGAGCGGGCTTGCTCGCGAAGGCGGTGTGTCAGCCGCCGTATGCGTTGACTGAAACACCGCTTTCGCGAGCAAGCCCGCTCCCACATTTGATCTTCGGTGTCAGGAAGATCGTGTAAGGTTCGGCGGTTATGAAGGATATACGCCCGCGTGCATCTGTGGGTCGCACCTTACATTTCTTCACACACCACCTACAGAGCTTCACAGCACTGTGGCGGGGGCGCCCGTAGGATGCGCCAGTCAATATTGGGATATGAGCATGTCGAAGAATCTGTTTGCGCCGTTTTGCCTGTTGGCCCTGACACTGGCGTTGAGCGCGTGTGGCAAGTCGGCGGACGACGCCGCCCAGGCGCCGCTGGCCAAGGTGCGGATCGAAACCCTGGAAGCCAAGCCCCTCTCCATCACCAGCGAGTTGAGCGGACGGATTGCCGCGCCACGCATCGCCGAAGTGCGCGCCCGGGTGGCCGGCGTGGTGTTGCAACGGGTGTTCAAGGAAGGCCATGACGTCAAACAGGGCGATGTGCTGTTCCGGATTGACCCGGCGCCGTTCAAGGCCGACCTCGACAGCGCCCAGGCCAGCCTGCGCAAGGCCGAGGCCAATGCATTCCAGGCGCGCCTGCAAGAGCAGCGCTACAGCCAACTGGTGGAAGGCAACGCCATCAGCGGCCAGGAATACGACAACGCCCGCGCCGCCGCCCGGCAAACCGCCGCCGATGTGGCCGCCAACCAGGCCGCCGTGCAGCGCGCCAAATTGAACCTGGGTTATGCCACCGTGACTGCGCCGATTTCCGGTCGGATTGGCCGTGCGCTGGTGACCGAAGGTGCGCTGGTGGGCCAGAACGAAGCCACACCGATGGCGCTGATCCAGCAACTGGACCCGATCCACGCCGACCTGACCCAATCCACCCGCGAGCTGAACGACCTGCGCCGGGCCTTTCGCGCCGGGCACTTGAAGCAAGTCGGCCAGGACCAGGCCAAGGCCACGCTGATCCAGGATGACGGCAGCCTGTACCCGCTGCCGGGCAAGTTGCTGTTCGCCGAGATCAGCGTCGACCCGGGCACCGGGCAGATCATCTTGCGCAGCGAGTTCCCCAACCCGGACCTCGACCTGCTGCCCGGCAGCTTTATCCGCGTGCGCCTGGAGCAAGCCGTCGACCAGCAAGGGATCAGCGTGCCGCAACGGGCGATCACCCGCGACAGCGCCGGGATCCCGATGGTGTTGCTGCTGGACGCCGAGCAAACCGTGAGCCAGCAGCCGGTAGAACTGGGTTCGGTGGTCAATGACCGCTGGGTGGTGACCCGCGGCCTGAAGGCCGGTGACCGTATCGTCGTCGAAGGCCTGCAACACGCCCGCCCTGGCGAGAAAGTCCAGGTCGACGACAGCCCCGCGCCCATCGCCCAGGCATCCGGCCAATAAGGATCGTTAAACATGCCGCAGTTCTTTATTGACCGCCCGATCTTCGCCTGGGTGGTCGCCCTGTTTATCCTGCTGGCCGGCGCCCTCGCCATCCCGCAGTTGCCGGTGGCGCAGTACCCCAACGTCGCGCCGCCAAAAGTCGAGATCTATGCGGTGTACCCGGGTGCCTCCGCGCAAACCCTGGACGAAAGCGTGGTCAGCCTGATCGAGCAGGAGCTTAACGGCGCCGATCACCTGCTGTATTTCGAATCCCAGAGCAGCCTCGGTTCGGCCACCATCACCGCCACCTTTCAGCCGGGCACCGACCCGGAGATGGCCCAGGTTGACGTGCAAAACCGTCTCAAGGCGGTGGAGCCGCGCCTGCCCCAAGCCGTGACGCAGCAAGGCTTGCAGGTGGAGAAAGTCTCCGCCGGCTTCCTGCTGCTGGTGACCCTGACCTCCAGTGATGGCAAGCTCGATGACGTGGCGCTCAGCGATTACCTGGCGCGCAACGTGATGAACGAACTCAAGCGCCTCGACGGTGTGGGCAAGGCCCAGCTATACGGCGCCGAACGCGCAATGCGCATCTGGATCGACCCGCAGAAGCTGATCGGCTTCAACCTGACCCCGGCCGACGTCAACGCGGCGATTGCGGCGCAGAACGCCCAGGTGTCGGCCGGCAGCATCGGCGATTTGCCAGGCACCAAGACCCAGGAGATCACCGCATCGATCCTGGTGAAAGGCCAACTGTCGACCCCGGCCGAATTTGCCGACATCGTGCTCAAGGCCAACCCGGACGGTTCCACCGTGCGCGTCGGTGACGTGGCGCGGGTGGAAATCGGCAGCCAGGAATACCAGTTCTCCACCCGCCTGAACGGCAAGCCGTCCACCGCCGTCAGCGTGCAGCTGTCACCGGGCGCCAACGCCTTGAGCACCGCAACCCTGGTGCGGGCGAAGATGGACGAACTGGCGCGCTACTTCCCGGCCAACGTCGAATACAAAATTCCGTACGACACCTCGCCGTTCGTGAAGGTCTCGATCACCAAGGTGGTGTACACCCTGGGCGAAGCGATGTTGCTGGTGTTTGCGGTAATGTTCCTGTTCCTGCAGAACATCCGCTACACGCTGATCCCGACGCTGGTGGTGCCGATCGCCTTGATGGGTACCTTTGCGACGATGCTGTTGCTGGGCTTCTCGATCAACGTGCTGACCATGTTCGGCATGGTGCTGGCCATCGGCATTTTGGTGGACGATGCGATTGTGGTGGTGGAGAACGTCGAGCGGATCATGGTTACCGAGGGCCTGTCGCCCAAGGAGGCCACGCGCAAGGCCATGGGCCAGATTACCGGGGCGATTGTCGGTATCACCCTGGTGCTGGTGGCGGTGTTCCTGCCGATGGCGTTCATGCCGGGTTCGGTGGGCGTGATCTATCAGCAATTCTCGTTGTCGATGGCCACCTCGATCCTGTTCTCGGCATTCCTCGCCCTGACCTTGACCCCGGCCCTGTGCGCGACCTTGCTCAAGCCGATTGCCAAGGGCGAGCACCATGAGAAAGGCGGGTTCTTCGGCTGGTTCAACCGGCGCTTCGAGCAGTTCACCGACCGCTATGAAGGCTGGGTGGCCTACGCCCTCAAGCGCAGCGGGCGTTACCTGTTGATCTATCTGGTGCTGGTGGTGGGGCTTGGGGTGCTGTTCGCCCGCCTGCCCTCGTCCTTCCTGCCGGTGGAAGACCAAGGCTACACCATCACCGATATCCAGCTGCCGCCGGGTGCCAGCAAAAACCGCACGGTGCAGGTCGCCGAGCAGATCGAGGCACACAACGCCGGCGAGCCAGGCGTGGGCGATACCACGATGATCATGGGTTTCAGCTTCTCCGGTTCGGGGCAGAACGCCGCGCTGGCGTTTACCACGCTCAAGGACTGGTCGGAACGCAGCAGCAAGGATTCCGCCTCGGCCATTGCGGACCGTGCCAACGCGGCTTTCAGTGAGCTGAAGGACGCGATTGCCTATGCAATCCTGCCACCGCCGGTGGATGGCCTTGGCACCTCCAGTGGTTTCGAGTTCCGCCTGCAGGACCGTGGTGGCGTCGGCCATGCCGCGTTGATGGAGGCCCGCACCGAACTGCTGGCCGCCGCCGAGAAAAGCCCGATCCTGGCCAACGTGCGTGAAAGCGCCCTGGCCGAGGCACCTCAGGTACAGCTGGAAGTTGACCGCAAGCAAGCCAATGCCCTGGGCATTTCCTTTGCCGATATCGGCAATGTGCTGTCCTCGGCCATCGGTTCGGCCTATATCAACGACTTCCCCAACCAGGGCCGCATGCAGCGGGTGGTGGTGCAGGCCGAAGGTGATCAGCGCAGCCAGGTGGCCGACCTGATGAAGATCCATGTGCGCAACAATGCCGGGAAGATGGTGCCGCTGTCGGCCTTCGTCGAGGCGCGCTGGATTCAGGGCCCCGCCCAGTTGACCCGCTACAACGGCTACCCGGCCATCGCGATTTCCGGTGAATCGGCACCGGGCCACAGTACCGGCGAGGCGATGGAGGAAATCCAGCGCCTGGTCAGCCAACTGCCCGCCGGCCTGGGCCAGGAATGGACTGGCCTGTCGTTGCAGGAACGCTTGTCCGGCTCCCAGGCACCGCTGCTGCTCGGTTTGTCGCTGCTGATCGTGTTCCTGTGCCTGGCGGCGCTGTATGAGAGCTGGTCGATTCCGACCTCGGTGCTGCTGGTGGTGCCCCTCGGCGTGCTCGGCGCGGTATTGGCCGTAAGCTTGCGCGGGATGCCCAACGATGTGTTCTTCAAGGTCGGCCTGATTACGATCATTGGGCTGTCGGCGAAGAACGCGATCCTGATCATCGAGTTTGCCAAGGACCTGTATGACCAGGGTGAAGACCTGATCGACGCCACGTTGAAAGCCGCACGCCTGCGCCTGCGGCCGATCATCATGACGTCCCTGGCGTTCATCCTCGGCGTGGTGCCGTTGGCGATTGCCACGGGCGCCAGCTCGGCCAGCCAGCAGGCCATCGGTACCGGGGTGATCGGCGGCATGATTACCGCGACGCTGGCGGTGGTGTTTGTGCCGGTGTTCTTCGTCGTGGTCATGAAGCTGGTGCGCAAGCGCCACACGTAATAAATGCGCTATGGTGCTTACACATCCCTGATTTGTGAGCGCCATGCCCTTCCTCGCACGCACCCACCCTCGCCTGTCCTCCGCCGCCGTCCTGGGCCTGGCGGTGGGGCTCCTGGCTCCCGCCGACACGATCATCAGCAAAATCCTCATCGGCTGGAACGCCGGGGTCTGGACCTACCTGGTGCTGATGCTGTGGCTCACCAGCCATTCCCGGGCCGACGACGTAAAACGCATCGCCGAGATCGAGGACGAGAACGCCGGCCTGGTGTTGTTCATGGTGTGCATTGCGGCGATTGCCAGCCTGGCGACCATCACCCTGAACCTGGTGGGCACCAAAGACCTGAGCGATAGCCAGCGCCTGTTGCACTACGGTTTTACCGGCCTGACGGTGGTTGGCTCATGGCTGCTGATCGGGGTGATTTTCAGCGTGCACTATGCGCGCCTGTATTACACCTGGGACGGCCCCGAGCCGGCACTGCGCTTTGCCGAGGATTTACGCACGCCCAATTACTGGGACTTCCTGTACTTCTCGTTCACCATCGGCGTGGCGGTGCAAACGGCGGATGTCGGGGTTGCCACGCGTACCATGCGCAAGGTGGTGCTGGGGCAATCGTTGATCGGGTTTCTGTTCAACACGGCGATACTGGGGTTCTCGATCAATATTGCCGCCGGATTATTTGGATGAAGCTGCACAAACCTTCTAGACGCTAAGCCCCTGCAGGAGCGAGCTTGTTCGCTCTTGCAGTGTTCCACCCCATAGGTATTTTATGGCCGCCCACAACTGGATCGACCTGGCTCAGGACGCCGACACCGGCATCGAGACCCTGCGCGCGCATTTCGAGGGCCACGCCTACGACCCGCACTGGCACGACAGCTACCTGGTGGGCGTCACGGAGCAAGGTGTGCAGCAGTTCAACTGCCGGCGCACCCGCCATAACAGCGTGCCCGGCCAGGTGTTCCTGGTGGAGCCCGGCGAGCTGCACGACGGCGACGCGCCCACGGCGGACGGTTTTACCTACCACATGCTTTACCTCGACCCGCAGTGGTTGGCGCGGGAAGTCAGCGCAGTGTTCGAAGAAGCGCCGCTCGACAGCCAGCTGGGGTTTGCCAGCACCCTGGCCAGCGACCCGCGCCTGGCCCTGGCCACCAGCCGGGCCTTCCAGACCTTGCACGGAGGTGAGCTGCGCATCGTGCGGCAACAGGCGATGGACCAACTGCTCGAACGCCTCACTGCGCAACTGCACTGGCGCACCCGCTACCATGAAGACCCACGCCTGCCACGGGTGGCGCACAAGGCCCGGGAATACCTGCATGCGCACCTGCAGCAAGACGTGGGCATGGATGAACTGGCGCTGGCCTGCGGCGTCGATCGCTTTCGCCTTACCCGCGCCTTCAAGAGCGCCTTCGGCCTGCCACCCCATGCCTACCTGGTGCAACTGCGCCTGGCCCGCGCCCGGCATTGGCTGGCCAACGGCAAGCAACCCGCCGACGTAGCGATTGCCCTGGGCTTTGCCGACCAGAGTCACCTGGGGCGCTGGTTCGTGAGGGCGTATGGCCTGACGCCGGCGGCGTATCGCAAGCGGTGTTCAAGCGTTTTGCAGCGCTAGCTGCGCCACCACCACTCGTCGGCACTGTCAATTCTCACAGGTTCGCCACGCCCCCCGATAGGTGTTTGATCTCCTTGTCAGCAGTCGGCCACTCAGGGCCGCGCCTCATTCAAGGAAGCCTGTCCATGCCCAATTTTCCCATAGCCCCGGATAATGCGCCGCTGGGCGACAACAACCCGCCCGGCAACGCCCTCGTGCTGCATACCCCATCGTCAGGCCTGGCGTCGCGCCGCGTCGAAGACCTCGACCCACCCAAGTCAGCCTATCCGTCGGTCCCGCTGGATGCCACGCTGTATCCTGAAAGAGGGGTCTACGGCCTGGGCATCCGCCACGTGCGCCCCTTTGCCCAGTGGACCTTCGAACGCTGGTTCAACTTCAATTACGACTTCTACGCCCTCTACCTCAACGACCTGGTCAATGCAGTCGCCGCCGATATTGCGCTTGAAGACCGGGACCGTTACGACTTGTTCGTCCCCGAAGAATTCATCCCCGAAGGCGACGTCCAGATATACGGCCGCGTAGTGCGGGCCGGCAGCGGCCAGGAGAGTACGTCGCCGCTGCAAACCATCCTGATCAAGACCACCCGCCCCGGTGGCCGCGATAACGACCCCGGCAGCAAATGGCACCCGGGCCTGGTGATGACGGTGGAAGGCCTGCCTGAGGGCTCCACCGTTAATATAGATAATGCCAACAGCGGGGTCTGGTGCCTGATCCAGCGCTATGAAAACCTGCGCCAGAATGACCAGATCGAGCTGTCGTGGGATGGGGTTTTAGTCACGCATATCGTCAGCCCGGCCGAAGTCGCGGGTTCAGGGCCGATTCGCGTCTTTGTCTCCAGGGACATCATTTTGCAGGGGGGGCATTTCGGCAAGCTGACCCTGCGGTTCCGGGTCTCGGACGTGGTGCAAAACTTCTCCGGGGATAAATACCAGTATTCCAAACCCTACTTCCTGGACAGCGAGCTGGATCCGAACCTGCTTTCTGCACCGATCTTCCTGGTGGATGGCGAAGAGGCGACCCAGATCGACTTCGATACCCAGAGCGAGGCAACCTTCGAAGTGCTGGTGACGGTGCCTCGGCAAACCCCGGCGCCCCTGCCGCGGCACCAATTGGCGGTGACCTTGTTCGGTACCCTGGGCGACGGTTCGACCCAGGTGTTCCCCTTGGCCCCGGTGGTGGACAGAAACCTCAGCGTTGAATTTGTCACCGTCGACCGCGAGATTATCGAACAACTGGTGGGCGGGTCCTTCCGGGTCTCGTTCCAGTGGCTGAAAAACGACGGCCGCGTGGAGCAATCCGGCAGTACCTCCGTCAGCGTGGTGGGCACGCCGGTGGCGATGCCGGCAGTGACGGTCGCACCGATCGAGGTGGGGCTGATCGAGCCCGATCAGGACATCACCGTGCAGATCCCCTTCTACGAACCCCACAACCCGGACTGGCTGGAAACCCTGGTGATTGAACATATCCGCCCGGGCGGCGGCGGCGAAGACTACGAGGAAGAACAACTGGCGGGCGCCCAGGGCGGCACGCGCTACGTCAGCAAAGAGCACCTGAAACAGTTTGAAGGCGTGGGCGACATCGCGTTTTATTACCTGGTCAACGATGGCGCCGGACACGTCCTGGACGGCAACGCATTGACCATTCGCAAGTCTCGCGAGCTGTTCGCCCACGTGGGTGAGCGCATCGGCAACATGCCGACTGCACACCTGGAAGGCGCCCTGGGCAACAACATCGACCCCAGCCATGTGACCACGCCCACCTTGCTGCTGACCCTGCCCCTGACCTTGCCCGCCCCGCACGGGCAGACCGAAGAAGGTGACCTGATCCACTGGAACGCCATCGGCTCCGGCCTTGACGGCTCGGCCAGCGGCGTTGTTCGCATCAACGGCGGCACGGCAGGCAAGCCCCTGGTTTTCCCGGTGAGCCGGGCGATCCTCGACAACAACAATAATGGCAGCCTGCGCATTACCTATAGCCTCGAACGCAGCGGCCCGCCACGCCTGGTATTGCGCTCCGAGGTGCTCAACCTGACCGTGGGCCGCGGCGTGCAACTGGACCGTCCGGTTATCGACGGCGCCACCCTGTTCCCCGACGCACTCAACCCCCTGGCCGCATTGAGCGGCGCCAAGGTCATCGTGAGATACCGGCCGATGCAGGCCACCGACCAGATCAAGGTCGACTGGTTGAGCCGCGACGGGCTGGGCAGTGCCACCGAGTACACCCTGGGCAACCCGTCCACCAACGAAGTATTCGTGACCATCCCGGCGCGCACCATCGCCAGGGGTATTCGCCCCGGTGGCAACCAGATCAGCGTGCAATACCACTTCAACCGTGGCGCCTTTCCGTACCCCTCGGACACTGTCGACCTGCACCTGCTTCCCCTCACCGGGCTGCCCACACCGACGATCGACGGCATTGGCGACAGCACCCTGCTCGACCTGTCGAAACTCAATGACCAGGCCCGCGCCCGTGTATCCGTCTGGCCGTTTATCGATGCCGGGCAGTTTATGTGGATGAGTTGGGAGGGCACGTTTGCCGACGGCAGCCCGTACCGCGAGGACACCTACACCGCCAACCTGGTCACCGAAAACGGTGCCGCCAACGGTATCTCGCCACCCGCGCCAGTGGACAAACTGCAGCGCTTGATGGATGGCTCGCACCTGACCATCCGCTTCTGGGTCAGCCTGGCAGAAAGCCCCGACAAGAACACCGCCGTGCTGTTTGGCGTGCGTGAACACCGTGTGCAAACCCTGCCCGCCGTGCTGCCGCACCCACGGTTCAACGACCAGCCCGGGGCAACGCTGACCATTCAGCCGCTGGACCACGTAGACAACGCCAGTGTCACGGTGGCGTATGGCGGCATGAATCCAAGCCATTCCATCCAGTTGCAATGGATTTTCCCGGATGGCGGTGTTGCGGATATTGGCGCCAAGGACGGCCTGGACGGCGGTCGTGTGGATTTCGTCATTACCAATGAAGTGCTGGCAGACAGCGTCGGCAAAACCATTGAGTTGCGCTATGTCGCCACCATCAATGGCAGCCCGGTGCCTTCAGAAACGCAGGTATTGACTGTGGCCAGGATCCCGGCGGGCAGACCGCCACAACCGCGAATCAATAACATGAACAGCGGCACAACCCTGGACCTCCAGGCGTTCACCGGGGATGCACACGCCTCTATAGCCAAATGGGAATTGAGCAAGCAAGGTCAACGTGTATGGATCACGCTGGAGGCGGCAGGTGTAGAACCTTTGTCGGTGCTGAGGGCACACGCCATTACTGCTGCTCAAGCGGCCAACGGCATCACCAACCAAGCTGTCTCCCGCAGCTGGCTGGCAAGCCTGGGGAAAAACACTACGTTCACGGTGACCTGCAAAGTGACGTATGACGGCAGTGACGATGAGTCAAAAGCCATCCCGCTCCTGCAAAGTACCTATACCGTGACATGGCTAGCGGAGGTCAAATTTATTCCTACCCTCCTCCACTCATCAAACGGGGTCGTCGTCAGCCCTGACGGGCGCCGCGTTTATGTCGCTGTTGGCGCGGGTGGTAGAACTGCGATTTACGTTATCGACACAGCAACGGACGCCATTATTCACTCGGCTTCTTATGACATTCAGTCCAGTGGGCACCTTGCAATTCACCCGGACGGATCAAGACTCTACCTGGACCTGGTCCGCACCAGCATAGCGGTAATCAGTACAACCTCCTTCGCCAGAGTTGCTACCTATGCCACCGTAAATGAAATTATAGTGGACTTGGCGATCAATACTGCAGGCACTCGGCTATATGTTACTGCGAGGAGCGGTGCTTATACTTACGACGCCGCCACCGGCAATCGGATAGCTCAAATAGCGGGTCAGTCTCGCTTCATCGCCCGCTCACCTAATAATACGCGTGCCTATCTTACGACCTATGGCGGCGGTTTCAACGCGGTTGATACGACTGTTATCAATACTGCAAACAATAGTGTTGTAACTGTCATTCAGGGAGTGATTGGGCCCATGGCTTTAAGTACCAACACCCCTCGCCTCTATTTGGCGAGAACTGATGGCTTGGCGATAATAAACACCAACACCAACAGTTTGGTGACCGTGATTGGGGCGGGATGGGGAAGGTCGGTTGCAGTCAACCCGGTACTTCCTCATGTCTATACGGCAGGGTACAGGGTCTTCAACATATTTGACACAAATACGGACAGGCTTATAGCGACTGTACCCGTGGACATTGGGTTTGGATCTGGCAATATTGCAGTACTACCAAACGGTTCAAAAGCTTATTTCACCGACAGTGACTCGCAAGGACTCTACGTCATGCGTTATTGATTAACTAACCGAGGTATAACCGGGACAGGTCCATCTAAACCATGGACTTGTCCCTTTTTTTGTCCCCTATAGCTCTCCCGCCACTATCCCCTGCCCGTGTCCGCACGCCCCTGCTCAAACCTTCCAGACACGCCACCACGCCCCTGCAACCATCGACTCCATCGCCCCACTTACGGAGTCGCCCCACCATGTTCCCTACCCTGTTGCCCTTCCTGCTATTCGCTTTTGTAGCCTCCATCACTCCTGGCCCCACCAATATCCTGGTGCTGAGTAACAGCGCACGGTATGGCTTCAAAGCCGCACTGCCTATCGTGCTGGGGGCATGCGCGGGGGCGGCGGGGATTGTGCTGCTGGTAGGCTGCGGCGTTGGCCAGTCGCTGGCGCACTGGCCCCGGGTGCAGGCAGCGATGCAATGGCTGGGGGTCGCCTGGCTCAGCTACCTTTCCTGGCAGATCTTCAGCGCCCCCGCCGAGTCAATCGACCCGGCTGCCGTGCAAAAACCCTTGGGCCTGGCCGGCGCCGCCAGCCTGCAACTGGTCAACCCCAAGACCTGGATGATGGCCCTGGCGGTGGTGAGCGTGTTTGCCGGCAATGGCGATGAACGCCAGAGCCATGTGCTGTACCTGTCGCTGGCGTTCTTTGTGATCGCCTTGCCGTGCCTCGGCGCGTGGGCATTGCTGGGGGTTGGAAGCAGCCGGGTGTTTCGCTCGCCCAAGGCCATGCAACGGTTCAACCGCTGCATGGCGGTGTTGTTGCTGGTCTCAAGCTGGCTGAGCGTCTGGGTGTAGACACAACCATTCGTCGGCACTGTCAGTTTTCACAGCTATCCGCTATCGGGGCTGCGGGTGTTTGATTTCCCTTGCCTATATGCACAGCCAGCGCTGTGCGTGACTTCCAGCAAGGAGTGGTCAGCATGCCCAACCAACCGATCGACCCCGATGACAATGCCTCGGTCATTGAAGACCCAGGTGTACCTGTTTCAGACAGCCCCCTGGCCCTCCTTGAGCCCGCGCCCCTGCCGGTGATCACGGCTGAAGACCTGGCCCCGCCCTATTCGGCGTTCCCGCCGGTCTCGCTTGACCAGTATCCCGATGAACCTTACGCCTATGGCCTGGGCATTCGGCATGTTCAGCCCTATGCGTATTTCGTCCTGGAAAAATGGCACACCTGGGCCATCTTCGACGCCTTTGAGTTGTACCTCAATAACGATCTTCAGGCGTCTGGTGTCGTCGAGATGGACCAGGATCGTTATGGCATGTACGTCATCGCCGAACGCATGCCTGAAGGTGAAGTTCAAGTGCGCGCGCGGGTAGTGCGCGCAGGCAGCGGCCAGGAAAGCACCTCGCCGCCGCAAAGCATATTGATCAAGACCACCCGTCCCGGCGGGATTGAGAACAATGGTGACGACAAATGGCACAGTAAACTCAGCCTGAGTGTCGACGGCTTGCCCGAAAGCAGCACGATCAACATGGAGACGATCAGTCGCGGGTTATACGCCGTGATTGCGCCCTATCCGAACGTGCGCAAGAACGACACCATTGAGTTCTATTGGGACGGAGTTGAGATCAGGCACCTGGTCACGGCCGCCGAGGCCGCCGGTATCCAGCCGATCAGGGTATTTATCAGCCAGGAAAATATTCTCAAGGGCGGCCTCAACGGCGCACTCACCCTGCGCTTCAGGGTGTTCGATGTGGTTCAGAATTACTCAGGGGAAAAATACCAGTACTCCAAGCCGTATGGACTGGTCGCCGAACTGGACCCCAGCTTGATGAGCGCGCCGTTTTTCCTGGTGGATGACGCGGAAAGCCGGCAAATCGATTACGACACGCAAAGTAATTCACTGTTCGAAATCCTGTTGCAGACCCCACGGGTGACACCGGCCCCGCTGCCCCCAAACCAGGTCACGATTACCCTGACGGCCACGCTGGCGGACGGCACGATCGAAGAACTGGTGCTTGATCCTGTCGAAGTCAGGAACGGTCGGGAAGAGATCTTCCCGGTGGACCGCGATTTGATCGAGCGCGTCATCGGCGGCTCGTTCAGGGCTTCATTCGTCTGGCACACCGCCACCGGTGGGCACCTCGGGCAGTCTGGCAGTGTCACCGTGACGGTGGTGGGTACACCGACCTCGATGCCGGCAGTGACCGTGACCCCGAGCGAGTTGGGCCTGATCAACCCGGACGATGATGCGTTTATCAGCATCCCGTCCTACCAGCCACACGCCTACGATTCGATGGAAACCCTGGTCATCGAGCAGATCGTTCCAGGGGGCGGTGGAATGCGCTATTCCGACCCGCAACTGGCCGGGGACCAGGGTGGCACGCGCCGGGTTCCAAGCGAAATACTGCAACAGTTCAAGGGGCTCGGTGATGTCGCGGTGTATTACCTGGTCGATGACGGCGCAGACAGCCAGTTGCATGCCTACGGTGCGCTGATTGAACGCAAATCACGGGTGCTGACAGTACGCATCGACGAACGCCTCGAAACCATGCCTGCCCCCACCCTGCAGGGCGCGATTGACGACAACGTTGACCCGGTTGACGTAGTGGGCGACAGCGTGCTGCTGACGCTACCCTATACGGCAACCAGGAGCCGCGACCATATCCAATGGAACATTGTGGGCACGGGCACAGGCGGTTCCGCCAGCGGTTCGGTGACGATCAACGGTGCGACACAGGGCCAGCCACTGGTACTGCAGGTCAGCCGTGCAGTGCTGGATAACAACTTCGATGGCCAACTGCGCATCACCTACAGCTTGGAACGCGAAACCCCGCTGCCGAAACTCACCTTGCGCTCGTTTACAACCCTCCTGACCGTGGGCCGTGGCGTGGAACTGGATGCGCCTGAAGTCGTGGAAGCCGAGCAGTACCCTGACCGGCTTGACCCGCTGGCGGCTCAATCGGGTGCAACGGTGCTGGTGAAATACCGGCGCATGCGCGAGAGCGAATCGTTTTCAGTGAAATGGGTGACGGCCGATCTGCTGGGCAGCACCGTCGAAACGGGTTGGGGCAACCCCGACACCAATGAAGTGGGTGTGCCGATAGAGGCCCGTACCATTGCCAAGGGCATTCGCAACGAGCGTAACCGCATCAGTGTGCAATACAGTTTTACCCGCAGCGGGTTTCTCCATGAGTCGGATACTCTGAACCTGGACCTGCTGCCGTTGAGTGGCTTACCCACACCAACCATCGACGGGGTCGGCAACAGCGTGATCCTGCCGACGAACGAGCTCGTCGCTCAAGCCCGCATCCGTGTGGCGGCCTGGCCTTTGGCCTTTGAAGAGCAGTTCATGTGGCTGCAATACACGGGTACCAACACCGACGGCAGTGCGTTCAACCTGGACACTTTTATCGCCGCCCCCGTTGGAGAAAGCGCCACCCTGGGTGTCTCGCAACCCATACCGTTGGCGGAGCTGCAAGGTCTCAGGAACGAGTCGCACCTGACCATTCGCTTCTGGGTCAGCCTGGCCGAAAGCACTGATAAAAACACCGCAGTATTGTTTGGTGTACGCGAGCATATTATCCAGTCGATCCCCGCCACATTGCCGCGCCCGGCCTTTGCCAACCTACAAGGCGCCACCTTGACCATCGACCCACAGGACTGGCAGAACAACGCCTATGTGGCGGTGGCCTATAACGAAATGACCGCGGCCCACCGCATCGCCCTCGAGTGGATTTACCCGAACGGCACCATGGCGACCATCCCGGCGCAGAACGGTAACACCAATAAGCGCGTCGACTTTCAGATCAGCCGGGACATCCTCGCCAATAGCGCGGGCAAATTGATCGAGCTCCGTTATATGGCGACGATAGGGACGAATATTGTCCCGTCAGAGCCCCAGAAGCTGAGCGTTAACCGCGTTCCGTCGTCGGCCCTGCCTCGGCCGTCTATTAATGGGATTGCCAATGGCGGCGTTCTGAACCTGAACAATTTCAGCGGTAATGCCACGCTCAGCGTTGCACCATGGCCGTTGGCTGTTGCAGGGCAGAAGGTTTGGGTACAACTCTCCAGGTCCGGTAGCGCGCCTTTGAACGTGCTGACAAACTACAGCCTGCAGGCGGGAGAAGTATCTACCGGCTTGGTGAATAAGCCTGTGCTGCGCTCATGGCTGGATGGGCTACCCAACAACAGCACCATTACCGTAACCTGCAAAGTGGCTTTTGATGGCAGTAGTGTTGAGTCAGCCGCCATTACCTTCCCCATTGCAAGTTACAGCATTATCTCTTCACTGAGGATCGATCAAAGCCAGCTTAATTTGAATGGTATTAAGGTGATCACTAACTGGCCAGCAACCGGGCTGGACTGGCCAGGCAATACAGCAACCCGCACAGCAAGCGGCGGCGTGAGTAACTATAGCTACGCTTCCAGCAACCCTAATGTTGCTTTTGTGGACGCCAACACAGGCAAAGTAACCGGCCTCCGTAACGGTCAAGCGACTATTACTGTGAGAGATAGGAACAACGTCTCGCGAGCGTACGCAGTGGTTGTTTCCAATATTTTTCAACTACGCATTAACGAAACACAGCAATCTCCACAAGCTCAAATAAATTGGATGAGATCAATTGGAGGCAGCATAGTTTCCAGTTGGACGCTACTGCAAACACGCTACACCCCTCCGGCTCGCTCAATTCCGTACGGCTTGTGTTATTTCGATGCTAGCGGCAGGTGGTATTACTTTGTTCAGGCGTCAAACAGCGGAACACCAATTTACTCCATTAACGGACTGCCGAATTGGCCGGCATGGTGCATCACTCCGTTTTAGCAAATAACCGGGACAGCTTTATTCAACTCCCAAAAACCCACCCACAAAAAAAGGAAGCCTCGGCTTCCTTTTTCTTACCCCTGTTTCCTAGAAATCGTAACGCACTCCCACATTAACCCCCCACGGCTGATCCACCTTCTTGCCCTGGGCATGTTCAATATCAGCGTGCAGCTTGACGTTCTTCGACACCGACATCGCCACGCCCGCTGCCACTTCAATACGCGAACCGAACACATCGTTGTTGAAGCGCTGGTCGTTCACCTTGACCTTGTTGCTGTGGTTGAACTCATGGGCCAACGCTGTACGCAGGTAGGGCTGCAGCACCCCGCCGCTCTCCAGCTGGATATTCTTGCCACCTGTCACGCCGAGCTTGCCCACCACGGAGGCGGTGCGATCCCCCTTGGCCTGCAGGCCATTGTCCAGCTCGTAACTTTGCGCCTGGATAATCGCTGTGCTCAGTTGCGAGTACGGTTCTACAAAGTAACCATCGTCGAGCTTGATATGCCGGCCGACTTCCGCCGATGCGCTCACGGCATTCTGCGTGTAGTTGCCCTTGGCACGCTTGCCGTCGCTCATGGTCACCTTGACCTCGTTGTGCAAGCGGTTGAGCTTGACCACGCCGTCGAAGTACAGCCCGCTCTCGTCGTCGATCCAGGTGGCATACCCCCCCAGGTAGTAGCTGTTGACCTTGCCGCTGCCGGAAGTGTTGGCGCTGATGTCGGACGTGCTGTGACCCGCCATGACACCGGCCATCCACTGGCCATCTCCGCTCGACAATGGCGCATCGGCCCCCAGGCTCAGGCCACGCTGGTTTTGCGTGTAGCCACCACCGTCCTTGTTCCCGGCTACCTCGTATTTGTTGCC
The DNA here is from genome assembly GCF_013386015.1 of Pseudomonas sp. B6001. Lineage (NCBI taxonomy): Bacteria > Pseudomonadati > Pseudomonadota > Gammaproteobacteria > Pseudomonadales > Pseudomonadaceae > Pseudomonas > Pseudomonas sp. B6001. The sequence goes on from NZ_JACAOX010000030.1 coordinate 45,734, forward strand.
GTAGCCACGCATCCAGAACCCGTTGCTCTGGCCGTCGCTGAAGCGCAGTTCACCCATGCGGGTACGCAGCAGGGACATCTCGCCGTACAGCACGGTGGGGGCCGTGTTGAACAACGCCATCACGGTTTTGGTGCTGTTGCTGGTGCCACGACGGTTAGGGTCGAGGTACCAGTCGGTGTCTTCCTTCTTCAGCCCGTAGGAATAGGCGCCCACATCCACGGTGTCGCCGTCCAGCGAGAAGTGCGCATCGCCACCTTCGGTGTGCACCACACGAATCGGCAAGGCACTCGCCAACTCGGAGCCGGTCGCCGCCAACAGCAGGCTGTGGTTGCCCGTGGCAACCCCGTTGACGTTGAGCAAGTCGGTCTGGCCGGTGCTGAAGTCGGTGTGCATCACATAGCTGCCGTCACCCGACAGGCTGTTGACGTCCAACTGGAAGAACTCATCGGCGCCGCCAAAGTGCACGGTGCCGCCGCCCATGACCAGGTCGCCGACTGAACTGTCATCCACCAGCATCCAGTGGGACGCTGAATTGACGCTCAACTCGGCGACGTTCTGCAGTTTGCCGGTGAGCCAGGAGCCATTGTTGAGCTGCAACCTGGCGGTGCTGCCGTCTTCGACCACCACGTCACCGACCAGGAAGCTGCGGTCGACGTTCATGTTGGCGGTGGCGCCGTTCATGACTTCCAGCAGCACACCGTTTGCGCCGGTCAGCGTGGAGCCATTGAGTACATGAATATCAGCAAGGGTGGATTCCCCGGGCCTGAACGAGCCGACCTGAATCGCCGAACCGGTCTTGCCCTCGACGCTCGAGCGGTCGAGGATCAGGCTGCTGGCCAAAGTCGGGTCGTTATCCACGCCCATCTTCACGCCAATGTCTCCACCAACGATGCTGGTATTGAACGCACGGGCCTGGCCATTGAACAGTTCGATACCCACGCCATCATCTGCGGTCGCCTCGACACGCGAATCGGTCAGGTCCAGCACACTGTGGGCACTGGCCGAGGCACCGCGGGTGCTGCCGGTGATGTGACTGTTGAGGACCGTGACGCTGGAACCATTGGTGGCGCCCAGGGAACGGGCCGCTGCCAGCCCGGTTCCGTTGTTGTGGGTAACGTTGCTGTTGGTGATCAGCACGTTGCTGCCCGTGACATGAACCCCGGCCCTTCCCGAATCCCGCGCAATGACGTCCGAACCATCGATGCGGATGTCGGAGTTGATTGCGGCAATGTCCCGGGTGCTGCTGCCGGCATTGACAATCAGGGTTGCGGAATTGGCAGTGATTTGCAGGGTGGGCACTCCATGAACCGTCAGGCGGGAACCTGCACGCAATTCAAAAGTGTCAGGGCGCGGGCCAGGCCCCACCGTTTCATCCGGGCCGGTCACGACACGCGCTTCGGACAGCTGCGCCATGAGCATCAGCAGTGTGACGGCCTTGGCCTTGAAGGCAAGGCTTAAGGGAGTTGGTTTGAAATTGAATGGAGCTGACATCTTTACGGACCTCTGGGTTGGCGTTCCTTTACGGAAAAAAACTGGCCGGTTCCGAAAAGCGTGTGGACCCTGCCAATCAAGCGGCGCCCAAGGTACCCAGAGCTGTTCCCAACATCTGTAGGACTAATCCCAAGGTGCTGTGCTGAAAGTGAATGCAGTTTGTAGTCGACCCAACGGCAAAAATGCCAAAGAGGAGCAAGGCTCCTCTTTGGCATTAGGGCTCAAACAAGTATCAAGGAAGCGGGACGGCAGTACCGTCGCAGAAAAAGCCATTCGTTCCACCTATCCGAACCCCGCGAACAAGAGGATGCGCTTCATCGGAAGGTAATGGTCCTTCAGGCAGGTTGATGGTGTACCAGATCCGCGCGGAGCCGGCCAGCCTTGCACCCGAGTTGGGCTGGATGGGTTTGTAGATGGTCTCATAGGGCCCCAGGAGCAACTCGAACCCAGAATTGATCATGGCTTGCGTGAGCGGTATGGAGTCCACACGACCCACTGCTGCCGGGACCGCTACCATTCCTGCATTGTCGCTGTAGCCTTGCCAGTGCAGCGTAACCACCATCCTCAGTTCAAAGTGCTCCGAAGGCGGGATAAACACCACAACGTTTCCGGGAGGATTTTCAGGCCTGAACGTAGCGCAGTTGATCGCCCCTCCGTCCGACAGATGTCGTACCACCGGCGGGGCAAGCTCTTTGAAGTTGGCATTCACCGTCACCGTCGTGTCAGGGGAAAACTGGCGGTTGGTGCTGGCCCCTTGGGCAATGGTGTAGAACACCGTCTTGCGGCCATTGCCATGACGCTCAATGAAGCTCCACGGGATTGAGAGCGGAATCACCTGGCCAGCCGAGGCGCCGGTCACCGGTTGGGTAGCAACGAGTTCGCCCGAATAGTAAAGGCGGATCGTAAAGTCGCTGGCATCCGGTGTGGGTGCCGTACTCCATAACGTTACCCGAGCAATTGCAGGCCGGTTGGCGTGGTCGCGCTCCAGTTCGTCGTCGGGGCCCTCGGTACCGGTTGCGTCCACCCCGTTCACGACTACGGGCAGCAGGTCATCGTTGATCGGGTCCGGGCCAATGGGAGTGGGGCCGACAACAAACAGGTCCAGGTTGACGGTGGTGGTCGGTGTCGCCGGGTTGTTGACAGACCGCCGCCGCACCACATAGGAAACCGTCAACGGCAATAGCCCTCGAGTGGCCCCATACAGGATTTCCAGCACCCTGTACGGAACGTAAACCTCCGCCGGGAAACGGCTGTTGCCCAGTGGCTGGGCCTCCAAGTTAACGGTGGTGATGCTTGTCCTCAATGTGACGAGGAATTCATCTCCATCGACGCCGCGCAGAAAGTTCGTATATTCAGGAATACGCACGATCATGCCGCCGTCCAGCGCAACGTCCGCCCGATCAATCAATACATCGCCGGGGGGAGAGGTTCGGTCAACCAGGGGGGCCAGCAGGTTCTCGGGCGCTGGAAACAGGCCCACGTCCATCTCGTAGGCAGTCGAAAGCCGCGCCCAATTCCCTGCCGCGTCGAACAACTCATACCGCAAATTGCGCAGGCCATCCGGATTGGCGTCAACCACGGATAATGGCAATGGAAAGCTCAGGTCCGCAGGCAGATTCCAGCGTGGCGAAGGATCGGGCGGGTTGGGTGCATAGGGCGTATCGGAGCCATTATAGTAAAGATACGCCCAATCGCCGTCTGCCCGACCATGCGCCACATAATCCGGGATCGTAAACACTGCAGACTCATTGGGCTTGCTTTCAAAGTAGTCGCGGTCGGCAGGTGTCGGCAGGTCGGCAGGCGGAATCGGCGCCGGCGGTGCATCGGGGGAAATGGCATACGGTGGTGTCAGGTCAACGACAATGGTCTGCGGATCTGATTCGGAATGGTTGTCAACGCCACGTACGTAAATTCCGTACTTGATTTGGTACCGCCCCGCGGGCCGCCGACCTTGAGCAATGTTCACCACTGTCTCAGGCCCTGGGGCAGCAACGGTGAACCTATAAATGGGCTCGCCCCACTCGGTGTCATCGAAATTTTTCCACCAAACACTGACTTGATCGTCAAAAAACGGATGGGTATCGGCGTCAGGCCATAGTGGAATAGAGAAATTCAAATTCTCACGCAGGTTGTACTCCCGTGAAAGCAATCCAGGGTAGCCAGGCACCTCACCTTCAAGAATACCATCAGCCAAGGCGTCATCACTCGTATTGGCACTTCGATTCTTTGCATAGTTACGGATAAAGTCGAGCGTGTCCTTTTTCATTACGTGTCTCCAGATATTAAGACGAATTACATCTCACCCACACTTCCCTACCATTGACGTAGCCGTTCGCGTCGCGAGACAAAGCGCTTGCACGCCTATCACACGCCGACTATTCCCTGCACAACAACAAATACATCCAGTCCTTTAATCTTTGACCAACGTTGCCTTTCCATCACTGGTGCAACTAATGACATCCCCGGGTTTACAAAACCCACCCGTTGGAAAGGTCAGGTCGACACGGATATGTCCGCTCCCCTTGACGTCTGGCCGGGAGTCACCCACCTTGCCCAGGTTGCGCCACACTTCGAAACTGGCGACAGCTGAACCGTATTCGCGCATAGGCTCCAAGGTCCGGTCGAACGGTTCCACCACAACTTTAATACCGTTATCAATATGGGGTTGCAGCACTTGGATGGTTTCTTCGTATTCAGTGCCAGCAATAGGATCAACCCAGTTATTACGCGCATAGCCTTGCCAGTGAAAACGCACCTCGTCGTTAAGTTGCAGGCCGATATTGCCCGGAATCAACCAATGCACGCCATATAAAGGCGAAGGCGAAGAACAACAGGTCACATACTCGCTAGTCAGGGTGTGCTGAACTTGCGGAGGAGTAAAATCAATCAGCGCCGTCACATCGACATTCACAAAAGTTGGCGGCGACTGTTGTTCGTTGACCCCATTACTGGTGAGGTAATGGACCGGCAGACGTGGATTGACCGTCCCCTCGATCAGATTCCAGGGAATATCGGTAAACCACACCAACTGCCCTCCTACCTCCCCCAACTGCACGGGATGGCTGGCCACCGGGCCAACACCGTTCCAGAACAGACTGAGCAATTGACCCGCAACCGGATCTGCAAACAAAGGAACATATGCCTGGGCAGCCAGCCCACGATCCAGATGATTGAGCTGATTGGGAGTCTTGGAGCCGCGCCCTATCACCGTGACGCTGGCCAGGGTCGGGTTAAGCAATGCGGGCGCATTGGGATGGTCCTGGCCGGCAATCGTCAGGTCGACATTGAACCGTTCCGATAAGGAACGAAATGGAGGCAGGGCTCCGCGAATGATTTCGTAGCGCACCACCGCCGCTTCGGGAATCAGTACAGGCGCAGGCCCCCTGAGGGTCAGCCATGGAATTTCCACATCACAAGGGAAGCTCAGTACTGGCTGCGGGACTGTCGGACGGGCATTCCAGTAGGCGATTACCTGGTCCCCCGGCGCCCAATCGTCGTAGGCGGGGTCAATGCGCATGAACACGCCACGACGTGCATCATCGCGCTTGATCAGGCCGTCGTCGTATGCCGGTGGCCGAATTTGCGGACGCGGCAAGTTGCTCGGCAACGGCGTCAGTGCCAGCTGAAACAGCAGTCCGGCACTCTGGCTGCTGAAATTGCCTGCCTCGTCAAAAATGCGGTAGAAAATATAGGCGTCACCGTTGTTCAACCTGCGAAAAATATCGGGGTCCACGTAAGCAACCAGCGGGTCTGAGGCTAACGCGATCACGTACTCGGCGTCCGCCGCGCTTAGCGGCGGGTTATCCCGGTTGGACAGGTAGAATTCAATCCGGTCCCTGTCCGCGCGCACGGTGTAGAACGGAATATTGAACGCCACCGGCACGTTATCGAGCAGGTATTGCTCATCGACGTTCGGGGTCGGGGCAACTACAAAATCCACAGTATCCAGAGGGTTCAGTAACTCAGGCGAGTCCAGATCGATGGTGAGTGTTCTCCTGGGATTCAGCACACTGACGCCGCCAAAGGAGTCCTGAACCGTGTAGTAGAGTTGCGCGGTGCCGGAGCCCTCGTCAGTCAATCGTGACAGGGGCACCTCCAGTGAGATCATCGCTGGCAAAGGGGGTGGCGGGCCAAACACCTGCCGCGAATCAACCTCCTCATCGACACCCGCCCACACCCAGCGGAGGCGCACGATGTGCGGCTCATCCAGCAGCGGCTCGGGTCGCGGGTTCCACATCGGAATGTTGACCTGCAGCGGGCCCTGCAGGCGCGAGCGCGGGATCACGCCCCGGGGGTCACCACTGTCGACGCCGGGTATGTCCATCGGGTCCAGCAACACAGTGCCCCCGTCGTCCGCGCCCAAGGGTTTGATCAGGTAAGTGGATTCAGAGACGTCAGACATGGGTTTAATCCTCAACACGGTGGACAGTGGCCTGCCGGCAGGCGGCGTGTGTATACCAAGTGGCGTTGAGAGAATTAAGCGCCCGATTCCTCCGGCCGGATACTGTCAGAATTAACAGGTAGCCCCCTCCATTCGTCGCTTTTTGCTCGGCCTTGCTGCCAGGGCGGTTACTGAGCAGCGCTTGACGAAATTTCCTACTTGGTGTTTCCTGAAACCGGTTTCAGCAATTGGTTTCGCCTTGGAACCCAGATAAATCCAATAAGAAAGGCCCGCCGCCGTGACTACTTTTTCCGCCGCCCAACGCAGCCGCGTGACCATGCTGGACGTCGCCGAGCGCGCCGGTGTGTCCAAGGCCAGCGTGTCGCGCTTTATCGGCGACGACCGTGCCCTGCTCTCCGATGCCATCGCCCTGCGCATCGAGCAGGCCATCGATGAGCTGGGCTATCGCCCCAACCAGATGGCCCGCGGCCTGAAACGCGGGCGCACCCGCCTGATCGGCATGCTGGTAGCCGATATCCGCAACCCCTATTCGATTGCCGTGATGCATGGCGTGGAAACCGCCTGCCGCCAGCACGGCTACAGCCTGGTGGTGTGCAACACCGACCGCGATGACGAGCAGGAGCGCCAGCACCTGGCGGCCCTGCGTGCCTACAATATCGAAGGGCTGATCGTGAATACCCTCGGCCATCACCTGGACCAATTGCTGGAACTGCAACGGGAAATGCCCCTGGTGCTGGTGGACCGCAAGGTCGAACCGCTGCACAGCGACCTGGTAGGGCTGGACAACCGGGTGGCGGTGCGCATGGCCGTGGAGCATCTGGAACAGCAAGGCTATCGCGACCTGCTGTTGGTGACTGAAGCCACCGACGGCACCAGCTCGCGGCTTGAGCGCCTGGACAGTTTCAAGGCGGAGATGACCAACCGTCCGACGTTGACCGGCGCCGTACTGGAGTTGGACGGCGAACTGGAACAGCGTCTGCAAAAGTTTCTAGGCAAATCCGGCCCCAAGGCGTTGTTCTGCGCCAACGGAATCGCGGCACTGGCGTGTACCCGTGCATTGAAAAATCTAGGCTGCGACCTGTTTGATGACGTGGGCCTGATCGCCCTGGATGACCTCGACTGGTACCCGCTGGTGGGCAACGGCATCACTGCCCTCGCCCAGCCCACCGAGGCCATCGGCGCCAGTGCGTTTGACTGTTTACTCAAGCGCTTGCGCGGCGATAGCCAGCCCCCACGCACCCTGGACTTCTTGCCACAACTGATTATCCGGGGCTCGACCCAATCCCTTGTGGGAGCTGGCTTGCCTGCGATAACGGTTTCTCCGGCGAAGCAGTAGGCGGCTGACCGCCGCCATCGCAGGCAAGCCAGCTCCCACACGTTTATGTTGCGAATAAAAATGAAACCGGTTTCAGAGGTCCACAACAATGCATAAATACCCCGTCTCCATCAGCCTTTCCAGTTACGGCGCCGACCTGGTCCGCCAGCAAGGCCAGTTGAGTTTCGTCGAGGTGCTGGCTGCCGCCGGCGCGCAACGCATCGAATGGCGCGAAGAGCTGCTGACCACCGAACAACCCCATGAGCTGGCGCAAGCTGCAGCCGATCAAGGCCTGGAGTGCGTGTTCTCATCGCCCCTGGAACTCTGGGTGGCCGGTCGCTCGCAGCCCAATGCCGAACTGGCCGTCACCCTCGACCGCGCCCAGGCATTCGGCGCCCGCTGGCTGAAAGTCTCCCTGGGCTATTTCACCGACACCAACGACCTCGACAGTTTGAGCGCCCTGCTCAACCGGCATCCGGTCAAGCTGCTGGTGGAAAACGACCAGACCCTGCACGGCGGGCGCATCGAGCCGATGCAGCGCTTTTTCAACGAAATCGAGCGGTTGGCGGTGCCGGTGAAAATGACCTTCGATATCGGTAACTGGCAATGGCAGGACCAGTCGGCGACCACCGCTGCACGCCTGCTGGGCCGCCACGTGGATTACCTGCACTGCAAGGCCGTGGCCCGCCGCGCCGACGGCAAGCTGGTGGCCCTGCCGCCGGGCGCCGCCGACCTGCATCTGTGGGAACAACTGCTCAAGCACATGACTCAAGGTATTACCCGGGCCGTGGAATTTCCGCTGCAAGGCAATGACCTGGTGCCGGTCACCGCCCAGCAGGTCGCCGCCCTCGCCGTCCTCGGCCAGCCCCGCGTGGAGAACGCACATGTCTGAGATCGATATCCTGTCGTTTGGTGAAACCATGGCGATGTTTGTCGCCGAACAGACCGGCGACCTGGCCCAGGTTGCCCAGTTTCACAAGCGCATTGCCGGCGCCGACAGCAACGTCGCCATCGGCCTGTCACGCCTGGGCTTCAACGTCGCATGGCTGAGCCGCGTGGGTGCCGATTCCCTCGGGCGCTTCGTGGTGGACACCTTGCAGAACGAAGGCCTGGACTGCACCCATGTGGCGGTGGACCCGCTGCACCCCACGGGTTTTCAACTCAAGTCCCGCGAGGAAGCCGGCGATGATCCGCAGGTGGAGTACTTCCGCCGTGGCTCGGCCGCCAGCCATCTGTCGGTCGAGGCGATCAAGCCTGAGCTGTTGCAAGCCCGGCACCTGCACGCCACCGGCATTCCGCCGGCGCTGTCGGATGCCACCCGCGACCTGTCGCGCCAGTTGATGACGCAAATGCGCGAGGCCGGGCGCAGCGTGTCCTTCGACCCGAACCTGCGCCCGTCCCTGTGGGCGAACGAGCAACGCATGATCAGCGAAATCAACGCCCTCGCCTGCCTGGCGGACTGGGTGTTGCCGGGCTTGGGCGAAGGCCGCTTGCTCACCGGTTTTGAAGACCCGGCCGACATCGCCGCGTTTTACCTGGACCAGGGCGTGGAAGCCGTGGCCATCAAGCTCGGGCCCCACGGCGCGTATTACCGCACCCAGCTGGACCAGGGGTTTGTCGCCGCCGTGCCAGTGGCCAAGGTGGTCGACACGGTCGGCGCCGGCGATGGATTTGCCGTGGGCATGATCAGCGCGCTCCTGGAAAACCTGAGCTTCAGCGAAGCCGTGCAGCGCGGCAACTGGATCGGCAGCCGCGCGGTGCAGAGCCGTGGCGACATGGAAGGCTTGCCGTTCAGGACCGATCTGGCCCACACCCAGAAAGCCGGTTAATCAGCATCACCGAGTTACCTGTTGCCACAACTACAACAAGCTCAGGAGCAACCTTATGGAACCGTTGAAACTCGCCACCCGCCGTTGGTGGTACATCATGCCCATCGTGTTTATCACCTACAGCCTGGCGTACCTGGACCGCGCCAACTACGGCTTTGCTGCCGCCTCCGGGATGGCCGAAGACCTGATGATCACCCCGGGCATGTCGTCATTGCTCGGCGCGCTGTTCTTCCTCGGCTACTTTTTCTTCCAGGTGCCCGGTGCGATCTACGCGCAGAAACGCAGCGTGAAGAAGCTGATTTTCGTCAGCCTGATCCTGTGGGGCGGCCTGGCCACCCTGACCGGCATGGTGTCCAACGCCTACATGCTGATCGTGATCCGCTTCATGCTCGGGGTGGTCGAAGCCGCCGTGATGCCGGCGATGCTGGTGTACCTGTGTCACTGGTTCACCCGCGCGGAACGCTCGCGGGCCAACACCTTCCTGATCCTCGGCAACCCGGTGACCATGATGTGGATGTCGGTGGTCTCGGGCTACCTGGTACAGCATTTCAGCTGGCGCTGGATGTTTATCATCGAAGGTTTGCCGGCGGTGCTGTGGGCGTTTATCTGGTGGAAGCTGGCGGATGAAAAACCCGCAGACGCCAAATGGCTGAGCGCCCAGCATAAAAAAGACCTGGAAACCGCCCTCGCCGAAGAACAAGTGGGCATCAAGGCGGTAAAGAACTACGCCGAGGCCTTTCGCTCACCCAAGGTGATCATCCTGGCGCTGCAGTTTTTCTGCTGGAGCATTGGCGTGTATGGCTTCGTGCTGTGGCTGCCGTCGATCCTCAAGGCCGGCCTGAAAATGGACATGGTCGAGGCCGGCTGGCTCTCGGCGCTGCCGTACCTGGCGGCGGTGATCGGCATGCTGGCGGTGTCCTGGGGCTCGGACAAACTGCAAAAACGTAAACGTTTTGTGTGGCCACCGTTGCTGATCGCCTCCATCGCGTTTTATGCGTCCTACGTGCTCGGCGCCGAACACTTCTGGTGGTCGTACACCCTGCTGGTGATCGCCGGGGCCTGTATGTACGCGCCTTACGGGCCGTTTTTCGCAATCGTCCCGGAAATCCTCCCGGCCAACGTCGCCGGCGGCGCCATGGCGCTGATCAACAGCATGGGCGCCCTCGGTTCGTTCGGCGGTTCGTATCTGGTGGGCTACCTCAACAGCAGCACCGGATCGCCCGGCGCCTCGTACTTGCTGATGAGCGGTGCGCTGCTGGTGTCGGTGGTGTTGACGATCTTTCTCAAGCCCGGCGCCAGTGACCGCGAACGCGCCCCGCTGCAATCCCTTGAATTGAAGGTAAAGACCTGATGAAAAAGTCTGTCGTGCTCTACAAGAAACTCTCTGCACCGCTGATGGCCCGCCTGCATGAACAGGCCGAGGTCACGCTTATTGAATCGCTGGACGAAAGCGGCCTGGCCAAACTGCGTGAAGCCTTGCCGACGGCCCAGGGGTTGCTGGGTGCCAGCCTGCGCCTGGATGCCAAACTGCTGGATCTGGCGCCAAACCTTGAGGCCGTGGCCAGCGTGTCGGTCGGTGTCGACAACTACGACATTGACTACCTGACCGCGCGCGGCATCCTGCTCAGCAATACCCCCGACGTGCTGACCGAAACCACCGCCGATACCGGCTTCGCCCTGATCCTGGCGACCGCCCGGCGAGTGGTGGAGCTGTCCAATATGGTGCGCGCCGGCAACTGGAACCAGAACATCGGCCCGCTGCATTTCGGCAGCGACGTGCATGGCAAGACCCTGGGCATTATCGGCATGGGCCGGATTGGTGAAGCATTGGCCCAGCGTGGGCACTTCGGGTTCGGCATGCCGGTGATCTACCACAGCCACTCGCCAAAACCTGCAGTGGAGGCGCGGTTTGACGCGCAATACCGCAGCCTGCCGGACCTGCTCCAGGAGGCCGATTTTGTGTGCCTGACCTTGCCGCTGACGGCTGAAACCGAAGGTTTGATCGGTGCTGAAGAGTTCGCGTTGATGGGCCCGGAGACGATTTTTATCAACATCTCCCGAGGCAAGGTGGTGGACGAGGCGGCGCTGATCGAGGCGTTGCAACAGCGCACGATACGCGCGGCGGGACTGGATGTGTTTGTGCGCGAGCCGCTGCAGCATGATTCGCCGTTGTTGCGCTTGAGCAATGTGGTGGCGACGCCGCATATCGGTTCAGCGACTCATGAGACGCGGGAGGCGATGGCCAAGTGTGCGGTGGACAATCTGCTGGCGGCGCTGGCCGGTGAGAAGCCGAAGAACCTGGTGAACCCAGCCGCCTGGAAACACTGATTCCTGAAGCACCACAGAAGCCAATGTGGGAGCGGCGGTGCGACGATTCGACTTGCTCGCGAAGGCGGTGTGTCAGCCACCGAATGCATCAACTGACACACCGCTTTCGCGAGCAAGCCCGCTCCCACATTTTTGATCGTATTTCAGGTCAGATGACGAAGCGCGCCACCATCCCGTTCAAATCCACTGCCAGGCGCGACAGTTCGTGACTGGCGGCTGAGGTCTGGTTGGCACCCGCCGCCGACTGCGTCGCCAGGTCGCGGATGTTCACCAGGTTGCGATCCACTTCGCGGGACACCTGAGCCTGTTCTTCCGAGGCACTGGCGATCACCAGGTTGCGCTCGTTGATCAGGCTGATGGACTGGGTGATCTGCTCCAGGGCCACACCGGCAGCCCGCGCCATTTCCAGGGTGCTTTGGGTGCGCTGGTTGCTCTGCTGCATGGACTGCACCGCTTCACCCGTACCGCTCTGAATGCCGGCGACCATTTTCTCGATTTCCTGGGTCGATTGCGCCGTGCGATGGGCCAGGGCCCGCACTTCGTCCGCCACCACCGCAAAACCACGCCCGGCTTCACCGGCACGCGCCGCTTCAATCGCCGCGTTGAGGGCCAGCAGGTTGGTCTGCTCGGCAATCGCGCGAATCACATCCAGTACCTTGCCAATATCACGGCCCTGGGTGGCCAGGCCTTCGATCAGCACCGAGGTGTTTTGCACGTCCTGGGTCATGGTCTGGATCGCGCCGACGGTTTCCACCACTCGGTCGCGCCCTTCCCGCGCAGCCTGGTTGGACTGGCTGGACGCCTCGGAGGTGGACACCGCGTTGCGCGCAACTTCTTCCACGGCGGCCGTCATTTCGTTGACCGCGGTGGCGGCCTGGTCGATTTCGTTGTTTTGCTGTTGCAGGCCTTTGGAGGCTTCTTCGGTGACGGCGCTGAGCTCTTCAGCGGCGGAGGCCAACTGCGTGGCTGAGCCGGCGATGTGCTGGATGGTCTGGCGCAGGTTGTTCTGCATCGCGGCCAAGGCGCCGATCAGGCGGGCCGGTTCGTCCTTGCCGTCGACTTCGATGGCCTTGCTCAGGTTGCCGCCGGCGATGGTTTCAGCAACCTCCAGCGCTTTGCGCAAGGGCGTCACGATACTGCGCGTCAGCAGCCAGGCCAGCAGTACGGTCATCAACGCAGCAATCACGGAGACTGCGATGATGCCAGTGATTGCATCCTGATAACTTTGCCCGGCCTCGGTGTCGGCCTGCTTCGCGTCAGCAGCGTTGATGGCGATCAGTTTATTCAACTGCTCGCCCATCTGGTCGGTGCCGTCCTTGATGCGGCTGTTGATCAGGGCGCGCATCTCTTCGACCTTGTTCTGCTGTGAAAGGGCAACCATCTCGGCCTGGGCCTTCAGATAATTGTCGAGCGTGAGGGAGAACGTTTTGTACAGCGCCGCTTCTTCGTTCCCGGCTGGCATGCCTGCATAAGCGGCCTGTGCCGTCTTGACCTTGTCCACCAGCACACCCATGCGGGTTTGAGCCTCATCCAGAGCCGCCGGCTCACGGTTTACCAGCACACGAAAAGAGAGAATCCGCAGGCGCAGGACGTTTTCGGTCATGGTCGCCAGATACCCGACGCTGGGCAGTTGGTTGGAGCCCATGTCGACCGATGCCTGACGAATCAGGGTCATGCGGTTCGCCGCAAACACCCCAAGAATAACGACAAGCAACGCGATGAAGGCGAAACCGAGAAAAGCTCGAGGTGCGATATTCAGGTTACGAAGGGACATAGGGGGCGCTCTTAGAAGTAGTGGCTGCGAGCATCCCTGCCGCGACACGGTCAGTGGGCGTCAACGCGCCGCTCTGACCGGCTGGCGCCACTGTTGTAATAGGTATGTGGGCCTATAAACGGTATCGGCCGGCTTGAGGATTTAATGGGGGATGTTTCGAAATATTTTTTCACACTTCTGACAACTGGCACTTTCTGGCATCCTGCGCCTCCTTTTTCCTACCCGGGCCCGTATTTTGTCTGACACTCAAACCCCTCGCCCCCGTTATAAATCCGACCTGATCTACGGCCTCGACGACCGTCCGCACTTCAGCGCGGCGATATTTGCCGCCCTGCAGCACGTGCTGGCCAGCTTTGTCGGGATCATCACCCCGACGCTGATCGTCGGCGGCGTGCTGGGCCTGGAAAGCGAAGTGCCGTACCTGGTCAGCATGGCGTTGTTTGTGTCCGGGCTCGGCACCTTTGTGCAGGCCCGCAAGTTCGGCCCAGTGGGTTCGGGCCTGCTGTGCCTGCAAGGCACCAGTTTTTCGTTTATCAGCGTGATCCTCAGTGCCGGCTTCATGGTCAAGGCCCGGGGCGGCGGCACCGATGAGATCCTGTCGACGATCTTCGGCATCTGCTTTTTCGCGGCGTTTATCGAAGTGGTGCTCAGCCAGTTCATCGGCAAGCTGCGCAAGCTGATCACCCCGGTGGTCACCGGCACCATCATTACCTTGATGGGTTTGTCGCTGATCAAGGTGGCCGTCACCGACATGGCCGGCGGTTATGGCGCCAGCGACCTGGGCGCCGCCGGCAACATGGGCCTGGCGGCCCTGGTGCTGCTGACCATCGTGGTGCTCAACCGCTTCAACAACGCGTTCCTGCGCCTGGGTTCGATCGTGATCGGCCTGACCCTGGGTTTTGTGGTGGCCTGGTGGATGGGCCGCGTCGACCTGGGCGCCCTGCCCCAGCTGCCACTGATCAGCGTACCGGTGCCGTTCAAGTACGGTTTTTCGTTCGACTGGGTGGCGTTTATCCCGGTGGCGGTGATCTTCCTGATTTCGCCCCTGGAAGCCGCCGGTGACCTGACCGCCAACTCGATGATCTCGCAACAGCCGGTCAAGGGCCCGCTGTACATCAAGCGCATCAAGTCCGGCCTGCTGGCCGACGGCCTCAACTCGGTGATGGCGGCCACCTTCAACAGCTTGCCGATGGTGACCTTCGCCCAGAACAACGGGGTGATCCAGTTGACCGGCGTGGCCAGCCGTTATGTGGCGTACTTCATTGCCGGGCTGCTGGTGCTGCTGGGGCTGTTCCCGATGATCGGCGCGGTGTTGCAACTGATGCCCAAGCCGGTACTCGGTGGCGCCACGCTGATCATGTTCGGCACCGTGGCCGTGGCCGGGATCAAGATCCTCGCCGAAGCCGGCCTGCACCGGCGCAATGTGCTGATCGTGGCGATCTCCCTGGGCATGGGCCTGGGTGTGGCAGCAGTGCCGGAAGTACTTCGCGAGCTGCCCAAGGTACTGCACAACATCTTCGAGTCGCCAATCACCGTGGGGGCGTTCTGCGCTATCGTGCTGAACATCTTCCTGCCTGAGGAGTTCATAGAGTTGGAAGAAGATGAATTTGATCCGGAAGCCTCCACCCTCAAAGTGATGCAGGACCCGGACGTCACGAAATAGGAGAACCCGTTTTATGCGCAAGCTCATGGTTTTGTCACTGCTGCTGCTCACCCTGAGCGCGTGCGCGCTGTTCCCCAACCGCGACCCGGTGAACATCAACGTGGTGGGCATCGAGCCGCTGCAGAGCCAGGACCTGGAAGTGCGGTTCGCGGTGAAACTGCGCATACAGAACCCCAATGAAACCGCGATCGACTACAGCGGCGTGGCCCTGGACCTGGAGGTCAATGGCCGGCCGCTGGCGTCCGGGGTGAGTGACCAGGGTGGCTCGATCCCACGCTTTTCGGAGACGGTGCTGACGGTGCCCGTGAGCGTTTCGGCGTTTTCCGTGTTGCGCCAGACCCTTGGCTTGAGCCAGACCCAGAGTTTGAATAACCTGCCGTACGTGTTGCGCGGGAAACTCGCAGGTGGCCTGTTTGGCACCATGCGTTTTGTGGATCGCGGGACCCTGGACTTTCCCAACACTGCCACTTGGTAACGACATGGATGCGCAACCTACGCTGTATACCGAACGGCTGATCCTGCGGCCGTTGACGCTGGAGGATGCCGAGGGTGTCCAGCAGCAATTTCCGCATTGGGAAGTGGTGCGTTACCTGAATGCCCTGGTGCCCTGGCCGTACCCGGCGGACGGTGCGCGCAGCTATCTGGAGCAGGTTGCATTGCCGGCGATGGCCCGGGGTGAGGAGTGGCATTGGTCGATCCGCCTGAAAAGCGCGCCTGGGGTGTTGATTGGTAATGTCAGCCTGATGGATGAGGTGGACAACAACCGCGGCTTTTGGCTGGCGCCGCAGTGGCAGGGCCAGGGGTTGATGGCCGAGGCCAGTGCGGCGGTGACTGAGTATTGGTTTGAGGTGCTGGAGCGGCCCGTGATGCGCGTGCCCAAGGCGGCGCCGAACGTGGCGTCTCGCAGGATTTCCGAGCGGACGGGGATGCGGTTGGTCAGGACCGATGAGGGGCAGTTTGTCGCTGGGAGTTTGCCCAAGGATATCTGGGAGATTACCCGGGAGGAATGGCTGGGGAGTCGGCGGGGCTGAGGTGGGTTTTGGGTGTATATCCGTTATTTGGGTAACGGCTGATAGGGGTTCCGCTCTTACAGCGGCT
>NZ_JACAOX010000031.1:0-28232 GCF_013386015.1 Pseudomonas sp. B6001
GGCACACCGAGCCTAGGCGAGGTGCCGAGTGGTGGGGCAAGAGCGTTTTGCTTACTTTTGCGCTCTTCAAAAGTGAGCCGCTGTAAGAGCGGAACCAATAGTCGCCGTTACCTAAATAACGGATATACACCCAAACCCCAGCCATAAAAAAAGGCACGACCCTCACAGGTCGCACCCTCTTCACAAGCCCAAGAGCTGTCAGCTACCCAAAGCCTTGGAAGCCAACCAGAACAACCCGGCCGAAAGGCCCACAGTCGCCGGCAGCGTCAACACCCAAGCCATCAGAATGGTCTTGACGGTGCCACCTTGCAGCCCGCTCTTGTTAGCCACCATGGTCCCCGCCACACCCGAAGACAACACATGGGTCGTGGAAACCGGCAAGCTGAAGATATTGGCCAGGCCAATCATGCTGGCCGTGGTGATCTGCGCCGACATACCCTGGGCATACGTCATGCCCTGCTTGCCGATCTTCTCACCAATGGTCAGCACCACACGCTTCCAGCCCACCATGGTGCCCAGGCCCAAGGCCAGTGCCACCGCCAGGATCACCCAGAACGGCGCGTACTCGGTGGTCGCCGTCAGGTCCTTGCGCAACTTGTCCAGGTCCGACTTCTCACGCGCATCCAGGCCTGGCAACTTGCCCACCTTCTTCGCGGTGTCATCCAGGCACAACAGATAACGACGCACTTCAATCCGGTGCTCGGCGGTCAACGAATGGTAGTCAGAGACACCTTTCAAGGTCCCCAGCAGGGCGTTGATCGTCGGTTCAGTCTGCTGCGGATTGCACTGGAACTTGCCCGGCAAATCGTCTTTCACGCTTTTGCCCAGGGCCAGGAACTCACCGAGGGTTTCTTGATTGCGCTGGTAGAACTGATTCAAGTGCAGCGTGGCGTCGCGGGTGCGCTCGATCTGGTAAGTGGTGCTGCCCAGGTCCAGTACGAACTGCGCCGGCACGATACCGATCAGTACCAGCATGATCAGGCCAATACCTTTCTGCCCGTCGTTGGAGCCGTGCACGAAGCTCACGGCCATCGCCGAAATCACCAGGACCAGGCGGTTCCAGAACGGCGGGTGCTTCTTGTCGTCGAGCTTGCGGCGCTGGTCCGGTGTCTTGTGCATCTTCGACAGCGGGCGCCACCATTTCAGGCCCAGCAGCACCAGGGCGGCAACCACGAAACCAGCCATCGGCGAGAACACCAGCGAAGCGCCGATATCGATCGCTTTCTGCCAGTTGACGCCGTCAGCCAGGGGAATGTCGTTGATCAGGGCGTTGGCCAGGCCGACACCGAGGATCGAACCGATCAGGGTGTGGGAACTGGACGCCGGGATCCCGAAATACCAGGTGCCGAGGTTCCAGGTGATCGCCGCTGCCAATAATGAGAAGACCATGGCCAGACCGTGGCCGGTGTTCACATTGATCAGCAACTCCACCGGCAGCAGGTGCACGATGGCATACGCAACACCGACCCCACCGAGCAACACGCCGAGGAAGTTGAACACCCCGGAGAAGAACACGGCCAGATGCGGAGGCATGGCTTTGGTATAGATGACTGTGGCAACCGCGTTAGCGGTGTCATGAAAGCCATTGATGAACTCGAAGGCGAGGACAAAGGCCAGGGCGAGCAACAGGCTCACTAGAACCCAAGCATCCAGTCCGCTGAATAAATCGATCATGAAGGTTTTCTGACCCGGTCGTAAGGGGGCGCGATTATGCCAGAAAACATCGGTAATCAATGCACTAGCTGCTCATCGGTAACATTCTTCAACGAAAAAAAATGGGGGGGAGGCGTGCATCCCGGTGTTTTCGGGGCTTTGGCAAGTGATTGATTTATATGGAGGATCCATCAAATTCGCGGGATAAAGCGCCGGAAGGGAATAACTGAAACAATCGTATGAAATTTCGCTAAGGCCACATAACGGGCTTCCCTCCACCAGCGTGGTACTGGCAGAGAGATGGCACCTTTGGAAGCTCAACCCGAAACGCTTATGGCTCTTCGGCTTTGAGGTCCTGTTCAATCTTTTGGATTTCCTGGGCAAAGGCCTGGTCGAGCAGGCTGGCTCGTTTGCGCCATGGCTTGCGTTCAGGTTCTGGCTGGGCGGCGTAGGTGGTGACTTCCCCGCCGTAAACATCCTTGTAACGTTGTTCCTGGCGCTCAAGTTCCGCGCGCAGTTCGTCTTTCGTCACATTGTTACCTAATTGAGTTGAGTTTGATTCCGGCGAAACGCGATGCCGGGAAGTCGCCCCCGGTATACCGTCAATCTGAAGATCAGCGTGGAAAGGTATACAGGAAAAACCACTTCTTTATTGCACGCGGCCACGATACCGGAGAAGAGCAGTTGTCGTAGCAACAGTTTTCTTGTCACAGCCACAAGCAGTTGGCAGGCATTCGAAATGTGTGTCAGGTACTTGCGGCGGAGCCTGCACGCAGCCGGTGCACGACTGGGTGAAATCTATCCTCGGGGTCAGGCGAGGCTGGCTCCTGCACAGGATGCATTATAGCCACGCGCTTGAATAACACTATCGCCAACAAGTTAAAAATCGTCAACTTTGTGTGAGGGTTTTGTTACGCAGGTGTGTGGGGTATTTGCTGAACTATTGGCGCCATAAATCGTGCAATGTTCTACAGGCGTTAATCAACCTTAACTTCTCTCGTACATCAGTCGATTCTGAAAGGCACTCAAATGGATGTAGAGGGGTTCCGGCACCGGTCGGCGGTGACAAATTGCGATAATCGAATGACCGTCCGATAATCGCCCAATGTTGGTTGCCCTGCCTTGTGCAGCCATTGCACGGCGGCTTGTAATAGCGGTCACCCTCCCGCAGCGGTTAAAAATAAGAGAAAGGACCCCAAATGAACGATCAATTGCGCAACTCCTTCGCATCAGTGGCGCCGCCGATCGTTGCGTCACCGGCCAAGCGCATCCAGGCGTTTACCGGTGATCCGGATTTCATGACCTCCCTGGCCCGCGGCCTGGCCGTGGTGCAGGCATTCCAGGAGCGCAAGCGCCACCTGACCATCGCCCAGATCAGCCACCGCACGGAAATCCCCCGCGCTGCCGTACGCCGTTGCCTGCATACCCTGATCAAACTCGGCTACGCCACCACCGACGGGCGTACCTATTCGCTGTTGCCCAAGGTGCTGACCCTCGGCCACGCTTACCTGTCGTCCACGCCCCTGGCCGTTTCGGCGCAGCCGTATCTGGACCGCATGAGCGAGCAGCTCCACGAGGCGTGTAACATGGCAACCCTGGAAGGTGATGACATCCTCTACATTGCCCGCTCCGCCACCACCCAACGCCTGATTTCCGTCGACCTTTCCGTGGGCGGCCGTCTCCCGGCCTACTGCACCTCCATGGGCCGTATCCTGCTGGCGGCGCTGGATGACGCCTCGCTGCAGGACTACCTCGACCACGCCGACCTGCAAACCAAGACCAGCCGCACCCTCACCACCCCGCAAGCCTTGCTCGAATGCCTGCAGGAAGTGCGGCAACAAGGCTGGTGCATTGTCGACCAGGAACTGGAGCAAGGGCTGCGTTCCATCGCCGTGCCGGTGTACGACGCTTCGGGCCAGGTCCTGGCGGCACTGAACGTCAGCACCCATGCCGGGCGGGTCAGCCGCAGCGAGCTGGAGCAGCGTTTCCTGCCGAGCATGCTCAGTGCCAGCCAGGAGCTGAGTGCGCAGCTGTTTGCGTAAGCTGTTCGGTGACCGCACAGATCCCGGCTGGATGAATTGACGGTGTTTCCCAAGGCTTATTAATGTGCGGCAGCGCTTCAAGGCGCCGCCCCAATAATAATGACGACTCAAGGTCGTTCGCCCGCCCATCGGTGTGGAAATAAAAATAATGAATCAGCCTTCACCTGCTGTCGGTACTTGTCTGGACGTTCAGTCCTTCATCAACGCCCAGCCGCTGTCGCGGTATCAGTGGCGAGTGGTGATCCTGTGTTTTCTCATCGTCTTCCTCGACGGCCTCGACACTGCCGCCATGGGCTTCATCGCACCGGCGCTGTCCCAGGACTGGGGCATCGACCGCGCCAGCCTCGGCCCGGTAATGAGTGCCGCGTTGATCGGCATGGTCTTCGGCGCCCTGGGCTCCGGCCCACTCGCCGACCGCTTCGGGCGCAAGGTGGTGCTGGTGGGGGCGGTGCTGGTGTTTGGGGCCTTCAGCCTGGCCTCGGCCTACAGCAGCAACGTCGATCAACTGCTGATCCTGCGCTTCCTCACCGGTCTCGGCCTGGGCGCCGGCATGCCGAACGCCACGACACTGCTCTCCGAATACACCCCGGAACGCCATAAGTCCCTGCTGGTGACCAGCATGTTCTGCGGCTTCAACCTGGGCATGGCCGGTGGCGGGTTTATCTCGGCCAAGCTGATCCCGGCGTATGGCTGGCACAGCCTGCTGATGATCGGCGGCCTGTTGCCGCTGATCCTCGCGGTGGTGCTGCTGTTCTGGCTGCCGGAGTCGGCGCGTTACCTGGTGGTGCGCAATCGCGGCACCGACAAGGTGCGCAAGACCCTGGCGCCTATCGAGCCGGGCATCGTCGCCCAGGCCTCGAGCTTCAGCGTGCCCGAACAGAAAACCGTCAAGGCGCGCAACGTGTTCGCGGTGATCTTCTCCGGCACCTACAGCGCCGGCACCTTGCTGTTGTGGCTGACGTATTTCATGGGCCTGGTGATTGTCTACCTGCTGACCAGTTGGCTGCCGACCCTGATGCGCGACAGCGGCGCCAGCATGGAACAGGCCGCGTTTATCGGCGCGTTGTTCCAGTTTGGCGGCGTATTGAGTGCGGTCGGCGTGGGCTGGGCGATGGACCGGTTCAATCCCCACAAGGTCATCGGCACTTTCTACCTGCTGGCCGGGGTGTTTGCCTACGCGGTGGGGCAGAGCCTGGGCAATATCACGCTGCTGGCGACTCTGGTGTTGATTGCCGGCATGTGTGTCAACGGTGCGCAGTCGGCGATGCCGTCGCTGGCCGCACGTTTCTACCCGACCCAGGGCCGCGCCACGGGCGTGTCGTGGATGCTCGGCATCGGCCGCTTTGGCGCGATCCTCGGGGCGTGGATGGGCGCGACCTTGCTGGGCCTGGGCTGGAACTTCGAACAGGTGCTGACCGCCCTGGTGATCCCGGCGGCATTGGCCACCACCGCGGTGGTGATCAAGGGCATGGTCAGCCATGCCGACGCTACCTGAAACGGACCGATAGCAAGACAACAATCCGTTCGATAATCGAACACTCAGTCGATTATCGGATTGTTTGGCCCCGACCCCCGGCTTAATCTTCAAGCACTTCGGCGCTGCCTCCAGCGCCTTTTTCGATCGATACCGGGAGCCCACCCCATGGCTGAAATCCTTTCGCTGGCTGATGCGGTAAAGCAGTTCGTGAATGACGGCGACACCGTTGCACTCGAAGGCTTTACTCACCTGATCCCTACGGCGGCAGGTCATGAAATCATTCGTCAGGGCAAGAAAGACCTGACGCTGGTGCGCATGACGCCTGACCTGATCTACGACCAGTTGATCGGCGCCGGCTGTGCACGCAAGCTGATTTTCTCCTGGGGCGGCAACCCGGGCGTGGGTTCACTGCATCGCCTGCGGGACGCCGTTGAAAAGCAATGGCCGCAACCGCTGGAGATCGAAGAGCACAGCCACGCCGACCTGGCCAATGCCTACGTCGCCGGTGCCTCCGGCCTGCCATTCGCGGTGTTGCGCGCCTACGCCGGCTCCGACCTGCCCAAGGTCAACCCGCTGATCAAGACCGTGACCTGCCCCTTCACCGGTGAAGTACTGGCGGCCGTGCCGTCGGTGCGCCCGGACATCACCGTGATCCACGCGCAAAAGGCTGACCGCAAGGGCAACGTGCTGCTGTGGGGCATCCTCGGGGTGCAGAAGGAAGCGGCCCTGGCGGCCAAGCGCTGCATCGTTACCGTTGAAGAAATCGTCGACGACCTCAACGCGCCGATGAACGCCTGCGTGCTGCCGACCTGGGCCCTGACTGCCGTGTGCCATGTGCCGGGTGGCGCGCATCCGTCCTACGCCCACGGTTACACCGAACGTGACAACCGTTTCTACCAGGCCTGGGACCCCATCTCCCGGGACCGTGAGACGTTTACTGCGTGGATCAACGAATACATCCACGGCACCGCCAATTTCAGTGAATTCCAGGCCAAGCTGGCCACCGCGCAGGAGGCCAAATAATGGCTTACTCGACCAACGAAATGATGACCGTCGCCGCCGCGCGCCGCCTGAAGAACGGTTCGGTGTGCTTCGTCGGCATCGGCCTTCCCTCCAAGGCTGCCAACCTGGCGCGCCTGACGTCGTCGCCGGATGTGGTGCTGATCTACGAGTCCGGCCCGATTGGCGCCAAGCCTTCGGTGCTGCCGCTGTCCATCGGTGACGGCGAGCTGGCTGAAACCGCTGACACCGTGGTGCCGACCGGTGAGATTTTTCGCTACTGGCTGCAGGGCGGGCGCATTGACGTCGGCTTCCTCGGCGCGGCCCAGGTCGACCGTTTCGGCAATATCAACACCACCGTGGTCGGTGACTACCACCAGCCCAAAGTGCGCCTGCCAGGTGCCGGTGGCGCGCCGGAGATCGCCGGCTCCGCGAAGAGCGTGCTGATCATCCTCAAGCAGTCGGCTCGTTCGTTTGTCGACAAGCTGGACTTCATCACTTCGGTCGGTCACGGCGAAGGCGGTGACTCGCGCAAACGCCTGGGTCTGCCAGGCGCCGGTCCTGTAGGGATTATTACCGACCTGTGCATCATGGAGCCGGAGGAGGGCAGCCACGAATTTGTCGTCACCGCCCTGCACCCCGGCGTGACCCGTGAGCAAGTAGTGGCCGCCACCGGTTGGGCGATTCGTTTTGCCGACCAGGTGACTACCAGCGCCGAACCCACCGAGATTGAACTGACTGCCCTGCGCGACCTTGAGGCACGCACCGCTGCCGCCCACGGCCAAGCCCCCGGAGAAGCCTGATGCGCGACGTATTTATCTGTGACGCCATTCGTACCCCCATCGGCCGTTTTGGCGGTGGCTTGTCCACCGTGCGCGCCGATGACCTGGCGGCACTGCCGATCAAGGCGCTGATGGAGCGCAACCCGTCGGTGGAGTGGAGCGCTGTGGACGAAGTGTTCCTCGGCTGCGCCAACCAGGCCGGCGAAGACAACCGCAACGTGGCGCGCATGGCGGCATTGCTGGCCGGCCTGCCGGAGAGCATTCCCGGCGTTACCCTGAACCGCCTGTGCGCTTCGGGCATGGACGCGATCGGCACGGCCTTCCGCGCCATCGCCAGCGGCGAGATGGAACTGGCGATTGCCGGTGGCGTCGAGTCGATGTCCCGCGCGCCGTTCGTGATGGGCAAGGCCGATGCGGCGTTCTCGCGCAACATGAAGCTGGAAGACACCACCATCGGCTGGCGCTTTATCAATCCGTTGATGAAGGCCCAGTACGGCGTCGACCCGATGCCGCAAACCGCTGACAACGTGGCCGACGACTATAAAGTCTCCCGCGCCGACCAGGACGCCTTCGCCCTGCGCAGCCAGCAACGTACGGCCGCTGCACAGGCCGCCGGTTTCTTCGCCGAAGAAATCGTACCGGTGCGTGTCGCCCACAAAAAAGGCGAAACCGTGGTCGAGCACGACGAGCATCCGCGGGCCGATACCACCCTGGAAGCCCTGGCCAAACTCAAGCCGGTCAACGGCCCGGACAAGACCGTCACCGCAGGCAACGCCTCTGGTGTGAACGATGGTGCCGCCGCGCTGATTCTGGCCTCTGCTGAAGCCGTCAAAAAACACGGCCTGACCGCCCGCGCCCGGGTGCTGGGCATGGCCAGCGCCGGTGTGGCGCCGCGTGTGATGGGCATCGGCCCGGTGCCGGCGGTGCGCAAACTGGTGGAGCGCCTGGGCCTGGCGGTAACTGATTTCGATGTGATCGAACTCAACGAAGCCTTCGCCAGCCAGGGCCTGGCCGTGCTGCGTGAACTGGGGATTGCCGACGACGCACCGCAGGTCAACCCGAACGGCGGCGCGATTGCCCTTGGCCATCCGCTGGGCATGAGCGGTGCGCGCCTGGTACTGACCGCGCTGCATCAGCTGGAAAAAACCGGTGGCAGCAAAGGCCTGGCGACCATGTGCGTCGGTGTGGGCCAAGGCCTGGCCCTGGCGATCGAACGCGTTTGAGACCCACAAGAATAAAGAGGATTGCTCCATGAGTGACAAGCCCGGATACCGGCGCCCGCAAGCGGGTACTCAGCCTGATTACCTGCACCCGGCCTACCAGTCGACGAACCTGCGTTCGCCGTCCAAGCCGTTGGTGTTCCTGCCCCATTCCTTGTCGGAAATCACCGGCCCGACCATCGGCGCCGAGCGCGTCAACGAGAAGGACAACGACCTGACCGCCCAGCACGAAGGCGAGCCCCAGGGCGAACGCATCATCATTCACGGGCGCGTGCTGGATGAAAACGGCCTGCCCGTTCCCGGCATCCTCGTGGAAATCTGGCAGGCCAACGCTGCCGGCCGCTACAACCACAAGCGCGACCAGCACGACGCACCGCTGGACCCGAATTTCACCGGCACCGGGCGTACCGTCACCGACGCCGACGGCTGGTACCAGTTCCAGACCATCAAGCCCGGCGCCTACCCGTGGGGCAACCACCACAACGCGTGGCGCCCGGCGCACATCCACTTCTCGCTGTTCGGCCCGAGTGTGCTGACGCGGTTGGTGACGCAGATGTATTTCCCCGGTGACCCGCTGCTGGCCTATGACCCGATCTACAACTGCGTCCCGGACACGTCCGCCAAGGAGCGCCTGATCGCCTCGTTCGATCTGGAAAAAACCATTCCGCACTATGCCCTCGGCTACCGCTGGGACATCGTCCTGCGCGGCCGCGACGCCACGCCGATGGAGAAATGAGATGAGCCTCAACGCGACTACTTCCCACACCGTCGGGCCGTATTACCACATTGGCCTGACCTGGCTGAACCGCGAAGACCTGACCGTTGCGGCCACCCTCGGCGAGCGCGTGGCGATCACCGGGCAGGTGGTGGATGGCAATGGCGATGTGGTCAACGACGCCATGCTGGAAGTCTGGCAGGCCAATGCGGCCGGCAAGTACGACCATCCCGAGGATGAGCAGGACAAACCGGTGGACCCGAACTTCGAAGGCTTCGGCCGGGTGCCGGTGGACGCTGAAGGGCGTTTTCGCTTTACCACCATCAAGCCGGGCAGTGTGCCGGGGTTGAAGGGCACGACCCAGGCGCCGCACCTGGTGGTGCTGGTGTTTGCCCGTGGGCTGGTGAAGCACCTGCTGACGCGGATTTACTTTGACGGTGAAGCGGCGAATGGGGATGACGCGCTGCTGGCGTGTGTGCCGCGGGAGCGCCGCCGCACGTTGATCGCCAAGGCGGATGCTGCGGGTGTGTATCAGTGGAATGTGATTTTGCAGGGCACAGACGAAGAGACGGTGTTCTTCGATTATTGAGTGGGCTGCGGATCTATAGCAGGCAAGCCAGCTCCCACAGGGGAATGCATTCCAAATGTGGGAGCCGGGCTTGCCCGTGATGAGGCCGGCCCAGGCAACAAATATCCAAAAGTCTGCTTGCGGAACATGGTTGTTGCAAAGTATGTCTAGGCTATAACCGTTCCCACTGAGTGAAAAAACATGACAACAAAAACCAGCCACTACACCGGAGAAGAACGCAGCAAAAGGATTTTTGCGATTGTCGGTGCCTCTTCCGGCAACCTCGTCGAATGGTTCGACTTCTACGTCTATGCCTTCTGCGCCATCTATTTCGCCCCGGCGTTTTTCCCGTCGGACGACCCCACCGTGCAACTGCTGAACACCGCCGGCGTGTTCGCCGCCGGCTTCCTGATGCGCCCCATCGGCGGCTGGCTGTTCGGCCGGGTGGCGGATAAACACGGTCGCAAGAATTCCATGATGATCTCGGTGCTGATGATGTGCGCCGGTTCCCTGGTCATCGCCTTTTTGCCCACCTACAAAGACATCGGCGCCTGGGCCCCGGCCCTGCTGTTGGTCGCCCGGTTGTTCCAGGGCCTGTCGGTCGGCGGCGAATACGGCACCACCGCCACCTACATGAGTGAAGTCGCCCTCAAGGGCCAGCGCGGGTTCTTCGCCTCGTTCCAGTACGTGACCCTGATCGGCGGGCAACTGCTGGCAGTGTTGGTGGTGGTGATCCTGCAACAGATTCTCACCGAAGAAGAACTGCGGGCCTGGGGCTGGCGCATTCCGTTTGTGATCGGCGCCATTGCGGCGGTGATCTCGCTGTTGCTGCGTCGCACCCTGAAAGAAACCACCAGCAAGGAAATGCGTGAAGACAAGGACGCCGGTAGCATTGCCGCGCTGTTCCGCGATCACAAGGCGGCGTTTATCACCGTGCTCGGCTACACCGCCGGCGGCTCGCTGATTTTCTACACGTTCACCACCTACATGCAGAAGTACCTGGTGAACACCGCCGGGATGCACGCCAAGACCGCCAGCTACATCATGACCGGCGCGCTGTTCTTCTACATGTGCATGCAGCCGGTGTTCGGCATGCTGGCGGACAAGATTGGCCGCCGTAACTCGATGCTGTGGTTCGGCGCCCTGGGCACGCTGTGCACTGTACCCATCCTGTTGACCCTGAAAACCGTCAGCAGCCCGTTCCTGGCTTTTGTGCTGATCACCCTGGCCCTGGCCATCGTGAGCTTCTACACCTCCATCAGCGGCCTGGTGAAAGCCGAAATGTTCCCGCCACAAGTACGCGCACTGGGCGTGGGCCTGGCGTATGCGGTGGCGAACGCGATCTTCGGCGGTTCGGCGGAATATGTGGCCTTGGGGCTCAAGTCCATGGGCATGGAGAACACCTTCTACTGGTACGTCACGGCGATGATGGCGGTGGCGTTCCTGTTCAGCTTGCGCCTGCCCAAAGAGGCGGCGTATTTGCACCACGATCTGTAACCGGCTGGCGCGTGCCCGTTGCCGGGTATGCGCCACCTAGGGATGTGTTATGACGATGCGCACGAGCAACCAACTGTTCGACGCCTACTTCACCGCCAACGGCATGGCTGAAGTGTTCTGCGACCAGGGGCGTTTGCAGGGCATGCTGGATTTCGAAGCGGCGCTGGCCCGGGCCGAGGCTCAGGTCGGGTTGATCCCGCAAGCGGCCGTCGCGCCCATTGCCCAGGCGTGCCTGGCTTCTCTCTACGACGTAGATGCCCTCGGCGACGCCATCGCCACCGCAGGCAACTCTGCGATTCCGTTGGTCAAGGCCCTCGGCAAGTTGATCGCCAGCGAAGATGCCGGCGCCGAACGTTATGTGCATCTGGGCGCTACCAGCCAGGATGTGATGGACACCGGCCTGGTGCTGCAACTGCGCAGTGCGGTCGAGCTGATCGAACATGATCTGGCGCGGTTAGGGGACATTCTTGCCGCCCAGGCCCAGCGTTACGGGACAACTCCTTTGGCGGGCCGGACCTGGCTGCAGCATGCAACGCCGGTCACGCTGGGCATGAAGATCGCCGGTTGGCTCGGCGCAGTCACCCGCAACCGGCAACGTCTCAGTGAGCTGAAGCCGCGTTTGCTGGTGCTGCAATTTGGCGGTGCTTCCGGAACCCTGGCGGCCCTCGGCGAACAGGCGATGCCGGTGGCGCAAGCACTGGCCGCCGAGTTGCAGCTGGGCCTGCCGGAGCAACCCTGGCATACCCAGCGCGACCGCCTGGTGGAGTTTGCCTCGGTGCTCGGTTTGATCGCCGGCAGCCTCGGCAAGCTGGGTCGCGACATCAGCCTGCTGATGCAGACCGAAGCGGCGGAAGTGTTTGAGCCGTCGGCCCCCGGCAAGGGCGGCTCTTCGACCATGCCCCACAAGCGCAACCCGGTGGGCGCTGCCGTGCTGATCAGCGCTGCCACGCGAGTGCCCGGCCTGGTGGCAACGATGTTCAGCGCGATGCCCCAGGAACACGAACGCAGCCTGGGCCTGTGGCACGCCGAATGGGAAACCCTGCCGGAGATTTGCCGGCTGGTATCCGGTGCATTGCATCAGGCGCTGCTGGTCAGCGAAGGCCTGGAAGTCGACCCCCGGCGCATGGTCCAAAACCTTGATCTGACCCAGGGCCTGGTACTGGCCGAAGCGGTCAGCATCGTCCTCGCCCAGCGCCTGGGCCGCGAAACCGCGCACCATCTGCTGGAACAATGCTGCAAACGCGCCGTCGCCGACGGGCGCCACCTGCGGGCGGTGCTGGGGGATGAACCGCAAGTGACTGCCGAGCTTTCGGCGGCCGAACTCGATCGTCTGCTGGACCCGGCGCACTACCTGGGCCAGGCGCACACCTGGGTCACCCGGGCCGTGGCCGAACATTTTGCTTTGACTGCCTGAGGAGGCTGCTGTGGGATTTGTACAACTCGCCGATGGCGAACTGAACTACCAACTCGATGGCCCCGAAGATGCACCGGTACTGGTGCTGTCCAACTCCCTGGGCACCGACCTGCATATGTGGGACATCCAGATCGAGGCGTTCACCCAGTACTTCCGGGTGCTGCGTTTCGACACCCGCGGCCATGGCAAGTCGCTGGTCACCGAAGGCCCCTACAGCATCGAGCAGTTGGGCCGTGACGTGTTGGCGCTGCTGGATGCGTTGCAGATCGAGCGCGCGCATTTCTGCGGGTTGTCCATGGGCGGCCTGATCGGCCAGTGGCTGGGGATCAACGCGGGTGAGCGTTTGCGCCGGCTGGTGGTGTGCAACACCGCCGCGAAGATCGGCACGCCCGAGATCTGGAACCCACGCATCGAGATGGTCCTGCGCGACGGTGCGGCCGCGATGGTTGCCCTGCGTGATGCGTCAATTGCCCGCTGGTTCACCGCAGACTTCGCCGAGGCTCATCCTGACCAGGCCAAGCTGATCACCGATATGCTGGCGGCGACTGATCCCCAGGGTTATGCCGCAAACTGCGCGGCCGTGCGCGACGCGGATTTCCGCGAGCAACTGGCGTCGATCAAGGTGCCGACCCTGGTGATCGCAGGCAGCGAAGATGCGGTGACGCCGCCGGCGGGTGGGCACTTTATCCAGGCGCATGTGCAGGGCGCCGAGTATGCCGAGTTCTATGCCGCGCACTTGTCCAACGTGCAAGCCGGTGCGGCGTTCAGCGACCGTGTGCTGGAATTTCTGCTATCGCGCTGAGTATCGCTGAACCCTGTGGCGAGGGAGCTTGCTCCCGTTGGGCTGCGTAGCAGCCCCTGAGCAGCCGCAACCCAACTATTTGTAAAACCCTGCAGCGGCCTCACTGGGGTCGCTGCGCGACCCAACGGGAGCAAGCTCCCTCGCCACAGGTATGTGCCTGTTGTCACCGTTGCATGAGGAGCGTTTTGTGGACGAGAAACAACGTTATGCCGAAGGCCTGCAAGTGCGCCGCGAAGTGCTGGGCGACGCCCACGTCGACCGCAGCCTCAACGCCCTGACCGAGTTCAACAGCGAGTTCCAGGAAATGATCACCCGCCACGCCTGGGGTGATATCTGGACCCGCCCGGGGCTGCCGCGGCATACCCGCAGCCTGATCACCATCGCCATGCTCATCGGCATGAACCGCAGCGAAGAGCTGAAGCTGCACCTGCGCGCCGCCGCGAGCAACGGTGTGACCCGCGCCGAGATCAAGGAAGTGCTGATGCAGAGCGCGATCTATTGCGGGATTCCGGCGGCGAATGCGACGTTTCACTTGGCCGAGTCGGTGTGGGATGAGTTGGGGGTAGAGTCGCGCGCCTAGTGCGAGTCAGCGTCCCACACCCAATTCCACACACCTGGCAGGTGCACCACTTCGTCGGCGCTTTTTACCGTGCGGGCCATGGCGGCTCGCTGCAAGGTTGCCCGGTCGGTGTAGAAAGGCTGTGTGGCGAGGGGCACGCCATTGATATGGGCGCTGTCCAGCAGGATTTGCAGGTATTCCTTCAAGTGCCAGGCGGTGTAGCGGTTGATATCGTGGAAGGTCACCACCACCGGGATCACGCCGTCCACCGTCGGTAATTCGCCTTTGGCGATGCGCTCACGCACCACCGAGAGTTGGCGTATCAGGTTTTCCCGTCGACGCGGGCTGCCGTTGAACACCCAGATCACCCCATCGTTTGCACTCAGGTCGGTCAGCAACACATGCATGCCGTGTTGCTGATAGGCGGCGAAGGTGCGCTTGTCGTAGTTCCAGAACGGCGGGCGTACCAGTGTGGGCGGTTGGCCGGTGATGGAGGTGAGGGTCGATGAACCCAGGCTGAGGTAGTGCTCCAGTTCAGCCGGATTCTGCAAGCGATGGTTGCTGTGCCACGGGGTCGCGGTGTGGAAGCCCAGGATATGGCCGGCCGCGTATTCGCGCTCCATGGTCTTGTAGCCCCGCGGGTTGCCGCCGGAGCGGGGCGCCTCGGTCTGCAGGAAGAACACCGCCTTGATCCCCGGCTGTATCGGGTTGTTCGCCAGGTCCGCCATCACCGAACGGCTGGGGTTCATGAAGCCCGAGGCGCTGGGGCCGTCATCGAAGGTCAGCAAAAAGCGGATTGGCGCCTCGGTTTTCAGGCGTTGTTCGGTTTGCGGTGTCAGCGCCAGAGGCGGGCCGATGCAACCGCTGAGGCTCAGGGCCAGGGCTAGTGCGGCCGATACGGTGGCGAAGTGTTTCATGGCGGACTCGAATGACATTGGCTGCTGGGGCGGGTCATCCATGACACGCGCGCACCATACAACAAGACTGTCGAGGCTTTACAGCAGGCTTATCGGGTAACTGACGATCAACCGGTTTTCATCAAACTCGTTGTTGTTGTAGTCCCGGCGCATGCTGGAGTTACGCCAGCGCACATTGAGATTCTTCAGCGCTCCGCTCTGCACCACGTAGGCCACTTCACTTTCCCGTCCCCATTCCTTGCCATCGGTCACCGTGCCGCTGTGTACGTTGCTGCCGCTGATGTAGCGGTTCATCAGCGTGAGGCCTGGAATACCCAAGGCCGCGAAGTTGTAGTCATGGCGTACCTGCCAGGATTTTTCCTGGGCGTTGTCGTAGCTGGCGTTGTAGCTGTCGTTGGCCAGGGTGCCGCCGCTGGTGCCGTTGACGCGCATCCAGGCGCTGTTGCCGGTGAGTTTTTGCAGGCCGACGTAGAACGTGTTGCCGCCGTATCGGGCCGAGAACAGTCCGGACCAGGTCTTGTTGTCGAGGTCACCGGCGCGGGCGCTGCCGTCGTCCTTGCCATAGAAGAACCCGAGGTTGGCGCCCAGGGTCCAGTCGCCCACCGGTTGGCTGTGGATCAGGTTGAGGTATTGCTGGCTGTAGATGTCCTTGAGTTGGGCGTTCCACACACCGATCTGGGTGCGTTTGTCGTTGAAGGCATATTCGCCGCCCTGGAAGTTGAAGCGGTCGGAGGTGAACGCGGTTTTCCCGAACATGGACATGTCGGTCATGCTGCTGTCGTCCCGTGGGCTGTTGGCGCGGAACTGGCCGCCGTACAGGGTCAGGCCGTCGATTTCCTTGGAGGTGATTTGCCCGCCGCGCAGGGTTTGCGGGAGCGAGCGGCCATCGTCCGAACGCAGGATCGGCAGCACCGGCATCCATTCGCCGACTTTCACTTCTGTCTTTGAAACCCGTGCCTTGAACGCCACGCCCAGACGCCCGAATTCATCCGCCGGACGGCCATCGTGGTCCAGCGGCAACAGCTGGGTGCCACCCGTGCCGCGTCCGCCATCGAGCTTCAATGAGTACAGGCCCAGTACATCCACGCCGAAACCGACGGTGCCCTGGGTAAAGCCGGATTTGGCGTCGAGGATGAAACTTTGCGTCCACTCCTGTGCGCCGCCCTGGGTCTTGGTGGGATTGGTGTAGTTGCGGTTGAAGAAGAAATTACGCAGGTTGAGGTTGGCGCTGGCGTCTTCCAGGAAGCCGTGTTCTTCAGCGACAACAGGGAGGGCAATGCTGGCGACAGCGGTTGCCAGCAAAAGCCGGCGCGGGTTGAAAGTGCTCATGGTGTCAGACCTGTTGTTATTGGGGTTATGCAGGTGGCGGCCATGGTGCGGGGCGGTGCGGGGGCGATGAAAGTGGGGGAGAGCGGGTTGTGGGCGATGATCGAACGTAAAGTCATGGGCGTAAAAAAACCGCTTCCTGGGCGGGAAGCGGTTTTTGTTTACTGCGCCACTATCAGAACAACTTCAAGGGCGGTGCTTCTTCTTTCAACGGTTCGTTCTTCGCGGTCTGTTCGTTCCAGCCACCACCGAGGGCCTTGTACAGGTTGACCTCGCTGTTGAGCTGCGCCAGGCGGTCGGTGATCAGCGATTGCTGGGCACTGAACAGTTGGCGCTGGGCGTCGAGGAACGTCAGGTTGCTGTCGACACCAATACGGTAGCGACGCTCGGCCAGGCGGTAGTAATCCTGGTTGGCCGCGACGAAGCCACGTTGGGCGTCCAGTTGCTGCTTGTAGGTCTCACGGGCAGCGAGGCCGTCGGAGACTTCCTGGAAGCCGGTCTGGATGGCTTTCTCGTAGTTGGCGACGTTGATCTCTTTCTGGATTTTCGAGTAATCCAGGCTGGCGCGCAGGCTGCCGGCGTTGAAGATCGGGATGTTGATCTGCGGTGCAAACGACCAGGTACCCGAACCGCCCTTGAACAGGCCGCCCAGGGTCGGGCTCGCGGTGCCGGCGCTGGCGGTCAGGGTGATGCTCGGGAAGAACGCAGCGCGTGCCGCTCCGATGTTGGCGTTGGCCGCCTTGAGGTTGTACTCGGCCTGCAGGATGTCGGGACGACGTTGCAGCAGGTCCGATGGCAGGCCGGCCGGTACTTCGCTCAACAGGTCATCAGCCAATGGCCGGCTGACGATGTTCGCTGGCAGGCCGGTACCCAGCAGCAGGGTCAGGTTGTTTTCGTCCTGGGCCACCTGGCGGGTATAACGCGCCAGTGCAACCCGGGCGTTTTCCACCGAGGTACGGGCCTGGCTCAGGTCCAGGGCCGAAGCCACGCCGACTTCATTGCTGCGCGAGGTCAGTTTGAAGCTCTGCTCGTACGCGCCCAGGGTGTCCTGGGTGAGCTTGAGCAGCTCCTTGTCGGCCTGCCAGGTCAGGTAGGCGTTGGCCACGCTGGCCACCAGGCTGATCTGGGTGGTGCGACGCGCTTCTTCGGTCGCGAAGTATTGTTGCAGCGCTTGTTCGCTCAGGCTGCGTACGCGGCCGAACAGGTCCAGCTCATAAGAACTGATCCCGAGGCCCGCCGAGTATTGGCTGGTGATGCCCGCTTCGCCGGTCTGCGACAGCTTGGCCGGGGTGCGCGTACGGCTGCCGCTGCCCGTGGCCGAAACCGCCGGGAACAGGTCGGCGCGCTGGATCTGGTACTGCGCGGCATACGCATCGATGTTCAGGGCCGCGACACGCAGGTCGCGGTTGTTCACCAGGGCGGTCTGGATCAGCTGTTGCAGGGCAGGGTCATGGAAAAACTGCTTCCAGCCCTGCTCGGCAGCCGCCTGGCCCGGCGCCTGGGCCGACGAATACGCCGGCCCCTGCGGGAACTGCGCGGCTACCGGCGCTTCAGGGCGCTGGTAGTCCGGGATCAGCGAGCAGCCACTGAGCACGAATGCCGTGACAGCTAAGGAAAGTAGCGACTTGCTCATTGGCCAGCCTCTTTAGGAGTTTGCTTGGGTTCAGTCTTTTTACGCTCGCCAGCGGAGGACACGGTTGCGAAGAACAGGGGTACCCAGAAGATCGCGAGGACCGTGGCGGTGATCATACCGCCAATTACGCCCGTACCGATGGCGTGCTGGCTACCTGAGCCGGCACCGGTGGAAATTGCCAGGGGCAGTACGCCGAGCATGAACGCCATGGACGTCATGATGATCGGTCGCAGACGCATGCGGGATGCCTCGATGGCCGACTCGACGATGCCTTTGCCCTGTTCGTGGAGCTCCTTGGCGAACTCCACGATCAGGATGGCGTTTTTCGCTGCCAGGCCCACCGTCACCAACAGGCCCACCTGGAAGAACACGTCGTTGGACAGTCCCCGCAGGCTGGTGGCGATCAACGCACCGATCACACCCAGCGGTACAACCAGAATCACCGCAATCGGGATCGACCAGCTTTCGTACAGTGCCGCGAGGCAGAGGAACACCACCAGCAGCGACAGGGCGTACAGCGCAGGTGCCTGGGAGCCGGACAGACGTTCTTCGTACGACAGGCCGGTCCAGGAGTAACCAACGCCAGCCGGCAGGTCCTTGGCAATGCGTTCGACTTCCGCCATCGCATCACCGGTACTGTAGCCAGGTGCCGGGGTACCGAGGATTTCCATCGCCGCTACACCGTTATAGCGCGAGAGTTTCGGCGAACCGAAGATCCACTTGCCCGAAGAGATGGCCGACAGCGGCACCATCTTCCCGGACGTGCTGCGCACGTACCATTTGCTCAGGTCTTCCGGAGACATCCGGCTGGCGGCGTCACCCTGTACATACACCTTCTTCACACGACCACGGTCGATGAAGTCGTTGATGTAGCTGCCACCCAAGGCGATTGCCAGGGTCTGCTGGATGTCTGCCAGGCTGATGCCCTGGGCACTGGCCTTCTCGTCGTCAACGGTCAGCTCGTACTGCGGCTCATCGTTCACGCCGTTGGGGCGCACGCCCGCCAGGATCTTGCTTTGTGCCGCGGCACCCAGGAACTGGTTACGCGCATCCATCAGCTTCTGGTGGCCGACGCCGCCCTGGTCTTGCAGGAACACGTCGAAACCGGTGGCGTTACCCAGTTCGAGTACCGAAGGTGGCACCACGGCAAATACCATGGCGTCCTTGAAGGCCCCGAAGAAGTAACCCTGGGCACGCTTGGCAACCTCAAATACCGACTGGCTCGAGTCACGCTCGTCCCACGGCTTGAGCATCACGAACGCGAGGCCCGAGCTCTGGCCACGACCGGCGAAGTTGAAGCCGTTCACGGTAAACACCGATTTGACAGCCTTGCCTTCGCCTGGCTCGCCTTCCTTGTCGTTCAACAGGTAGGCGCGCATATCGTCGATGACTTTCTGCGTACGTTCAGCCGAAGAACCCACCGGCGTTTGTACCTGGGCAAAGATCACGCCCTGGTCTTCCTCTGGGAGGAACGCGCTTGGAATGCGGGTGAACATCCAGATCATGCCGGCAAGGATCAGGGCATAGACCACGAACGCCGGGAACTTGTGCTTGATCATGTTACCGACGCCGCGCTCGTAGCTCAGTACGCCACGGTCGAAGGTACGGTTGAACCAGCCGAAGAAGCCGCGCTTGGGTTGGCCGTGTTTTTCCGGGTCAATCGGCTTGAGCATGGTGGCGCACAAGGCCGGGGTGAAGACCAGGGCAACCAGTACCGACAGCGCCATCGCCGAAACGATAGTGATGGAGAACTGGCGGTAGATCACACCGGTGGAACCACCGAAGAACGCCATTGGCAGCAATACCGCCGACAGCACCAGGGCGATACCCACCAGGGCCCCCTGGATCTGGCCCATGGACTTGACCGTCGCCTCCTTGGGCGACAAGTGCTCCTCGGCCATTACCCGCTCGACGTTCTCCACCACAACGATGGCATCGTCCACCAGCAAGCCGATGGCCAGGATCATGCCGAACATGGTCAGGGTGTTGATGGTGAAGCCGAACGCAGCGAGGATCCCGAAGGTACCCAGCAATACCACCGGTACGGTCATGGTGGTGATGATGGTGGCGCGGAAGTTCTGCAGGAACAGGAACATCACCAGGAACACCAGCACGATCGCTTCGATCAGGGTGTGAACCACACCGGAGATCGATTCGGTCACAACCGGCGTGGTGTCATACGGCACCACAGCCTTCATGCCAGGCGGGAAGAACGGTTCGAGGGACGCAACCGTTTCGCGAATCGCCTTGGCGGTGTCCAGTGCGTTGGCACCGGCTGCCAGCTTGATCGCCATACCGGAAGCCGGCTTGCCGTTGAACTGTGCGCTGATGCTGTAGTTCTGGCCGCCCAGTTCGATACGCGAAACGTCACCCAGGCGAACCTGGGAACCGTCGGTATTGACCTTCATCAGGATATTGCCGAACGCTTCAGTGGTTTGCAGACGCGTCTTGCCGATGATGGTGGCGTTCAACTGAGTGCCGGGCAGGGCAGGCAGGCCGCCGAGTTGGCCGGTGGCCACCTGGACGTTCTGCGCCTGGATGGCGTTGCTGACATCCACTGGCGTCAGCTGGTAGTTGTTCAGCTTGGCCGGGTCGAGCCAGATACGCATGGCGTACTGGGAACCGAACACCTGGAAGTCGCCCACACCGGCGGTCCGGGAAATCGGGTCCTGGATGTTGGAAACGATGTAGTTGGAAAGGTCATCCTTGGTCATGCTGCCGTCTTCCGACACCAGACCGATCACCATCAGGAAGTTCTTCACCGACTTGGTAACGCGGATACCCTGCTGCTGTACTTCTTGTGGCAGCAGCGGGGTCGCCAGGTTGAGCTTGTTCTGTACCTGAACCTGGGCGATGTCCGGGTTGGTACCCTGGTTGAACGTCGCGGTGATGGTCATGCTGCCGTCGGAGTTACTGTCCGAGGCGACATAACGCAGGTTGTCGATACCGTTGAGCTGTTGTTCGATGACCTGCACCACGGTGTCCTGCACGGTTTGTGCAGACGCGCCCGGGTAGGTCACCTGGATATCAATAGCGGTTGGCGCGATGGCCGGGTACTGGTTGATGGGCAACTTCAGGATCGACAGTGCCCCGACCAGCATGATCACCAGGGCAATTACCCAGGCGAAAATGGGACGGTCGATAAAAAATTTCGACATGAATTACTCCCCTTGACCAGCAGCGGCAGCAGGAGCAGCAGCGGAACCGGCGGGTTTGGCGTTATCAGCGTCCTTGACCTTGACTTCGATGCCCGGCTTGATGAATTGCAGGCCTTCGGTGATCACACGGTCACCGGCGTTCAGGCCTTTTTCCACCAGCCAGTAGGCGCCGGTAGTGCGGTTGGCCACCAGTACACGTTGCTCGACCTTGTTGTCCTTGTTCACCACCAGCGCGGTCGGGATGCCCTTCAGGTCGCGGGTCACGCCTTGCTGTGGTGCCAGGATGGCCTTGCTGTTCACACCGGCTTGCAACTGCGCGTGGACGAACATGCCCGGCAGCAGGGTGTGGTCAGGGTTCGGGAATACGGCACGCAAGGTCACGGAACCGGTGGTTTCGTCGACCGAGACTTCGGAGAATTCCAGCTTGCCTTCCACGCCGTAGGCGGTGCCGTCTTCCAGGGTCAGCTTGACCTTGGCCGCGTTTTCGCCGGCTTTTTCCAGTTGGCCGCTTTCCAGGTCACGACGCAGTTTCAGCATCTCGGCGGAGGACTGCGTGACGTCGACGTAGATCGGGTCCAGTTGCTGGATCACTGCCATGGCGTCGGTCTGGCCGTTGCTGACCAGCGCGCCTTCGGTGACCGAAGAGCGACCGATACGCCCGGAGATCGGGGCAAACACCTTGGTGTAGCGCACGTTGATCTGGGCCGTTTGCACGTTGGCTTCAGAGGTCATGCGGTTGGACACGGCGGTGTCGTATTCCTGGCGGCTGACGGCCTGCTCATCGACCAACTGCTTGTAGCGATCGGCAATCGATTTGGTCTGGGCGAGGTTGGCCTGAGCGCTTTTCAGCGAGGCGTCATACACCGACGGATCGATCTGATAGAGCTGCTGGCCTTCCTTGACGTCGCCCCCTTCCTTGAACAGACGCTTGAGAATGATGCCGTTGACCTGAGGGCGAACCTCGGCAATGCGATAGGCCGTGGTGCGGCCTGGCAGCTCGGATGTCAGGGTAAAGGCTTGAGGTTGAATAGTGACCACGCCGACCTGAGGGGTTTGAGCGGGCGGAGCCGCTTCTTCCTTTTTACATCCGCTGAGCAGCGATGCCAGGGCGACGGCAGTAACCAGGGCGGTAACAGCTGGCTTAAGTTGCATGAAGATCCTCGGGTCAGGCGCGCAGAGTGCGCACAAGAAGTGTGGAAGGGTAAAAAACAGGCACTGAGTGGATAAGTAGCTTGCTACGCAATATACTTACGTTCATGGTTGTTTGTAAACTCTTGACAGGCTTCGCGGAATGTTGACAAAGCAGCGTCCAAAGCCTCGATTCTAGTACGTTCGGCGCCCTTGACGGCGTCGTCCCACAATTATTCAGATGGTCGTTAGCAGCGGTTGAGTCTGCGTTACCGATCACCCCAAGTCTCCTGATTGAGGTTTTACTGCCATGGTTCGTCGTACCAAAGAGGAAGCTCAGGAAACGCGCAGCCAGATTCTTGAAGCGGCCGAGCAGGCCTTCTACGAGCGCGGGGTTGCGCGTACCACGCTGGCGGATATTGCCGCGCTGGCAGGCGTGACACGTGGTGCCATCTACTGGCATTTCAGCAACAAGGCCGACCTGGTGCAGGCGATGCTCGATACGCTGCACGAGCCGCTGGATGAATTGGCCAGGGCCAGTGAGAGCGAGGACGAGGTCGATCCGCTGGGTTGCATGCGCAAGCTGCTGATTCATCTGTTCCATCAAGTGGCCCTGGACCCGAAGACCCGGCGCATCAATGAGATTTTGTTTCATAAGTGCGAATTCACCGATGAAATGTGTGATCTGCGCCGTCAGCGCCAGACCGCCAGCCTCGAATGCAACCTGCGCATCGGGCTGACCTTGCGTAACGCGGTCCATCGCGGGCAGCTTCCGGAGAATCTCGACACCGTACGTGCCGCGGTGTGCATGCACGCCTATATCGACGGAATTCTCGGCCAGTGGCTGCTGGTGCCCGACAGTTTCCAGTTGGCCCAGGACGCAGAGCGCTGGGTCGATATCGCGTTGGACATGCTGCGCTTGAGCCCTGGCCTGCGCAATTAAGACAAAATGCGTAATTGCGACCAGTTGTGTCAACAATAAACACCGGGGCTGGTCAATCAGGCTTTTCCCTGATTTTGTGGGGTGACGTTATATACGGGCTGGCGGGCGGTTGATAGGTAGTTGGCTAAGTATTTTGTAGCAATATTGTTGCAAGGCTGTGAAGGAATGTTTCCTGCGGCCCATAAAAAAGCCCCGGCTCTCGCAAGCCGGGGCTTTTTCGTTTCAGCAGATCAGAGTGCCAGGGTCGGGTAGTCGATGTAGCCGACCGGGCCTTTGGCGTAGAAAGTCTCTGGATGTGCTTCGTTCAGCGGTGCATCGGCCTTCAGGCGAGCCGGCAGGTCCGGGTTGGCGATGAACGGCACGCCGAATGCCACGGCGTCAGCCTTGCCCGAAGCCAGCCACGCGTTGGCGCTGTCCTTGGTGAAGCGTTCGTTGGCGATGTACGGGCCACCGAAGGCGGCTTTCAGTTGTGGGCCGAGGCTGTCGCCCGCTTCCTTTTCACGGGAGCAGATGAACGCGATGCCACGCTTGCCCAGCTCTTTGGCGACGTAGGTGAAGGTTTCCGACAGGTTGGCGTCGCCCATGTCGTGGGAGTCGGCGCGCGGTGCCAGGTGCACGCCTACACGGCCGGCGCCCCACACTTCAATCACGGCGTCAGTGACTTCGAGCAGCAAGCGTGCGCGGTTTTCCAGGGAGCCGCCGTAGTTGTCGGTGCGCTGGTTGGTGCTGCTTTGCAGGAACTGGTCGAGCAGGTAGCCGTTCGCGCCGTGGACTTCCACGCCGTCAAAACCGGCGGCCTTGGCATTCTCGGCGCCTACGCGGTAGGCGTCGACGATGTCGGCGATTTCGGCGATTTCCAGGGCGCGCGGCGTTGGGTAGTCGGCCAGTGGGCGTACCAGGCTGACGTGGCCTTTAGGCTGGATGGCACTTGGCGCGACCGGGGTTTCACCGTCCAGGTACGACTCGTGGGAGATCCGGCCCACGTGCCACAGTTGCAGGAAGATCTTGCCGCCTGCACCGTGCACGGCCTTGGTCACATTGGCCCAGCCGCGAACCTGGTCGTTGGACCAGATGCCCGGGGTGTCCGGGTAACCCACGCCCATTGGCGTTACGGAGGTGGCTTCGCTGAGGATCAGCCCGGCGGAAGCGCGTTGGACGTAGTACTCAGCCATCAGCGCATTGGGCACGCGACCGGCGTCGGCACGGCAGCGGGTCAGCGGCGCCATGATGATGCGGTTCGACAGTTCCAGGTCGCCCAGTTTGATCGGATCGAAAATAGTCGTCATGGGATAACACCCTTCTCTTTAGTTGATCAGTTAGTCGCGGGGGCCAGGTCGGCATCGCCGGTCTGACGGAAAGTAATCAGGGTCACCAGCAGCGCGAGCACGGCCAGTGCAGCAGCGGCCAGGGGCACGCTGGTCAGGCCGAAGCCGTGGGCAATCACGCTGCCGCCCACCCAGGCGCCGAGGGCGTTGCCGATGTTGAAGGCGCCGATGTTCAAGGTGGACACCAGGTTCGGTGCGGCCTTGCCGAAGGTCACCACGTTGATTTGCAGTGCCGGTACGGCGGCAAACGAGGCGGTTGCCCAGAGGAACAGGGTGATTTCAGTCGGGATCACGGCGACGCTGGTCCAGGTCAGGACGGTGGACACCACTGCCATGCTGATGAACACGCCGATCAGGGTGGCAGCCAGGCGCTTGTCTGCCAGCTTGCCGCCGATGATGTTGCCGACGGTCAGGCCCAGGCCGATCAGCAGCAGGGTCCAGGTCACGCCTTTGGGCGAAACACCGGTGACGTCCCCCAGCAGCGGCGCGACGTAGGTGAAGAGGGTGAACATCGAGGCAGCGAACAGCGCGGTCATGCTCAGCGACAGCCAGATGCCGGCGCCTTTGAGTGCTCTGAGCTCGGCGCGCATGTCGAGTTTTTCCTCGTCACGCTTGGCCGGCAGGAAGCGGATCAGACCGATCAGGGCGATCACTCCAATCACCGTCACGGCCCAGAAGGTCGAGCGCCAGCCCGCTTCCTGACCCAGCGCGGTGCCCAGCGGTACGCCGAGCACGTTTGCCAGGGTCAGGCCGGTGAACATCAGCGCCACGGCCGAAGCACGCTTGTTGGCCGGCACCAGGTTGGCGGCGACCACCGAACCGATACCGAAGAAGGCGCCGTGGCACAGCGCGGTGACCACACGGGCAAACATCAGCACGTTGTAGTCGCTGGCCAGGGCGCAGAGCAGGTTGCCGATGATGAAGATGCCCATCAACGCTACCAGGGCGGCCTTGCGCGGCAGCTTGGCGGTGGCCAGTGCCATGAAGGGGGCACCGATGGCCACGCCCAGGGCGTAGCCGGTCACCAGCCAGCCGGCGCCGGGAATCGATACACCGAGGTCGGCCGCCACATCGGGCAACAGGCCCATGATGACGAACTCGGTGGTACCGATGGCGAAGGCGCTTAAGGCCAGGATGAGTAGCGAGAGAGGCATTGATGGGTCCTTGTTACAGCGGTGCGCTGAGTTCTTCGGTGAGCGCTTTGAGGAAGGCTTGGATCACGTCCTCATTGCGTTTGAAAAAGTGCCATTGGCCGGCCTTCTGGCTGCTGATCAGCCCCGCCCGTTGCAGGTTCGCCAGGTGCGCCGACACGGTGGACTGAGACAGCCCGCAGCGCTGGTCGATCTGCCCGGCGCAAATGCCGTATTCGTGGTTGTGCAACTGCTCGGGGAATTGCACTTTCGGGTCTTTCAGCCAGTTGAGGATGTCTCGCCGTACTGGGTGCGCCAGGGCTTTTATTATTTCGTCGAGGTCGATGGACATGGCAGTGATGCTCGGTTTTGTAAAACGTTATATCGCGATGAGGCGAACTTTAAATCGTTGTATCCCGATATACCAATATGATTTTGGTCTTAAACCAGATTGAATCGGTATATCGGGTTATAACGATACGTTGACGGCAGTGCTAGACTGCGCGCCATGAATTATCTCGCACATCTGCACCTCGGCGGCCAACTTCCTGCTCAATTGCTTGGCAGCTTGTATGGCGACTTTGTTAAAGGTCGCCTGCAAGGCCAATTCAGCCCGCAAATCGAGTCGGCGATTCAGTTGCATCGCTCAATCGATCGCTACACCGACAGTCATCCGCTGATCGGGCAGGCGCTGTCGCGCTTCACCCTGACCCGGCGCCGCTATGCCGGGATTGTCCTCGATGTGTTTTTCGACCACTGCCTGGCGCGGGACTGGGCGTTATATGCCGATCAGCCGCTGGAGCGATTTACCTCTGAGGTTTACCGGGTGCTCGCCGAAGAGCCGGCGTTGCCGGGGCGGCTGGCGCTGATTGCGCCGTACATGGCGGCGGATGACTGGCTGGGTTCGTACCGCGAATTTGCGGTGATGGAACAGGTACTTCGAGGAATTGGCCGGCGCCTGACACGGCCCGAAGAACTGGGCCATGCCATGCAGGAATTACGAGCGCTGTACGAGCCGTTGAGCGAGGATTTTCGGGTGTTTTACCCAGAATTGCAGCGGTTCTCAAATAGCCAGTTGGCAATACAACTATAAATGTGGGAGCGGGCTTGCTCGCGAAAGCGGTGGGTCAGCTAATGAATCTGCTGACTGATGCACCGCCTTCGCGAGCAAGCCCGCTCCCACATTTTTCACCGTGCTCGCTTCAGGCCGCGAATGCTGGCCGCGCTGGCATTTGCTCATCTTCTGGAAGGGGGCCAAACAACGCCTTCTGCACCGCCTGCTGCGCCTGGAACGCCAGCGCCGCACGTTCCTGCCCGGCGCAGGCAATCGGCTTGAGCAGATGGATTTCCACGTCGCCCTGGTCATTGCCGAACAAACGCATCAAGTGCGAGAGCAAATCATCGTCGCCAATAAACGGTGCCAGCGGGTCGATGTGGCCATCGCGCAGATAACGAATCGCCACCGGTTGCAGCGACACATCGGCATCAATCGCACTGGCCAGTAACCGCCCGTGGAACGTACGCAGGGCGCGGCCGTCGGTTGTGGTGCCTTCCGGGAACATCAACAGCGGGTGTTGTTGTTCCAGATGACGCGTCATCTGTTTGCGAATCAACTGGCTGTCCCCCGAACCTCGGCGGATGAACAGGCTGCCTGCCTTGGCGGCCAACCAGCCCGCCACCGGCCAGGTGCGCACCTCGGCCTTGGACAGGAACGACATCGGCACCACCATCCCCAGCAGCGGGATATCGGTCCACGATACGTGGTTGCTGACCCACAGCATCGACTGTTGCGGCAACTCACCGTGAACGGTCACGCGAAAGGGCAGGGCGTTGGTCAGCCGTGCCATGAAAAAACGCGACCAGCGCTGCCGGCGCACCATCGAGTTGGCCACGCCCAGACGTTCAAACACGCCAAACACACTGGCCATGGTCAAACCCAGGGCCACCACCACCAGCACGCGGGCAATTCGCCCGTACACCCGAAGGCGGCTCATCACATGGCTGCCTTGAAGTGGCGGGCATACCGCGGGCACAGCTCGTCGCGCTTGAGCAGGATGAACACGTCGGCGACCTGGAAGTCTTCGTCCCAGCAGGGTTCGCCGCAAATCTTTGCACCCAGGCGCATGTAGGCCTTGAGCAAGGGGGGCATTTCGGCGATGACGTTGGATGGCAGGTCCAGTGCCGGCAGCGGCTTTTTCGGCTCGGCCCGCAGGTGTTCGTTGCACAGGTAGCGTTCGCGCAGGCGCTGCATGATCGCGTGGGCCTGGATGCCGCCGTCGTGCATCGGGATGCTTGCGCAGCCCATCAGGTAGCTGTAGCCGCCCTGGTTGAGGACTTCGGCCAGCTCGCCCCACAACACGGCGATGGTGCCGCCGTTGCGGTAGGCGGGGTCGACGCAGGTGCGGCCGATTTCCAGGATGGGGCCTTTGAGGTGCAGCAGGCCGTGGAGGCTGAATTCTTCTTCGCTGTAGAAGCGGCCCAGGGTGGTGGCGGCCTGGTGGTCGAGCAAACGGGTGGTGGCAACGAGTCGACCGCTGTTCAAATCCCGCACGCCGATGTGGCTGCAGTGAACATCATAGTCATCCATGTCCAGGCCCAGTTCAGCGCCTTTCAGCTTGGCGTTGAATTCGCCGCTGAACACGTTGAACCGCAGGGCCTGGGCTTCCTGCAAAGCCTGGGCGCCGATCAGGCGTTCGGCTTGCAGGCGGCGTTCATTGCCGGTGTCGCTGATGCGGGCGATCTGAGTCATGGCGAGTCTCCGAGTGCCGGCCAGGGTTACGGCCGGTCGACTTGTTTGTGCCATGTCAGGCTATGTAGGGCCGGTGTCATCTCCATGAAGTTACGGTGACGCTTAGATGACAGGGGGCTTGGTGGTGGTTTGCAGGGGGATTGAGTACATATCCGTTATTTAGGTAACGGCGGCTTAGGGTTCCGCTCTTACAGC
>NZ_JACAOX010000032.1:0-93807 GCF_013386015.1 Pseudomonas sp. B6001
CGCAGATATTGGGGCTCACTACAGCACAGCGGCCTACCGGCCGGCTTGAGTGTTTAGAAGCAAAATCAAAAGCTAAAGCGGGCACGGTCAAATGTGGGAGCTGGCTTGCCTGCGATGGCATCAACTGGGTGTACCTGATGCACCGAGTTGTCTGCATCGCAGGCAAGCCAGCTCCCACAGAAAAGCAGATTTGCTTTTGATCTTGATCTGAGCGAACGCGGGTAGTGCAGAGCGAGTAAACCGGCAGGACGCCGTGACCGAAGAAACGGATATGTACACCCGCATGGCGCAGTAATTGCGTCCTCCCCAATCCACCCCCCCAAAAAAGGAGCACCCCCCATGCAACTACGCGCCTTGCGATAT
This sequence comes from Pseudomonas sp. B6001, assembly GCF_013386015.1. NCBI lineage: Bacteria > Pseudomonadati > Pseudomonadota > Gammaproteobacteria > Pseudomonadales > Pseudomonadaceae > Pseudomonas > Pseudomonas sp. B6001. The sequence continues at coordinate 364 of NZ_JACAOX010000032.1, forward strand.
TTCCACGAGGTCGCCCGCTGCGCCTCCCTGCGTAAGGCCGCCGAACGTCTTTACGTCACCCCCACCGCCGTCAGCCGCCAGATCGAACACCTGGAACACTTCTTCGGCGCCGCCCTGATTGAGCGCGGCCCCCGCGGCATCCGCCTCACCGCCGAGGGCGAGTGCCTGGCCGAACAAGTCACCTCAACCCTGCGCGGCCTCGACCAGGTACGCGAAGTCATCGCCAGCCGCCAAAGCCAGGTGGCCGGTAACATCAGCATCCATGTGTCAGAAAGTATCGTTTCCACCGTGCTCGCCCCGGTGCTCGCCACCTTCTACCGCGCCCACCCCAAGGTCACCTTCAACATCGTGATCGCCAGCGCCTCGGCCACCCTCGACGCCCTGTGCAGCGGCGAGGCGGACCTGGGCCTGGCGTTCTACCTGCAAGAGCGCGCCGACGTCGAAGTCACCGCCCACTGCCAGTTATGGCACCGGGTGCTGGTCAGCGCCGAACACCCCTTCGCCCAGCGCGACAGCATCGAATTGAGCGAACTGCAAGGCCAGCCCCTGGCGATTCCCGACTCGGCCTACGGCGTGCGCCAGGCCCTGGAAGTGGCGGCAAAAAAACGCGGCGTCACCCTCGAACCGGTGTTCACCACCAGCTCCCTGGAAGTGCAGAAGAGCCTGGCCCGGCAACGGGCAGCGGTGCTGATTTTGCCCCAGGTCGAGGCAGACGTGCGGGACCTGGGCGACGGCCTGGTCGCCGTGCCGATCGCCGATGAAGACCTCGGCCGCATCCGCATCGACCTCTGCGTGTACCGCAACCGCCCCCGCTCGGTGGCGGTGCTCAAGTGCCAGGAAATGCTGGCGGGGGCGATGCAGCGTTGTTCGCTGAACTGAGCCTGAGCCTCAGAAGATGTTGATCGGCACATTGGCGACGAGGCGGAACTCATCGTAGCTGCCGTCAATCTGCCCGCCGCTGGCGCGATGGTTGTAGACGATGGTGCGCAGTACGGTGTTCTTGAGTGTTCCGGACTGAATCACATAGGCCAGCATCAAGCCGTTTTCGTTGTGCTTGGCGCCATCCAGGCTGCGCACGTTGTAGCCGGTGTTGTGACCGTTGCGGTCGCCATCGTAATGGGTGCCGTCGATGTCCCAACCCTTGGCGTGCCACAGGCTGGCGGTGAGGCCGGGCACACCGTAGGCGGCGAAGTCCAGGTCGTAGCGCAACTGCCAGGACTTTTCGTTGGGGCCGTTGTAGTCCGAGTACAGCGAGTTGGCCATGTAGTTGCCGGTGGACTCCCACACGTAGTCGAAGTATTCGTTGCCGAATACCTGCTGCCAGGCCAGGGTCAGGCTGTGGGCCAGGTGCGTGGCGGTGAAGGCCAGGCTGGCGGCGTTATTGTCGATGTAGCCGAGGTTTTTGTCGCCCGAGTCGCTGGTGTGGTAGTAGTTGAAGGCGGTCTTCAAGGCGATGTCGCTCTTGTCACCGATGCGGTGGGTCAGGCCGACGTAGGTCTGGTCCCACATGTCTTCGAAACGCGACGCGTAGACGCTGGCTTCCAGCCCGTAACCCGGTTTTACCGTGGCTCCCAGGTAGCTGATGCGTGCGCCGCTGTAGGCGCGGTTGCCGAAGGTGGTGGTGAGCTTTTCGGCGCCGGTGCCGGTGCGTGGAATCGCCCGCTCGAAGCTGCCGCCCTGCACCGATAGCCAGTCGAATTCGTTGCTGAACAAGCCCACGCCCTGGAAGCTGGAGGGCAGGGCGCGGTTGTCCTTGTAACGCAGGATCGGATTGTCGGTCATCAGCCGGCCAGCCTTGATCTCGGTGCTGGACAGGCGAAAACGCACGTCGCCCACCCCCAGGCGGCTCCAGGTGGGAATCGCATCGCCGTCGCCGTCCACCAGCACCCGGTCGCCGCCATTGGCCACCTTGCCGTGGCCGCGTTCCAGGTTGACCGCGCTGAAGATCCCCGCGTCCACACCCACGCCAATCAGGCCCTGGGTGTAGCCGGAGCTGTACTTGAGCATGCTGGTCTGCACCCAGGTTTCCCGTACACGCGTGGGCTCGACGCCGCCGGCTTTCTTGATGCTCAAGTGGGTGGTGCGTTGGGTGTGCTGGTTGGAATAGTAGTGACGCAGGTTCAGGTCCAGGGTGCTGCCTTCGAGGAAGCCCGGTGCGCTGGCCTGGGCGTTTTCCTGGGCGAAAGCCTGGGTGCTGGACGCCAGGGTGACGGCCAGCAAAAGACGTGGATACATGGTAAATCCCCATACAAATCAGACGTAAGGCGACCGTCCCGGCAGGCCTTCAGGTGCTGCCGGTCGGTGGCGAAAAGACGCGGGACAGTGGGAAAAGGTATTCAGCGAACCGAAGCTTCTGTGAGCCGGGTTTCGCGGGCCGGGCTGCCGGGCAGCGGCGGACGGGTTTCCTTGGCGAACCAGGCGGCGGTGAGGCACACCAGGTTGGCGATCAGCAGGTACCAGACCGGCGACATCGGGTCGCCGGTGGTGCCGATCAGCCAGGTGATGATGATCTGCGCGGTGCCGCCAAACGCCGCCACACCGAAGGCGTAGACGATGGAGAAACCGGTGGAGCGCACGGATTTCGGGAAGCTTTCCACCAGCAACACGATCAGCGCCGCGCCACTCATGCCGTGCAGGCCCGAGAGTACCGCCAGGGTCAGCAGGAAGGTCGCCGGGCTTGGGTGCTCGGTCATCAGTTGCAGGGCCGGGAACAAAATCAACAGCAACACCACCCGCGGTGTCATCAGGATCGTACGGCGCCCGAAGCGGTCGCAGAGCATGCCGCCGGCCACCGCGCACACGGCCATCGCTGCGCCGGCCACCAGGGTCGAGAGCATCGAGATGCTGGTGGGCAGCTTCAGTTCGGTGAGGGCGAAGGTGGTCATGTAGTTGAGGAAGTACTGGGTGATGGTGCTGCCGGAAAGGATCAGCAACCCCAGCACCAGTGCGCGCCGGTGCTTGCCGCAGACTTCCCGTACCAGGTCGCCGGTGCTGGTCTGCTCGCCGTGGCCGTGGAAGGTTTCGGCGAGGTTGCGGCGGATGTAGATGCCGATCGGCAACACCAGCAGGCCGAACACGAACGGCACGCGCCAGCCCCAGCTGTTGAGGTCTTCCGGGGACATGACCTTGGTCAGGGTGAACCCTACCAGCCCGGCCACCATGGCTGCGACGCCCTGGGCGACTACTTGCCAGCAGGCGTAGGTCCCGCGTTTGTGGGGTGGCGCCGCTTCGAGGATGTAGGTGGTGGCGGGGCCGGCTTCACCGCCCCAGGCCAGGCCCTGGATCATGCGGGTGAGTACCAGCAGGATCGGCGCCGCGATACCGATGGTCTCGTAACCGGGCAATATCGCGATGCTGCCGGTGCCCACGGCCATCATTACCAGGGTCAACAGCATCGCCGGTTTGCGCCCGACGCGGTCGGCGTAGGCGCCGATCAGTACTGCGCCCAGGGGCCGGACGATAAAGCCGATACCGAACGCCGTGACCGACAGCATCAGGCTGACGAAAGCGCTGTCGGACGGGAAGAACGTGTGGCCGATCATCACCGCAAAGGTTGCGTACACACCAAAGTCGAAAAACTCCACGGCGTTGCCCAGGACCACGGCGAAGATGCTCTTTTTGCCGGCGTCCGGGGACGGTGTTTCGGGTGCGTGATCAGGATCGGATCGTGTCAATTGCTCAGTGTGCATACCAGCCCCTCGATTTTAGTTATAGGTCGTCCGAGCTCCAGGCCAAGAGGGCCCGGAGCTGGCGTGTGGGTGGGCAGTTCTTACAGCGTCAAAAGTCAGGAAGGATTCGGCCAGTGGTGGATTGCGCCACGCCAGCTCTCGTAGGTTTTAGCGATTTGCAGCAGCCATTGATCGGCAAAACGCGGGGCGATCATCTGCAGGCCGATGGGCATGCCATCGGCGGCGAAACCGCAGTTGATCGACAACGCCGGTTGCTCGCCCATGTTCCACGGCACCGTGAACACGATGTGTTCGAACGGCAGTTGCGGGTTGTTGCTCGGTGATGGCCACTCGGCCGGGAACGCATTGACCTGGTTGGTGGGGGACAGCACCAGGTCGAGTTCGGTGAACACCTGCGCGGCGCGGCGGCGCATTTCAAAGGTCTGGTTGAAACCCTTTACGGCTTGTACGCCGCTGATCTCGGCGCCCGGCGCGGCCCAGTCGCGGATGTACGGCAAGACCTTGTCGAACTGCTCGCTGCTCAGGGCCGACAAATCGCCCCACTGGCGGGCGCGCCAGAAATGGTCGAGGCCATCGAGTTGTGCGCGGTCCATGATTGGCGGGATCAGCGTGACCTTGGCGCCGTGGGCTTCGAACAGCCGCGCGGCTTGCTCCACGGCTTCACAGACGAAGCCTTCAGGCTGCATGCCTGCGCCGGGTTCAAGCATCAGGCCGACGCGCAGGCCCTTGACCGAGAGCGGCTGGTTACTCCACTGGGTGGTGAGCGGCGGCAGGCTGGTGGCATCGCGGGCATCGGGGCGGGCCAGGTGTTGCATCAACAGCACGCAGTCGTCGACGGTGCGGGTCATGGGCCCGGCGGCGCGGCCGGTGTAGTACGGGTCGATGGGGATGCGCCCCAGGGTCGGCTTGAATCCCACCAGGCCGCACCAGGCGGCGGGCAGGCGCACCGAGCCACCGATGTCGGTGCCCACGTGCAGCGGGCCGTAACCTGCGGCGGCCGCTGCGGCGGCACCGGAGCTGGAACCTCCGGTGTTGTTGGCGGTGTTCCACGGGTTGCGGGTGATGCCGTGGAAGCTCGACAGGCCGGAAGACAGCATGCCGAAGTCCGGGTTGGTGGTCTTGGCCAGGATTATCGCGCCCGCTTCACGCATGCGGGCTGCGGGCGGTGCGTCCCTGAGGGCCGGGGTCAGGCGGGTGGCCGCGCTGCCGAGGGGAATGGGCACGCCTTCGGTGGCGATCAATTCCTTGAGAGTCACCGGTACGCCATCAAGGGCGCCGTTGGATTGGCCCTTGTTCCAGCGTTCGGTGGAGGCCTGGGCCTGCTGACGCACCTGTTGCGGGTCGAAGGCATAGAGCGCGTTGATCTGCGGCTCCCAGCGGTCGATGTGGGCCAGGAGTTGGTCGTAGTAGTCGATGGGCGCGAGTTGCCGGCTGGCAAATTGCGCCAGCAGTTCGGCGGCCGTAAGGGTATGCAGGTCAGTCATCGAACGCTTCCTTGTGATGGGCCGGCTGGCTCATGGCGGGTTGCAGTAGGAACGACTATATAAACCCCGGTGTGAAGCGGCCATCACAATCGGTGCAGTTCAGTGTTGCGTTTTTGTGTGCACTGAAACCGGCGGGTAGATGTGGGAATGGCTGGAAGGTTTACTGTTTGGCGGGAGGACCTCAGGCGCAGGCACCTGGCGTCTTTTTCCTGCGTGCCGACTCACGACGATAGCTCCGGATAGGCTGGGGTTTCGCCCGTATGCGGGATTGGAAAGACATCCACGTCGCAGGGTCAAAGCGGGTGGCTGATACCACCGCTTCCTGGAGCAGCATGATGGAAATAGCGTCTGACGCATCCGGGTATTCAGTATCGAGGATGATTTCCAAGGTGTCCTTGTCGCGATAGCCGCTGCAGGTCGGAATCAGACTGAAGGCGTGATCTATACCTTCGGACTCATTCGGCTCGCAGATGGATGAAACAACGCCCACATAAACATTCCGATCGTTGAGCGTGAACATGCATTGAGAGCCGCGCGCAATGGATTCCCTGAGTAGGGTCCTGAGGGGGCGCCCCGTTAGAAGCTCGAGCATCAATTGCTGGTTCAGTTCCTCCTCTGAAGCAAGTTGCAGTCTTCGTCGACGCCAACGCACAAATAATCGCGCCCAGCAGTAGGGAATGATCATGGCTGTCAGGCCGACCTGGAGCAAAAATACCCAGAGGCCATGATTTCTCTCGGTGGCAATATCCAGCTCTATCAGCAGCTTGCCCAGATAAGCACTGTAATCAATGGGGATTGTCTGGCCAGCCAGTTGCAGCGGCTGTTTGGACAGGCAAAGAATCAAAGTGGTCAGTACGAACGACAGTACGAGGCAGGTCCAGCCTAATCTTGCGACCTGTAGATAGAGTAACTGGCCCTCAAAGCGGTGGAGGCGGCAGTAATGGCCGGGGTGTTTCAAACACACCAAATAGCCACTCACCAGTAACGGCAGTATCAGTAGTAGCCCCATGGGTTATTTGAATATCAGTTCACGTATCTTGCGCTTGTGTTCCTTGAACTCGGGTGAGTTGGCGATTTCCGCCGGGTCGACAGAAATACCCCACTCACCCACTATCCTCATGGTTTTGTACCGCTTGATAGCCCTGATATTTTCCAGATCTTCCTCAGTGGGTTTCTTGAACCAAGCAAACGACTCAAACATGACCGGCACCCTCATAAAAAAGTAGTCGGTTTTATAGCAAGAGCCGTTTTTACCGACTACTGATGGCCCCCATCCAGAACTCCCCGCGTATCGTAGGAAACGTCCTTAGTTGCCCCAACGGTCTAAAACGTCGGCGGCGTAATCACCCAAATCACCACCGCATCCACCTTTCCGGGGTTGCCATACCGATGGGGCTCACTGCTGGGGAAGCTGAAACTGTCGCCTTCAGCCAGCTGAAAATGCCGCTCGCCCACCCATAACTCAAACGTTCCGCTCAACACATAACCCGCCTCTTCACCCTCATGGCTATAGCTCTGCTGGCTATAGGTGCCCGGTGGAAAGCGCGAGTGCAGCATCTCCAATTGATGATTGGGCAGGGGCGTCAGCAACTGGTCGACGATCCCGTCCTCATAGTGAATGCTCTGGCGATTGTTCCTGCGCACCACAAAACCTTCATCCTCCGCTGCCGGCGTGGTCTCACTGGCAAAAAACCACTGGATCGTCACCCCCAGGCTGCGGGCGATGTTGAACAAGGCCGGGATCGACGGGTAGGCGAGGTTGCGTTCCAGTTGGCTGATATAGCCGGCCGTCAATTCGCTCATCTGCGCCAATTCGGTAAGCGTCATGCCCCGGGCCTTGCGCAAGCCGCGGATGCGGGTGCCGAGAAACAGCTGTGGCGGTTGGTCGTTCAAATGTCCCACGCTACTTTCAATCCTTCATAAATCGCCTCTTCGGCGGTACGCGGCGCCAGGCAATCGCCGATCCGCGTGAACGCCACCAGGCCTTCCAGTTCTGCGCCCAGAGTGTCCACCGGCTGGTGGCCCTGGCACAACACCAGGGTGTCGATATTTTCCAGCAGCATCGGCTCGCCGCTGGCGGTGTGTTGCAGGTAGACGGTAGTGTCGTCGCAGCCGTACAAACGGGCGTAAGGGATGATCGGAATGCCCAGCCGATGCAGTTCGCCGGCCAGTTGGTCACGCACGTACAACGGCAGGTTTTCCCCGCAATGGGTGCCGTTCACCGCCAGTTGCACCTGATGGCCGGCACGGGTGAGGCGCTCGGCAATGCCCGGGCCGATCCAGTCGCAACGCCAGTCCACGACGACCACCGAACGGCCCAGTTGCACCTCATCGCGCAGCACTTGCCAGGCATCCACCACCTGTAGCTCGCCGCCGCGTTCGAAGGCCGGCCAGTAGGGCTCGGCGCCGGTGGCGATGATCACCCGGTCAGGTTGTTCGCGTTCCACCAATGCGCGGTCGACGCGGGTGTTGCGCACCACGCGGACCCCGGCCAGTTCCATCTCGCGCTGCAGGTTGGTACTGGCCCCGCCGAACTCGCTGCGCCGGGGCAGTAACTGCGCCAGAAGCACTTGGCCGCCCAATTGGGCACTGGCTTCATACAAGGTCACCTCATGTCCGCGCTGCGCCGCCACCGCTGCCGCTTTCATCCCTGCCGGGCCGCCACCGGCGACCATGATCCGCTGGCGTCGCAGTGCCGGTTGCAGTTGGCCAAACTGCAATTCGCGGCCGGTCTCGGGATGCTGGATGCAGGAGATCGGCAGGCCTTTGTGGAAGTGGCCGATGCACGCCTGATTGCAGGCGATGCACGCCCGTACATCCTCGGCATGGCCGCTTGAGGTCTTGGCCGGCATGCGCGGGTCGCAGATCAGTGCGCGGGTCATGCCGCACACATCGGCCTGGCCGCGTTGCAGCATCAATTCGGCCTCCTGGGGCTGGTTGATGCGCCCGGTGACGAACAGCGGAATCGACAGGTGCGTCTTGAACGTCGCCGCTTCTGCCGCCAGGTACGCCGGGGCAATCGCCATGGGCGGCACGATATGGATCGCGCCGCCGAGGGAGGCCGAGGTGCCGGCGACGATGTGCACGTAATCCAGGTGTGATTGCAGCTGTTGCACGGCGGCCAGGGAATCCTCTTCGGTCAGGCCTTCGGGGTCGCGTTCATCGGCAGAAATGCGTAGCCCGATGATGAAGTGCTCGTCGGTTTCGGCACGCACCGTGGCGATGATTTCCCGCAGGAAACGCAGGCGTTGTTCCAGCTCGCCGTTGTAGCCGTCGGTGCGGCGATTCACCCGCGGGTTGAGAAATTGCGCAGGCAGGTAACCATGGCTGGCGACCACTTCCACACCGTCAATCCCGGCCTGATACAGGCGCCTTGCCGCAGCGCCGTAGCCGGCGACGATCTCGTCGATCATTGTCTGGTCAAGGGCGCGCGGCATCACCCGGAAGCGTTCGTTGGGCACCCCGGAAGCCGAGTAAGCCACCGCCAGCAAACCGGCGGCCGACTCCATGATTTCCCGCCCTGGATGGAAAATCTGCGACAGCACCACGGTGCCGTGGGCGTGGCAGGTTTCGGCCAGTCGGCGATAGCCGTCGATGCAGCTGTCATCGGTGGCCATCAGCACATGAGAGGTGTAGCGGGCGCTGTCGTGCACCCCGGCCACCTGCAACACAATCAACCCCACGCCGCCTTCGGCGCGTGCCCGGTGGTAGGCGATCAACTGCTCGTTGACCTGGTTGTCGGTGGGCATCGAGGTGTCGTGCCCGCTGGACATGATGCGATTTTTCAGGCGTTTGCCACGCAGTACCAACGGTTCAAAAAGATGCGGAAAGGCATGGGGCGACATGGTGCGAATACTCCAGGCGCTGTTGTTATTATTTTTCTATAGGAGGTCAGCCTCAGTAAAAAATCAACTTGTTTTTTTACTGGTGACTGGATTAGCGTCAACCACATCACCCACCCGCCTGGAGAATAAAAATGCCTGGGGCCACCGAACGACAGCTGCGCGAAGAGCTTGCCGCCTGCTACCGGCTGATCGCGCACTTTCGCATGAGCGATTTGATTTTCACCCATATCTCGGTGCGTATCCCGGGGCCCGAGCATCACTTTTTGATCAACCCCTATGGGCTGATGTTCGAGGAGATCACCGCCTCCAGCCTGGTGAAGATCGGCCTGGACGGACGTGCGGTCGAGGCTTCGGCCCATGGCGTCAACCCGGCGGGGTTTGTGATTCACAGCGCGATTCACGGCGCCCGCGAAGATGCGCAGTGCGTGCTGCACACCCACACCCGCGCCGGCTGTGCGGTGGCGGCCCTGGAATGCGGGCTGTTGCCGGTGAACCAGATTTCCATGGAGTTCTACGGCAAGGTCGCCTACCACGACTACGAAGGCGTGGCGCTGGACATGGACGAGCAACAGCGACTGGTGCGCGACCTCGGCGACAAGCCGGTGTTGATGCTGCGCAACCATGGTTTGTTGACGGTAGGGGAGACGGTCAGCCAGGCGTTCCTGCGCATGTATTACCTGGAGAAGGCCTGCGATATCCAGATCGCCGCCCAGGCGTGCGGCAAGCTGATCCTGCCGCCTGCGCACGTGTGTGAATACACCGAGCGGCAGTTCAATGAGCCAGGCCGGCCACTGGAAGAGGGCGAACTGGCAGACCCGGACGCCATGCAACTGGCATGGGCGGCATTGCTGCGGTTACTGGATCGGGTGTCGCCGGGGTTCCGGGAGTGAGGTAGAGTCGTCCAGCCGACTCAACCCAAGGACACCGCCTCATGACCCAGGAATCCCGTTTCTCCCGCATGGAACCGGAGTTGCGCAAGGCCAATCTGGTGCAGGCGACGTTGGCCTGCCTCAAGCGCGACGGCTTCCAGGGCGCGTCGATCCGCAAGATCAGCGCCGAGGCCGGGGTGTCGGTGGGGCTGATCAGTCATCACTACTCGGGCAAGGATGAGCTGGTGGCCGAGGCCTATCGGTCAATCACCCGGCAGGTGATGGACCTGCTGCGGGATGCGATGGCCAAGGCGCCGCCCAGTCCGCGGGAGCGGCTGTCGGCGTTCTTCCGCGGCTCGTTCTCCCCCGAATTGCTCGACCCGCAACTGCTGGATGCCTGGCTGGTGTTCTGGGGGGCGGTCAAGACGGCCCCGGCGATCAACCAGGCCCACGAACACTCCTATGGCGAGTACCGCACCATCATGCGTTCGGCCTTGGTGGACATGGCCGGTGAGGAGGGCTGGAAGCAGTTCGATGCCGATTTGGCGGCCATCGCCTTGAGCGCCTTGCTCGACGGCTTGTGGCTGGAATCGGGGCTCAATCCCGGCACCTTCACCCCGGAGCAGGGCATCCAGATCTGCGAAGCCTGGGTCGATGGCTTGCAGTCGGGCGGGCGCAAGCGCTTCCAGATCAAACCCTGAACGGACGATTCCGCGCCGCCTGGACGCAATGTCCGGGCCGGCATTTTCCCCTCGAAAAATATTTGCAGTTACCCGATTGCCTCCTTACTGAACACTCGTTTAGTATCGCCCCATGTCGCACCCCTCAAGCCAATTAAAATAATTCGAGGATTCCATGACTACAGATCCGTCCGTGCTCACTCAGGTGCAGGCAGGCGTTGCCTGGATCACCCTCAATCGCGGCCCCCAGCGCAATGCCCTGGACATCCCGACCCTCAAGCACCTGCATGCCTTGCTGGACGGTTTCAACCGCGACCCGGCTGTGCGCGTGGTGGTACTGACCGGCAGCGGTCGCAGCTTCTGCGCCGGTGCCGACCTTGCCGAATGGGCCGATGCCGAAGCCCGTGGCGCCCTCGAAACCTACGGCTGGACCGAAACCGCCCACGCCCTGATGACCCGCCTGCACACCCTCGACAAACCTACCCTCGCCGCCATCAATGGCACGGCGGTCGGTGCCGGCATGGACCTCACCCTGTGCTGCGACCTGCGCGTCGCCGCGCAATCGGCACGCTTCAAGGCCGGCTACACCAGCATGGCCTACTCGCCGGACGCCGGCGCCAGCTGGCATCTGCCGCGCCTGATCGGCAGCGAGCAAGCCAAGCGCCTGCTGTTCCTCGATGAATTGTGGAGCGCCGACCGCGCCCTGGCCGCCGGGCTGGTGGGCGAAGTCGTTGCCGACGAGCAACTGCATACCCACGTCGCCGAGCTGGCCACGCGCCTGGCCAACGGCCCGACCTTTGCGTTTGCCCAGACCAAAACCCTCATCCGCGAAGGCGCCGGGCGCAGCCTGCCCGAGCAGCTCCAGGCGGAACTCGCCGCCGGCCTGCTGTGTGGACGCAGCGCCGACGGTGCTGAAGCCCTGCGCGCCTCGATGGAAAAGCGCCCACCGAACTTCTCCGGCAACTGATTCCCCTTCAAAACACCCTCGAACGATCGACAGGTAGCGCCATGAATTTCCAGCCCAGCCAAGAACAAGACATGTTGGTGGACGCGGTACGCAGTTTTGTTGCCAAGGAGTTGTTGCCCCACGAGGAGGCGGTGGACCGCGCCGATGAAGTTTCGCCGGAGCTTGCCGCGCAGATTCGTGACAAGGCCATCGCTGCCGGTTTCTATGCCTTCAACATGCCGGAAGACGTCGGCGGTGGCGGCCTGGATTACCTGTCACAGGCGTTGATCGAGCGTGAGTTGTCGAAAGTCTCCTGGGCGCTGCATGTGTTTGTCGCCCGGCCGTCGAAAATCCTCATGGCCTGCACCGGCGCGCAGATTGGCGAGTACCTGTTGCCGTGCGTGCAGGGCAAGAAGATCGACTGCTTTGCCCTGACCGAACCGGGTGCCGGTTCCGACGCCAATGCGATCAAGACCCGCGCCGTGCGCAGCGGTGATGACTTTGTGCTCAATGGCAGCAAGCACTTCATCAGCCACGCCGGCCACGCGGATTTCGCCATCGTGTTTGCCGTTACCGACACCTACGAACACAACGGTCGCCAACGCAATGCCGTGACCTCGTTCCTGGTGGACCGTGGCACGCCGGGCATGACCATTCGCCGGGGCCCCAAGTGCGTCAGCAACCGCGGCTACCACACTTATGAAATGTTCTTCGACGACTGCCGCGTACCAGCCTCCAAAGTCCTCGGCGAAGTCGGCAAAGGTTGGGAAGTCGCCAATGCCTGGCTGACCGCAGGCCGGGTGATGGTGGCTGCCAACTGCGTCGGCCAGGCCCAGCGTGCGCTGGACGTTTCCCTGCAATGGGCGGCCGACCGCAAGCAGTTCGGCCAGCCCATCGGCACCTATCAAGGCATCTCGTTCAAGCTCGCCGACATGGCCACGCAAATCCGTGCGGCCGAACTGCTGACCCTGAACACCGCCTGGAAAATGGACCAGGGCACCATGACCGACGGCGAGGCCGGCATGGCCAAGCTGTTTGCCAGCGAAGTACTGGGCAAGGTTGCCGATGAAGCGGTGCAGATCTACGGCGGCATGGGTTTGATGGACGAAGGCCCGGTGGAGCGCATCTGGCGCAACGCGCGGATCGAGCGGATCTGGGAAGGCACTTCGGAAATCCAGCGCCACATTATTGCCCGCGAACTGTTGCGGCCACTGTTGCGTTGATCGGGTCGGAGAACGCTTATGTCCCAGGCTATTCGCGACAATCTCAAGCGCCTGCTGGCGCCCCGTCACCTGGCATTCGTCGGTGGGCGCAGCATGGCCCGTGCCCTCAAGCGCTGCGCCGAGGGTGGTTTTGCCGGCCAGATGTGGCTGGTCAACCCGCAACATGACAGCCTCGATGGCGTTCCCTGCGTACGTCGCGTGGCCGATTTGCCGTGCGGTCCGGACGCGGTGTTTATCGCTACCAATCGCGAGCTGACCCTGACCTGTGTCGCCGAACTGGCGGCCATTGGCACCGGTGGCGCCATCTGCTACGCCTCCGGGTTTGCCGAAACCGGCGCCGAGGGCCAAGCCTTGCAGCAACAACTGCTCAAGGCCGCTGGCGAGATGGCACTGCTGGGCCCCAATTGCTATGGCCTGCTGGATTACCTGCACAGCTCGGCGTTGTGGCCGGTGGCCCATGGCGGCAAGCCGGTCGAGAAGGGCGTTGCGGTGCTGACCCAGAGCGGCAACTTTGCCTACAACCTGTCCATGAGCGACCGTTCGCTGCCGGTGGCCTATATGGCGTCGGTGGGCAACCAGGCGCAGTTGGGGGTTGCCGAGTTGATGGACGTGCTGCTCGACGAGCCGCGCGTTACAGCGATTGGCTTGCACCTGGAAGGCTTGAAGAATGTGCCGGGGTTCGCCCGTGCGGCCCACAAGGCCCTGGAGAAAGGCATTCCGATCATCGCCCTGAAAACCGGGGTGTCACAGATCGGCGCCGAGTTGGCTTTGAGTCATACCAGTTCGTTGTCGGGTTCCGATGCGCTGTACGACAGTCTGTTCGCGCGCCTGGGTGTGATCCGGGTCAGCGGGCCGGTGAGTTTTGTCGAGACCCTGAAAGCGGCGGCCTGCGGTAATCTGCCGGCGGGCAACAGCCTGATCGCCCTGGCCTGTTCCGGTGGTGATGCCGGGTTGATTGCCGACTACGCCGAGCGCAACGATTTGAGCCTGCCGAAGCTCGACGAAGGCCAGCGTGAAGAGTTGGCGCAGGTGCTGCCCAGCTACGCCAATCTGGTCAACCCGCTGGATTTCACCACGGCCATCTGGGGCAACAGCGACGCGCTTAATACGATGCTCGACACGGCACTGCGCACCGAAGCGGATGCGGCAATGCTGGTGCTCGACTACCCGGCGGAATTTACCGGTGAGCGCAAGGAGTGCGACCTGCTGCTGGAGCTGTTTTGCAGTGCGCTGACTCGCCACGGCAAGACTGGCTTTGTCACCTCTGCATTTCCCGAATTGCTCCCGGCCCACGCTCGCGAGCGTCTGCATGCCCAGGGCGTTGCCGCGTTGCAAGGCGTGGAAGATGCGCTGGCGGCCTGGGGCCGGATTGCTGACTATCAAAACAATCGCCGGGCGTTGTTGGCGCGGGGTGAGTCGATACTGGTGCCGCTGTGCCCGCAAGCGCTTGAGCAACACGGACAGTCGCTTGATGAGTGGGATTCCAAGCAGGCTTTACGGGCTTTCGGCCTGACCACGCCAGCCGGTGTCTTGAGCACTCCCGAGCGGGCCATAGCCGATGCCAAAGTGCTGGGTTACCCGCTGGTACTCAAGGCCGTCAGTGCCGACTTGCCGCATAAAACCGAAGCTGGCGCCGTGGCGCTCAACCTGCAGGACGGCTTCGCCTTGACTGCTGCCCTGGCTCATATGCGCGAGCAAATCGCCGCTTATGCGCCGGATGTGCCGTTCGATCAGCTGCTGCTGGAGTCCATGGCTACGCCGCCGCTGGCCGAGCTGATTGTGGGCATCAAGCGCGAAAACGACTTCGGCCTTGCGCTGGTGATCGGCGCTGGTGGAATCCTTGTGGAGTTGCTCAAGGACAGCCGCAGCCTGCTGTTGCCGACCACCGACGACGCAATCCGCAACGCCTTGCTCAGCCTGCGCAGCGCCGCATTGCTGCAAGGCTTTCGCGGACGCGAAGTGGCCGACATGGAAGCTCTGGTGGCGGCGATTCGTGCGGTGGCCGACTACGCCTGCGCCAACGCCGGGCAATTGCTGGAACTCGATGTAAACCCATTGCTGGTCAATGCCCGGGGCGCCACGGCGGTCGATGCATTGATCCGTCTCGCCCAGGCGTGAAGGAGATGACGATGCAAAGCAAAACCTTGACGGGCGGCCAGGCCCTGGTGCGATTGCTGGCCAACTATGGTGTCGACACGGTGTTCGGGATTCCCGGCGTGCACACGCTGGAGCTGTATCGAGGCTTGCCGGGCAGCGGTATTCGGCATGTGCTGACCCGCCATGAGCAGGGCGCCGGCTTTATGGCCGACGGTTATGCGCGGGTCAGCGGCAAGCCGGGCGTGTGTTTCATCATCACCGGGCCGGGGGTGACCAACGCCGCGACGGCGATCGGCCAGGCGTATGCCGACTCGATTCCGCTGCTGGTGATTTCCAGCGTCAACCACACCGCCAGCCTCGGCAAGGGCTGGGGCTGCCTGCATGAAACCCAGGACCAGCGGGCGATGACCGCGCCCATCACTGCGTTTTCAGCGGTGGCGTTGAGTGCCGAGGATTTGCCGGAGTTGATCGCGCGGGCCTACGCGGTGTTCGACAGTGAGCGACCGCGCCCGGTGCATATTTCGGTGCCGCTGGATGTACTGTCGGCGCCGATCAAACGGGACTGGAGCAATGAGGTGGTGCGCCGTCCCGGACGCGGTTTGCCATCGGCTGAAAGCCTTGATCAGGCAGTGGCAAAACTGGCCGCGGCCAAGCGCCCGATGATCATTGCCGGTGGTGGTGCACTGTTGGCGGCCGATGCCTTGCAGCGCTTGAGTACGCAGTTGGCGGCGCCGTTTTTCAGCAGTGTCGCCGGCAAGGGATTGTTGCCGGTGGAGCATCCGCTGAATGCCGGTTCGACCCTGTGTGTCGAGCCCGGCTGGCAGCTCATCGCCGAGGCGGATGTGGTGTTGGCCATCGGCACCGAAATGGCCGATACCGACTTCTGGCGTGAACGCCTGCCGATTAATGGCGAGCTGCTGCGGGTGGATATCGACCCGCGCAAGTTCAACGATTTCTATCCTTGCGCCGTCGCGTTGCACGGTGATGCCCAGCAAACGACGCTGGCTTTGCTGGAACGCTTGCCAGCCACGCCGCGCAACGCGGATGCCGCCACCGCTGCGGTCGCGACGTTACGCCAGGCAGTCAGCAGCGGCCATGGTCCGTTGCAACGCATTCACCAGGCGATTCTCGACCGCGTGGCCGCCGAGTTGCCCGCCAATGCCTTCATCAGCAGTGACATGACCCAACTGGCCTACACCGGTAACTACGCCTTCCCCAGCAACGCCACCCGCAGTTGGCTGCATCCTACCGGCTACGGCACCTTGGGCTATGGCCTGCCGGCCGGTATCGGCGCCAAGTTCGGCGCACCGCAACGGCCCGGCCTGGTGCTGGTGGGCGACGGCGGCTTTCTCTACACCGCCCAGGAACTGGCCACGGCCGTGGAAGAACTGGACAGCCCGCTGGTGGTGTTGCTCTGGAACAACGACGCCCTGGGGCAGATTCGCGACGACATGCTGAACCTGGACATCGAACCCATCGGCGTACTGCCGCGCAACCCGGACTTCGCCGCGCTGGCGCGGGCGTTCGGCTGCACGGTCAGCGAGCCACAGAACCTGGATGAGCTGCAGACGGATTTGCGTAACGGTTTCAAGCGCAACGGCGTGACCTTGATCGAGTTGAAGCATGCCTGTGTGAACCTTTAGAGGAGCAACACCATGAGCGAAAACAACAACAAAATGACTCAAGCGATGCACCGGCGGGACTTCCTCAAGCACAGCGCCGTAGCCGGTGCCGTGGCCGCCGCGTTTTCCATGGGCCTGCCGCTGCAGGCCTTTGCCGAGGAGGCCACGCCCAAGCCGGGCGGAGTGCTGCGCATGGGCCTGGCCGGCGGCAGCACCACCGACTCCCGCGACCCGGGATCCTGGGTCGACACCTTCACCTTCGTCGGCTTTTCGGCGGTGTACAACACCCTCACGGAAATCGCGGTGGACGGCAGCGCTATCCCCGAATTGGCCGAAAGCTTCGAGTCGACGCCCGACGCGCGCATCTGGACCTTCAAGCTGCGCCAGGGCGTGACCTTCCATAACGGCAAAAGCCTGACCGCTGACGACGTGGTGGCCTCGATCAACCATCACCTGGCAGCCAACTCCACCTCGGCGGCCAAGACGGTGATCGGCGATGTGGCCAGTGTCAGCGCCAAGGGCAGCGATGCAGTGGTGTTCGAACTGCACTCGGGCAATGCCGGTTTCGCCTATGTGGTCGCCGATTACCACCTGGTGATCATGCCCGCCAAGGACGGCGCCGCCGACTGGCAGGCCGGGATCGGCACCAGCGGTTATCGCCTGAAAAGCTTCGAGCCGGGCGTACGCATGGACCTGGAGCGCAACCCTGATTACTGGAAGCCGGGCAGGGCACACTTCGCCAGCGCCGAGCTGTTGGCGATTGCCGACGGCGCAGCGCGGGTCAATGCGCTGGTCACCGGGCAAGTCGACGTGATCAACAAGGTCGACCTGAAAACCGTAGCCCTGCTCAAGCGCAATCCCACGCTGGTCATCGAAGAAACCAAGGGCGCCCAGCACTACACCTTCCCGATGTTGTGCGACAGCAACGAGTTCAAGAACAACGACATCCGCATGGCGATGAAGCATGCGATCAACCGCGAAACCCTGCTGGCCTCGGTGCTGCATGGCTATGGCCTGGTGGGCAACGACCATCCGATCCAGCCCGGCAGCCGTTTCATCAACGCCGCCCTGGAGCAGCGCACCTACGACCCGGACAAGTCGCGGTTCTACCTGCGCAAGGCCGGTGTGGAGTCGCTGAAGGTGCGCCTGCAAGCTTCCGATGCCGCCTACACCGGCGCGGTGGATGCTTCGGTGCTGTTCAAGGAGCAGGCGCGCCAGGCCGGGATTGATATCGACGTGGTGCGCGAGCCGGCGGATGGCTATTTCTCCAACATCTGGATGAAGCAGCCGTTCACCACCTCGTTCTGGTACAGCAGCCTGACTGCCGACCGCATGTTCAGCATCGGCTACGCCAAGGGGGCGGCGTGGAACGAAACCCATTGGGATAACGACCGCTTCAACCAGTTGCTCAACGCAGCGCGAGGTGAGATGAACGCGCCGCTGCGCCAGGAGATGTACAACGAAATGCAGAGCCTGTGCCGGGACGACGGCGGGGCGATTGTGCCGTTGTTCGCCAGCTCCGTGGCGGCCCGCTCGAACCGCGTCAGCCATGGACCGCTGACGGCGCCGTATGGGGAACTGGATGGGTTGCGGTTGATCGAGCGATGGTGGCAGGCGTGAAGATTTCAGAAACGCCACAAATCAATTGTGGGAGCGGGCTTGCTCGCGAATGCGGTGGATCAGTCTCTATCTGTATTGGCTGACACACCGCTTTCGCGAGCAAGCCCGCTCCCACATTGGTCCTGTGTCGCCTTCGAGCACATGCCCAACTCATGAGAACCGAACATGAATAGCCTATTCAAACTGGTACTCCAACGTCTCGCCCTTGGCCTGCTGTCGTTGTTCGCCGTCTCGGTGATCATCTTCCTGGCGGTCGGCATGCTCCCCGGTGATATCGCCCAGGCCATGCTCGGCCAGTCCGCCACGCCGGAAACCGTCGCCGCCTTTCGCGCCCAACTGGGCCTGGACCTGCCGCCCCTGAGCCGGTTCGTGCAATGGCTGCTGCGCCTCCTGCACGGCGACCTCGGCGCTTCCCTGGCCAACCAGCGGCCCATCGCCGAACTGATCGGCGCACGCCTGGGCAACACCTTGCGCCTGGCGGCACTGGCGGCGTTGGTCTCGGTGCCCCTGGCGCTGGTGCTGGGGATGCTCGCCGCGCTGTACCGCAACAGCTGGTTCGACCGCCAGCTCAACACCTCGGCCCTGAGTGCGGTGTCGTTCCCGGAGTTCTTCGTCGCCTACCTGCTGATCCTGGTGTTTTCGGTCAAGCTGGGCTGGTTTCCCAGCCTGTCCAACCTGGCGCCGGATGCCTCATTCGCCACCATTCTCGAACGTTCGGTGTTGCCGGTGGCCACCCTGAGCCTGGTGGTGATCGCGCAGATGATGCGCATGACCCGCGCCTCGCTGATCAACCTGCTGGCCAGCCCGTATATCGAAATGGCCCGGCTCAAGGGCATCAGCCAGTCGCGGATTATCTGGCGCCACGCGTTGCCCAATGCCCTGGCGCCGATCGTCAACGTGATCGCGCTCAACCTCGCGTACCTGGTGGTGGGCGTAGTGGTGGTGGAGGTGGTGTTTGTCTACCCGGGCCTCGGCCAGTTGCTGGTGGACTCGGTGTCCAAGCGCGATATCCCGGTGGTGCAGGCGTGCAGCCTGATCTTTGCCGCCACCTACATCCTGCTCAATACCGGCGCCGATGTGCTGTCCATCGCCACCAACCCACGCCTGATGCATCCCAAGGGGTAGACCATGAGCCTTCTCACACAACTGGCCCGGGCGCCATTGAGCGCGAAGTTCGGCCTGCTGGTCATCGTGCTGTACGTGCTGGTGGCGTTGTTTGCACCGCTGCTCGCGCCCTATGGCGAAACCCAGGTGGTGGGCGACGGGTTTGCGCCCTGGAGCGGCCAGTTCCTGCTGGGCACCGATAACCTTGGGCGGGACATGTTCAGCCGCCTGGTGTATGGCGCGCGCAACACCCTGGGCATCGCTTTTTTGACGACGGTGCTGGCGTTTTTACTGGGTGGCTTGAGCGGCTTGATTGCGGCGATCAAGGGCGGCTGGGTCGATCAAGGGTTGTCGCGGGTGGTGGACATTCTGATGGCGATCCCGCAGCTGATCTTCGCCTTGCTGATTCTCAGCGTGGTGGGCACCAATGCCACCTCGCTGGTGCTGGTGATTGCACTGCTGGATTCGACCCGGGTGTTTCGCCTGTCCCGGGCCGTGGCGATGACCGTGGTGGTGCAGGACTTCGTCGAAGCCGCGCGCTTACGTGGGGAAGGGCTGTGGTGGCTGGTCACCCGCGAAGTGCTGCCCAATGCCGCCGCGCCATTGATTGCCGAGTTCGGCCTGCGGTTCTGTTTCGTGTTCCTGTTTATCAGCGCGCTGTCGTTCCTTGGCCTGGGCATTCAACCACCCACCGCCGATTGGGGCAGCATGGTCCGCGACAATGCGGTGCTGATTACCTTCGGCGACATCAGCCCGTTGCTGCCGGCCCTGGCGGTGGCGTTGATCACCGTCAGCGTGAATTTTGTCGTCGACTGGATGCTGCATAAATCCAGCGGCCTGAAGGAGTGTTGAGGATGGACAAGCCACTGCTGGAAATCCGCAACCTGCAGATTGAAGGGCATTACGAAGACGCCTGGCATCCGTTGATCAAGGGTATCGACCTGACGTTGCAACGGGGTGAGGTACTGGGGCTGATTGGTGAGTCTGGCGCGGGTAAATCAACGTTGGGCCTGGCGGCCATGGGTTTTGCCCGCGATGGTTGTCGCATCACCGGTGGCTCGGTGTGCTTTGACGGTATTCAGCTGTTGCAGGCCAAGCCAGAAGCGCTGCGCAAGCTGCGAGGACTGCGGATTGCCTACGTTGCGCAAAGCGCTGCCGCGTCGTTCAACCCGGCCCACCGGCTGATTGACCAGCATGTGGAAACCGCCGTGATCAACGGTGGCATCAGCCGCGCCCAGGCTGAACGCGAGGCGGTGGAGTTGTACCGCGTGCTGCGCCTGCCCAATCCGGAAACCATCGGCCAGCGTTATCCGCATCAGGTCTCCGGCGGGCAACTGCAGCGGGTGATGACCGCCATGGCGATGGCCTGTCACCCCGACCTGATCATCTTCGACGAACCCACCACTGCCCTCGACGTCACCACTCAGATCGAAGTGCTGGCGGCGATTCGCGATGCAGTAAAAACCTTCGGCAGCGCCGCGCTGTATATCAGCCATGACCTGGCGGTGGTCGCGCAGATGGCCGACCGCATCATGGTGCTGCGCCACGGCAAGCTGGTGGAGGAGGCCGAGACCCGCACCATGCTCAGCGCCCCGCAGCAGGACTACACCAAATCCCTGTGGGCGGTGCGCAGCTTTCGCACCGAGCCCAAGGCTTGCCCACAGCAGCAGGTGCCGTTGCTGGAAGTGCGCCAGGTATGCGCCAGCTACGGGCATCAGCCGGTGCTGCATGACGTGTCGATGAGCCTGTATCGCGGCCAGACGTTGGCGGTGATCGGCGAGTCCGGCAGTGGCAAAAGCTCCACGGCACGCCTGATTACCGGGTTGCTGCCAGCCACGGCGGGGCAGGTGTTGTATGACGGTGAAGCGTTGCCGGCGGACTTTCGCCGGCGCAGCAAGGAGCAGTTGCGGCGGATCCAGATGATCTACCAGATCCCGGATACCGCGCTGAACCCGCGCCAGCGCATCGTCGACATCATCGGCCGGCCGCTGACCTTCTACCTCGGCCTCAAGGGCAAGGCCATGCGCGCCCGAGTCGCCGAGTTGCTGGAGATGATCGAGCTGGACCCGGCCACCTTCATGGAGCGTCAGCCCCGTGAGCTGTCCGGCGGCCAGAAGCAACGTATCTGCATCGCTCGCGCCCTGGCGGCCGACCCACAATTGATCATCTGCGACGAAGTGACCTCGGCCCTGGATCAGTTAGTGGCCGAGGGCGTGCTGAAACTGCTCAACCGCATTCAGCAGCAGTTGGGCGTGGCCTACCTGTTTATCACCCATGACGTGGCCACGGTGCGCGCCATCGCCGACGAAGTGGTGGTGATGCAGCGGGGCAGGGTGGTGGACCAGGGCAGCCGCAGCGCGATCTTCACCCCGCCGTATCAGGACTACACCGGCCTGCTGTTTTCATCGGAGCCGGAAATGGACCCCGACTGGCTCGACCATTTGCTGGCCGAACGGGCCGCGCTTACTTCTTGAGGAGTTTTTATGAAGGTGTTGATTGTCCACGCCCATCCCGAGCCGCAGTCGTTTACCGCGGCCTTGCGTGACCAGGCCACGGCTACCCTGCAAGCGCAGGGGCATGAGGTACAGGTCAGTGATTTGTACGCGATGCACTGGAATCCCGTAGCCAGCGCCTCGGACTTCACCTCTCGGGAGAACCCCGACTACCTGGTGTATGCCCTGGAGCAGCGCCTGGGGGTGAAAAGCCAATCCATCGCGGCGGATATCCGGCAGGAGTTGGACAAGCTGCTGTGGGCCGATCTGCTGATCCTCAATTTCCCGATCTTCTGGTTCTCGGCGCCCGCGATGCTCAAGGGCTGGATTGACCGGGTGCTGGTGTCGGGCGTGTGCTACGGCGGCAAGCGGTTTTATGATCAGGGCGGGCTCGCCGGCAAGAAAGCGCTGGTCACGGTCACCCTTGGCGGGCGCGAGCATATGTTTGGCGAGGGTGCGATTCACGGGCCGTTGGAGGACATGCTGCGGCCGATCCTGCGTGGCACGCTGGCGTATGTCGGGTTTGAGGTGCTGGAGCCGTTTGTGGCGTGGCATGTGCCGTATATCAGCGCCGAGGCCCGGCAGACTTTCCTGCACAGTTACCAGCAGCGATTGGAAGGGCTGGCGGATGACCAGCCGTTGGTGTTTCCGAAGTTGGCGCAGTTTGATGAGGCTCTTTATCCACTTTAGTCAAGTGAATGAAGATCCAGTGTGGGAGCGGGCTTGCTCGCGAAAGCGGTGTGCCAGTTGATGCATGTGCTGGCTGAACCACCGCATTCGCGAGCAAGCCCGCTCCCACATTTGGTCTTCATTTGTCAGGCGCGATTGTGTACCCGCAACCGCTCGGCAGCGCTGCGCAGCAGCTGTTCCGTGCCGTCCCAGCCCAGGCAGCCATCGGTGATCGACACGCCGTATTTCATCGACGGGCTCAATGGCTGGCAGCCTTCGAACAGGTGGCTTTCGATCATCATGCCGATCAGCGAGGTGTCGCCCTGCAGGCGCTGTTCCAGCACGTCGTTGAACACCGCCGGTTGGCGCAGCGGGTCTTTGCCGCTGTTGGCGTGGCTGCAGTCGACCATGATCCGCGGCGCGACTTTGCTCTTGGCAAGGTCGGCGTGAACCTGGGCCACGCTCTGGCGATCGTAGTTCGGCCCACGATGGCCGCCGCGCAACACGAGGTGAGTGTCGGGGTTGCCCGGGGTCTGGATGATCGCCGGATGGCCCTGGCTGTCGACACCGAAGTGACGGTGCGGGTGAGCGGCGGAGCGCATGGCGTCACAGGCGATGGCCACGCCGCCGTCGGTGCCGTTCTTGAAGCCGACGGGCATGCCGAGGCCGCTGGCCATTTCGCGATGAATCTGCGATTCGGTGGTGCGCGCGCCAATGGCGACCCAGCTCAGCAGGTCATCGAAGTAGCCGGCAGCCATCGGTTGCAGCAGCTCGGTGGCGACCGGCAGGCCCAGGCGCAGCATTTCCCGCATCAGTTCCCGGGACAGGGTCAGGCCGGCGGCCATGTCGTCGCTGCCATCCAGGCGTGGGTCGTAGGCCAGGCCTTTCCAGCCGATGGTGGTGCGGGGTTTTTCGACGTAGGCGCGGATCACCAGCAGCATCTGGTCACTGACTTCATGGGCCAGTTTTTTCAGGTTGCGCGCGTATTCCATGGCCGATTCCGGGTCGTGGATCGAGCACGGGCCGACAATCACCAGCAGGCGTGAGTCTTCACCCTGGAGAATGGCGCGCACGGTTTGGCGATGGGCGTGGATCTGTTCATTGAGGAATGGGCTCAGGGGCAGTTGGTGCTTGAGCTCAAGGGCACTGGGCAAACGCTGGGTCAGCGCTTCATTGGCGCAGGACAGGGTGGAAACAGGCAGAGCGGCGATCGAGGCGTTCATATTCGGGCTTCCTGGGCAAGCGGCGGGCTGTTCCCGCACGCTCTGCCCTACTGGGGTGTTCGACAATTGGCCGTATTGGCTACGTGTGCTGGCTTGCCACCAATAGGTGACCGATCGGAGGCGGCAGGCTGTCCCGAACGGAGCTTGCTAAATCGCCAGGCGGTGGAGGTGTCGTAGCGGTAATAGGTGGCGTAGTTCATGGCGTGAGTCCTTTAAGTGTTCGGTGTGTGGCAAAAATAATAAGGGCTGAAAAAACAAAACCCCCGGTCGGGGAGCCGACCGGGGGTTAGATTTCTCTGGTAGGCGACCCCTTGAGTAGTGGGCGCCGATTTCAGGTATCAGGCGCGCCAGTGGCTAAACCAATACCCAAAATAAAAGCTGACCAGTGCGCTCAAACCGCTCACGCGGGCAGCCACGACCGAGCGCTGGGCGCTGGCAGCAGGGCAAACCTGAGTGTGGGTGAGTTGCAACATGGTGAGTCTCCAAATGATGGGGGGAGCTTAACTGAGGCGAGCGGGTGGATTCAATCAGTAATTTCTATTGAGGTTGGGTACTTACGGCTATGACCCAAGTGTCGATATGCTGCACGGACTTCACGATGATTGCCTGGATGCGACCATGACGGCCTTGACGATTGCTGCTGCCCAATCCATTTCCATTGCGGGCGACGTACCCGGAAATATCGCGCGTCACTTGGCATTCATGCGCACGGCGGCAGAGCATGGTGTGCAATTGCTGGTGTTTCCGGAACTGTCGCTGACGGGGTACGAACCAGCGTTGGCCGCCGGATTGGCGATTGCGCCTGACGATGAAGTAGTGGCGCCGCTGCGGGAGATGGCCCGTGAGTTGCGCATTACCGCGGTGGTGGGCATGCCGATTCGCCTGGGGGCCGGCAGTGAGGTGTTGATCGGCGCGCTGGTGCTGGGGCCGGATGGTTCGGTGGCGGTCTATACCAAGCAGCATCTGCATCCCGGTGAAGAAGCGGCCTTTGCTGCAGGGCAGGGCGGGGCCGCCCTTGAATGGGGTAACGACCGGATTGCCCTGGCGGTATGTGCAGACTTCTCCCACCCCAGCCACCCACGGCAGGCAGCCGAAGCCGGGGCGAATATCTACGTTGCGGGTGTGCTGATCAGCGAAGGTGGCTACGCTCCCGATACGACGTTGCTACAAGGCTACGCCGCCGAGCACCAAATGCTGGTGCTGATGGCCAATCACGGTGGCCCGACCGGTGGCTGGACCTGCGCCGGACGCAGTGCGATCTGGGGCGCTGACGGCACTTTGATCGCAGTCGCCCCTGGTGTGGGCGATTCGTTGGTGATTGCACGTCGCAGCAGCGCTGGCCAATGGCGCGGGGAACAGGTGGCGATTTAGGAGGCGCAGGCACATGGCGTTTCAACTACAGGCTGCAACCAGCCAGCACCTGGCCTTCGCCCGAACCCTGACCCATCAGGCCATGGGCAACTATTATCGCCAATACGACTTGTCCTGGTCCGATGCCGGGTTCGATAGCGCCTGGGCGGGTCGGGAAAACTGGTTGATCTGTCGCGATACCCAGGTGCTGGGTTTCATCAGTCTGAGTCGTGACCCCAAAGCGTTGTATATCCGCGAATTGCACATCCTTGAGGCGTTTCGTCATCAAGGGGCTGGCGGCTGGGTTATCGAGCAGATGGTGTACAAGGCGCGCGCGGAAGGGCTGGGTCTTTTACGGTTGACCGTTTTCAAGACCAACCCGGCGCGACGGCTGTATCAACGCAAGGGCCTGGAAATCGTAGATGCGGAGGATTGCTTCTGGCGCATGGAGCGCAATTGCCGGCCGTGATCAGGTGTGAGTACTGCCAATTTTGGGAAAACAGGCACTTGGTTTTAATAAGCGCATACTGACTTCAAGAAATGACTTCCTGATCTTGCCTTACGGTTTCGTCCTCAACCGGGATGATCCCGTCCTTCATGCCTAACAGGACCGCGACCTTGTGGGCTTCTCCCCGCCGTCCCTTTTTGCGCCCAGCGAGCACTTGATAAGTGGTTGCCGGGTCCACGCCATGTTCCCGGGCGAACGCTTGAACAGACTTACCTTGATGTTCCAGCCAAGCCTTGGCTTGTGCAGCAGTGCGAATACCGGGCATAGTTCAAAACCGTTCAAGTTTGTGTAAAACGAGATGAGTGTGTCACCTCTTGGGGTGTGCCAAATAGGATCATACATCCAAATGAGTGGAATCGGTTTCCGGTTAAGGCAAGAAAGAGAGCGACTTGGCCTGTCGCAGAAAACTTTTGGTGAAATAGGAGGTGTAGAAGCTAACGCACAGGGGAAATACGAAAATGGCGGCCGTGCGCCCAAGGCCGATTACTTGTCCCGCGTGGCAGAAAAAGGTGTCGATATCCTGTACGTGTTGACCGGCACGCCGACGCCGACCCAACTGGAAAATCTGAGCCAAATCGAAGAAAAAGTGCTGGGCAACTACCGTGCGATGTTCAAGGAAGACCAGGATGCAATCCATCGCCTGACCTCTACCCTGGCCGAGCATTCACTCTCCACCAATGGAAAAAACCGGTCATCGGCCCCGGATTCCTGACCTTTTACCCAGGAAATTGAGCCGCCCGCCACTCGGCGGCGGCCCGTTGTGCATTGAAACTCTATATATATGACGCTTGCAGCTAGGTCTGCGCCGTGGTTTTTTGCTAAGGTGTTCAGCAACCTATAAGACCATATCGCGAGGTGTCTGCTTGATTAGGGTGCTAGTAGTCGATGACCATGATCTCGTTCGTACAGGCATTACACGAATGCTGGCTGACATCGATGGCCTGCAAGTAGTCGGCCAGGCCGAGTCAGGGGAGGAATCCCTGATCAAGGCCCGGGAGTTGAAGCCCGATGTGGTTTTGATGGACGTCAAGATGCCTGGGATCGGCGGTCTTGGCGCCACTACAAAGTTGTTGCGCAGCCATCCGGATATCAAAGTCGTGGTAGTGACCGTGTGTGAGGAAGATCCTTTTCCTACACGGCTGCTACAAGCGGGCGCGGCTGGCTATCTGACAAAAGGCGCGGGATTGGCGGAAATGGTCCAGGCCATTCGCCTGGTATTTGCCGGCCAACGCTACATCAGCCCGCAGATTGCCCAGCAGCTGGCGATCAAGTCGTTCCAGCCCACCAGCGACTCGCCGTTCGATGCGCTGTCGGAGCGCGAAATCCAGATCGCCCTGATGATTGTCGGCTGTCAGAAAGTCCAGTCGATCTCCGACAAGCTGTGCCTGTCGCCGAAAACCGTGAACACCTACCGTTATCGGATTTTCGAAAAGCTTTCCATCAGCAGTGATGTTGAATTGACCCTGCTGGCGGTACGCCACGGCATGGTAGACGCCAGCGCCTGAAATGACAGCTCCTGAAATAAAGGTCCAATTCGATCCGAGTGCGTTCCTTGCAACCTGCAGTGGCCGTCCCGGCGTGTATCGCATGTTCGACAGCGAAGCGCGCCTGCTCTACGTTGGTAAAGCCAAGAACCTGAAGAGCCGCCTGGCGAGTTACTTCCGCAAGACCGGCCTGGCAACGAAGACGGCGGCACTGGTGGCGCGTATCGCCCAGGTGGAAACCACCATCACCGCCAATGAAACCGAGGCGCTGCTCCTTGAGCAGACGCTGATCAAGGAATGGCGGCCGCCCTACAACATCCTGCTGCGTGACGATAAGTCCTACCCGTACGTGTTTCTCTCGGACGGCGACTTCCCACGCCTGAGCATCCATCGCGGTGCCAAGAAGCAGAAGGGCAAGTACTTCGGGCCTTACCCCAGCGCCGGCGCCATTCGCGAAAGCCTGAGTCTGCTGCAAAAGGCATTTTTCGTTCGCCAGTGCGAAGACAGTTTCTACAAGAACCGCAACCGTCCGTGCCTGCAGTACCAGATCAAACGCTGCAAGGCGCCATGCGTAGGCCTGGTTGAGCCGGCGGAATACGCTGAGGACGTGCGCCATTCGGTAATGTTCCTAGAAGGCCGCAGCAATGCCCTGGCCGATGAACTGTCCGGCGCCATGGAGCAAGCGGCCAGCACCCTGGATTTCGAGCGCGCCGCCGAACTGCGCGACCAGATCTCCCTGCTGCGCCGCGTGCAGGACCAGCAGAGCATGGAGGGCGGCACCGGTGACGTCGACGTCATCGCCGCCTTCGTCAACCCGGGCGGTGCTTGTGTGCACCTGATCAGCGTGCGCGGCGGCCGGGTGCTGGGCAGCAAGAACTTCTTCCCCCAGACCGGTATAGAAGAGGAGGTCGCCGAAGTCATGGCGGCGTTCCTTGGCCAGTACTACGTCAGCAGCCCCGAGCGCGACCTGCCGAGCGAGCTGATCGTCAACGTGGTGCATGAGGACTTCCCGGCGCTGATCGAAGCGATTCACGAATTGCGCGGCCGCGAGCTGGACATCAGCCACCGCGTACGCGGCACCCGGGCCCGCTGGCAGCAACTGGCCGTGACCAATGCCGAACAGGCCCTGGGCGCACGTCTGGCCAACCGCCAGCACGTCGCCGCACGGTTTGACGCTTTGGCCGAAGTCCTCAACCTTGACGAGCCGCCCCAGCGCCTCGAGTGCTACGACATCAGCCATTCCAGCGGCGAAGCCACCGTGGCCTCCTGCGTGGTGTTCGGGCCTGAAGGACCGATCAAGTCCGACTACCGGCGCTACAACATCGAAGGCGTTACTCCGGGCGATGACTATGCCGCCATGCACCAGGCCCTGACCCGCCGCTTCAGCAAACTGAAGGACGGCGAGGGCAAGCTGCCGGACATCCTGTTGGTGGACGGTGGCAAGGGTCAGCTATCCATGGCCCGCGACGTGCTCAATGAACTGGCGGTGCCCGACCTGATCCTGCTCGGCGTGGCCAAGGGGGCCACCCGCAAGGCCGGTTTTGAAACCTTGTACTTGAATGATGCCGCCCATGAGTTCACTTTGAAGGGCGACTCCCCGGCGCTGCATCTTATCCAGCAGATCCGCGACGAAGCCCACCGTTTCGCCATCACCGGCCACCGCGCCCGACGTGGCAAGACCCGGCGTACCTCAACCCTGGAAGGGGTGGCGGGGGTCGGGCCAACGCGGCGGCGGGACTTGTTAAAACATTTTGGTGGCTTGCAGGAGCTGTCCCGTGCCAGCATCGAAGAAATAGCCAAAGCTCCCGGTATCAGTAAAAAGCTCGCAGAGTTGATTTATGCAAATCTGCACAGCGAGTAGAATGCCTTCTCACCTCGTAGCCAGTTGTGCCGATGAATATCCCTAATCTGATCACCGTACTACGCGTCCTGCTCATACCGATTTTCATATTGCTGTTTTACCTGCCGTACGAATGGAGCTACATGGCATCCAGTTCGGTGTTTGCCTTCGCGGCCGCCACCGACTGGCTGGACGGTTACCTGGCCCGTCGCCTGGAACAGAGCACGCCGTTTGGCGCGTTCCTGGACCCGGTGGCCGACAAACTGATGGTAGCGGTCGCCCTGGTGCTGCTGGTGCAGGAACACGGCAACCTCTGGTTGACGTTGCCGGCGGCCGTGATCATCGGTCGCGAGATCGTGGTCTCCGCCCTGCGGGAGTGGATGGCCGAAATCGGCGCCCGAGCCCACGTGGCCGTGTCCAACATGGGCAAATGGAAAACCGCGGCGCAGATGCTTGCCCTGGTGATCCTGCTGGCCAACCCGTCGGATTTCTCCTTCTGGGTATTGCTGGGCTACGCCTTGCTGCTGATCGCCGCGGGCCTGACCTTGTGGTCCATGCTGCAATATTTGCGCGCCGCCTGGCCGCATCTGCGCACCGAGGTTGAAAAGAAATAAAACTTTTTTGAATCAAGGGGTTGACGGGTGATGAGGATTCTATAGAATGCGCATCACCAAGACGCGGGAATAGCTCAGTTGGTAGAGCACGACCTTGCCAAGGTCGGGGTCGCGAGTTCGAGTCTCGTTTCCCGCTCCAAACACAAAGAAAAAGCCACTCAATAGAGTGGCTTTTTTTTGCCTGGGATTTAAGGAATAGACGCTTCGGCGTCTTTTTTCGTTTCTACGCAAAACTACTGAAATCCGTCTCCAGCCACTTTTTTTAGTACATTTTTGAGTACATGGAATACGGGCAGTGGGCACAGCGGTTTTTGGGCGGAGCACCCCGGTCCGGCATCGTATACATCTCCTCGACCCGAAGCACATGCCGCATTCCCGCCACCCGAAACAACAACGCCGGCAAGTGCCGGCGCTGTGTGCGGTTCAGGCATTACCCTCAGCGAAATGCCGGCACCACGTGCTTGATAAACAGCTCAAGGGATTTTTTCTTCTCCGCGTGGGGCAAGCTGTTATCACACCAGAAGCTGAACTCGTCCACACCCAGCTCCTGGTAGTACTGGATGCGCGGGATGATTTCTTCAGGCGTGCCAATCATTGCGGTCTTGTGCAGGCTTTCCAGTTCAAACTCCGGACGCCCGGCGAATTTTTCTTCCGGGCTCGGGTCAAGGAAGCCGTTGACCGGCACGGTCTTGTTGCCGAACCAGGCATCAAAGGTGCGATAGAATCGGGCGATTGCCTTGGCCCCGACTTTCCAGCCGTCAGGGTCGTCTACCGCGTGCACGTG
This sequence comes from Pseudomonas sp. B6001, assembly GCF_013386015.1. Classification (NCBI taxonomy): domain Bacteria; kingdom Pseudomonadati; phylum Pseudomonadota; class Gammaproteobacteria; order Pseudomonadales; family Pseudomonadaceae; genus Pseudomonas; species Pseudomonas sp. B6001. The sequence goes on from NZ_JACAOX010000032.1 coordinate 30,507, forward strand.
GGTGTGACGCAACACCATCAGTTGTGGGCGTGGCACATCCGGGTTGTTGTCCAGGGCAGCCTGGAATTTATTTTTCAGGTCGAGGACTTCTTCGTCGCCCTTCATCAACGGCGTGACCATCACGTTGCAGCCATTAGCTACCGCAAAGTTATGCGAGTCCGGGTCGCGTGCGGCAATCCACATCGGCGGGTTGGGCTGCTGGATCGGCTTGGGCACGCTGGTGGAGGTGGGGAACTTCCAGATGTCGCCGTCATGGGCATAGTCGCCTTTCCACAACGCACGTACCACCGGCACCATCTCGCGCAGCGCCTGGCCGCCGGATGAGGCGGGCATGCCGCCGGCCATGCGGTCGAACTCCACCTGGTAGGCACCACGGGCCAGGCCGACTTCCATGCGTCCGTTACTGATCACGTCGAGCAGCGCGCATTCGCCTGCCACCCGCAGTGGGTGCCAGAACGGCGCGATGATGGTACCGGCGCCCAGGTGAATGGTGGTGGTTTTGGCCGCGAGGTAAGCCAGCAGCGGCATCGGGCTGGGCGAGATGGTGTATTCCATGGCGTGGTGTTCGCCAATCCAGACGGTGCTGAAACCACCGGCTTCCGCCATCAGGGTCAGTTCGGTCAAGTCTTCGAACAACTGGCGATGGCTGACACTTTCATCCCAGCGTTCCATGTGCACGAACAGGGAAAATTTCATGACGCTTACCTCGGATCTATTGTGATCGGCCTGTCGACTGCGGGCCCTTAGGTGCTCTCGCCAATGTGAAGCTTGCCAGTGATGAAGGCTATTCGGCGGATTGATTGTTGGTATACCATAATACGGAATATCTGCAAAACTTTTCTCTCCAACGGTCGCACATTCACTTCACAAGGAAGGCGAGCTAGATGAACATAAAACAAAAATTGATCCTGGCCTTTGCGGTGATCGCCAGCCTGCCAGTCATTCTGGTGGCAGTGATGATCATCCTCAACGTGCGCCATGAGGCACGGGACGGCTTTATCGACGGCAGCGAACGCGAGATTCGCCAAGTCGACAATGCCATGCAATTGTTTTTTGAAGGTATCAGTCAGAACGTCGCCTACCTGGCGGCGCATCCGCAGTTGCAAAGTATCAACGGCGATGTGAAACGCTATCTGGCCAGCGACGCCGCCCAAGTCGCACTCGGCGAGCGCGATCAGCAGTTGTTCAAGCTGTTCGAGGGCCTGGCCAAGAGTCATTCGGCCTACACCTACCTGTCACTGGGTACTGAAGATGGCGGCTATGTATTCTGGCCGGGTGACCCGAAGCTGGCGAGCTACGACCCGCGCACCCGGCCCTGGTACAAGACGGCCATGGCGCAACCGGGCAAGACCCTGCGCACCGAGGCGTATTACTGGGCCGCCGATGACGTGGTGCTGGTCAGTACGGTGCGAAGCTTCAATGACCGCCAGGGCAACGCGAGCGGGGTGGTGAACATCGATGTTTCCCTCAAGCAACTGACCGACCTGGTCAAACAGATCAAGCTGGGTGACAGCGGCTACCTGATGTTGATGGAAGCCAATAACACCGTGTTGGTGGACCCGAATGACCCGTCTCACAACTTCAAGAAACTTAGTGAGTTGGGCGAGGGTTACCGGCAGTTGAGCGAGGCTGGGCAGGGCCTGGTGCAGGTCGAGTTGGCAGGCGAGCGCTACATGGCGTTTGTCTGGCCGTCCAGGGCATTGGGCTGGCGGTTTGTCGGGGTGGTGCGGGAAAGTGAAGTGATGGCCGGCGCGGCGCGCCTGACCTGGCTGATCGCGGCGATCGCCCTGGTGTGTGCCGTGTTGTTTGCAGTGGTGGGCGCCTGGTTTGCCGGGCTGATCGTCAAGCCGATTCGTGGTGTGGCCAGCGGCCTGGAAGGCATCGCCCAGGGCGAAGGAGACCTGACGGCGCGCCTGCCGGTAAAAGGGCGAGACGAGACGGCACAACTGGCCGGCTGGTTCAACCAGTTCCTCGAAGCGATCCGCACGCTGATCCAGCGCATCGGCCAGGCGGCCGGGCAGATCCACAGCAGTTCGGGGAGTGCCATGGAGGTCTCGGTGGAAATGGCTGAGGTCGCCTCACGCCAACGGGAGGCCGTGGACATGGTGTCCACCGCGTTTCATGAGATGGTCGCCACCTCCAATGAAGTCGCGCGCTCCTGCAGCCAGGCCGCCGACTCTGCCGACAACGGACAGCGCCAGGCGCACACCGGCCAGCAGCAGATCGACGCAGCAGTGAGCAGCGTAGGGCGCCTGAGTGAGGAAATCGGCCACTCCGCCCAGTCCATGGAGCAACTGGAAAAAGACAGCAACGACATCCAGTCGATACTCGGCACCATCCGCTCCATCGCCGAACAGACCAACCTGCTGGCGCTGAACGCTGCCATCGAAGCCGCCCGAGCCGGTGAACAGGGGCGTGGTTTTGCCGTGGTGGCAGACGAAGTGCGGGCCCTGGCCAAGCGTACTTCGGACTCCACCGGCGAGATCGACGGGCTGCTGGGCAACCTCGCCCGGCGTACCCATCAGATGGGTAAACAAATGCATGCCAGCCTGGAGGTGTCCCAGGAAACGGTGGTGTCGATCAACGACGCACGGGCCAGTTTTGGGTTGATTCGCGAGTCGGTGGACGTGATCCGCGACATGAATACGCAAATCGCAACGGCTGCCGAAGAGCAGCACCAGGTGGCTGAAGACATCAATCGGCACATCAGCCAGATTCACGGGGATGCACAGTTGGTGGCGAGCCTGGCTGATTCCACGCGCCAGGATGCGCAGCAATTGACGACGTTGTCTCAGACGTTGAATCAGTTGGTCAGCCGCTTCCGCACCTGACCGGTGGGCGCCCGGGCTGCCGGGCGCCTGCAACGGTAACGATCAGGCAATGGCGGGCAGGGCGCCCATCTTGCCGTGGCAATACACCAGTGGCCCGGCGTTCTGCCGGGGCACGATCAGGTTCTTCACCGCACCGACCATGATTGCATGGTCACCGCCTTCATACTCACGCCACAACTCGCACTCGATCACCGCCGTGGCATTGGCGAGGATCGGGTTGCCCAGTTCACTCAACGTCCATTCGATGCCCTGCGCCTTGTCTTTGCCCTTGCGCGCAAAAGCATAGGCTTCGCTTTGCTGCCCACCGGACAGCACATGAATGGCAAAGCGCTGGTTCTTGATCAGCACCGGATAGGAGTCGGAACTGTAGTTGGGGCAGAACAGCACCAGGGCCGGCTCCATGGACAACGAGCTGAACGCACTGGCGGTAAGTCCGACTATCTGCCCGTCATCATCGAGCGTGGTGATCACGGTGACTCCGGACGGAAACGAACCCATCACTTGTTTGTAGATGGCGGCATCGATCATGGGACGGTCCTCGTAGGGTGAAGCGGATTTTATAGATTTGTAGGTCTGATGGTATACCGTAATACAATCTAATCAAGGGCTTTTTCAGGCGGCCGATGAACGTTGACCTTTGGTCTTATAGCCAATGAATACGGGGGTTAGCCCGCTGAATGAAGAGGGGCCGTGTGGCACAATAGCGGATCAGATGCGTGCCAGGACTACGGATCAGTCTTGTGAAAATGTTGGAATACCATAATATGGTGTTCGTATGGGGGTGGCCAGAGAGCTCCCCCGGTTTGGCGTCAAACAACTATAAGATCAGACAAACGCGAGTTCATTTCCATGCCCCAGATGTCCCGGCAAGATCCCCTGATCGAGAATCACACGGTCGATTACGTCCCCCTCGCGGAGCGCCATGGAAAGGCCCGCGACCTGTTCACCCTATGGTTCAGCACTAACATTGCACCGCTGCCCATCGTCACCGGCGCTATGGTGACTCAGGTGTTCCATCTCAACCTGGTGTGGGGGCTGCTGGCGATTGCCCTCGGGCACATGCTCGGCGGTATTGTCATTGCCCTCGCGTCGGCCCAGGGCCCGCGCATGGGCATCCCGCAGATGGTGCAGAGCCGGGGTCAGTTCGGGCGCTACGGAGCGCTGCTGATCGTTTTCTTCGCGGCCCTGATCTACATTGGCTTTTTCATCTCCAACATTGTGCTGGCGGGCAAGTCCATCGTCGGCATCGTGCCGTCGGTACCGGTGCCGGCCAGCATCCTGATCGGCGCGCTCAGCGCCACGGCCATTGGCGTGATCGGCTATCGCTTTATCCATACCCTGAACCGCATCGGCACCTGGGTGATGGGCAGCGCATTGCTGGCGGGTTTCCTCTACATTTTTTCCCACGACCTGCCGGCAGACTTCCTCACCCGTGGCGGCTTCAATCCGGCCGGCTGGCTGGCGACGGTGTCGTTGGGAGTGATCTGGCAGATCAGCTTCTCCCCCTATACCAGCGATTATTCGCGCTACCTGCCGGCTGATATCGGCATCACCCGACCCTTTGTCGCCACCTACCTGGGGGCCACTCTCGGCACCATTTTGTCGTTCTCCTTTGGCTTGGTCGCCGCCCTGGCGACACCCGAAGGCACTGAGGCGATGGTCGCGGTCAAGCAAGCCACCGGCTGGCTGGGGTCGATCCTGATGGTGCTGTTTCTGCTCAATATCATCAGCCACAACGCCCTGAATCTGTATGGTGCGGTGCTGTCGATCATCACCTCGATCCAGACCTTCGCCAGCCAGTGGACACCCGGCATCAAAGTGCGTGTGGTGCTGTCCAGCGTGGTGCTGGCCGGATGCTGCGTGGTGGCATTGGGCGCGTCGGCGGACTTCATCTCGCAATTTATCGGCCTGATCCTTGCGCTGCTATTGGTGCTGGTGCCGTGGGCGTCGATCAACCTGATCGATTTCTACATCATCAAGCGTGGCGCCTATGACATTGCGTCGATCTTTCAGGCGGACGGCGGGGTTTACGGACGCTTTAACCTGCATGCGATCGTGGCGTATTTCATCGGCATCATCGTGCAACTGCCGTTTGCCAATACGTCGCTGTACGTGGGGCCATGGGCCAATCTGGTAGAGGGCGCAGACCTGTCGTGGCTGGTGGGGTTGGTGGTGACGTGTCCGCTGTATTACTGCCTGGCGACGCGCGAGCATAGCCGGAAGATGAGGACGGTAAAGTTGGGCTATACCGACTGATCATCGAATGAACTGAAATGCCCGGCCAATGCCGGGCATTTTTTTATCTGCAGTTAAGGCCTGCCGATGCAGCCGTATCCTTGTAGCAAGCTGGCTTGATGATCAATGACATCCGGCCAGGTCCAATGTTAGCAGGCAAAAAAAGGCCGCCACAACCCGACGTTGTGGCGGCCCAAGGGTGACTCAATGGGCGCCGGCGGCCTTGTTCAGATCGCTTTCAGCCCATGCGGTATAGACGCAGGCATCCGCCGTGGCCCAGCGCACGCGCACCGGGTCGCCGGCCTTGAGTGGCATGCCCGCAGCAGACAACGCCTTGACTGTCATCGAGGTGCCGCCAAGGGTTTTCACGGTGCAGGTCTGGCTTTCGCCGAGGAACAGCACCTCGCCTACAATCGCTGACACCTCATTCCAACCCGCCGCCAATGCCTGCTCGGTAGCTTGCTCGACACTCAGCGCCAAGGCTTTTTCCGGGCGTACCATCAACAGCACCTCCTGCTCGGTTTGCAAGCCGCTGGTCAGGCGGATCGACAGCGATTGGCCTTCAAACGATGCCACCGCATTCCCCTGCGCCTTGAGCTTGAGGAAGTTGGAGTTACCGAGGAACGAGGCTACAAACGCATTTGGCGGGTTCTGGTACAGGTCGTAGCCACTGCCCAGGCCGACAATCTTGCCGTGGCTGAAAATCGCGATGCGCTGGGACAGGCGCATGGCTTCTTCCTGGTCGTGGGTTACGTAGACGATGGTGATGCCCAGGCGCCGATGTAATTGGCGCAGTTCGTCCTGCAGGTCTTCACGCAGTTTTTTGTCGAGGGCGCCGAGGGGTTCGTCCATCAGCAGGATGCGCGGCTCGTACACCAGCGCCCGCGCGATGGCGACGCGTTGCTGCTGGCCGCCGGAGAGTTGCGAAGGGCGGCGATGGGCAAATTGCTCAAGCTGCACCAGCTTGAGCATGGCGTCGACGCGCTTCTCGCGCTCGGCGCTGGCCAGTTTGCGAATCGCCAGGGGGAAGGCGATGTTGTCGCGCACCGACAAATGCGGGAACAGCGAGTAACGTTGGAACACCATGCCGATGTCGCGTTTGTGCGGCGGCACATTGACCAGGGATTGGCCGCTCACCAGGATCTCGCCGCTGCTTGGCGTTTCAAAGCCTGCGAGCATCGACAGGGTGGTGCTTTTGCCAGAGCCGCTGGAGCCGAGGAAGGTCAGGAATTCGCCGTCCTTGATGTCCAGCGAGATGTTATCCACGGCGGCAAATTCACCGTAGTACTTGTTCAGGTTGCGCAAGCTGACCAGGGGTTGGCCATGGTTTTGCGCGGTATCTTGGATCACTGCACTCATGTCTTGCTCCTGGGCGCTCAAGCGCGGGTTTCTGTGCGCCGGCGAAGGGCGGCGGCGATGACCATGACGAGCACCGAGAGGCCGATCAGCAACGTCGAGGCGACGGCAATCACAGGCGTCAGGTCCTGGCGCAGGGTGGTCCACATTTTTACGGGAAGGGTTTGCAGGGTCGGGCTGGCCATCATCACGCTGAGCACCACTTCGTCCCATGAGACGAGAAAGGCGAACAACGCGCCGGCCACCATTCCCGGGCGAATCGCCGGGAATGTCACCTTGAATACGGCCTGCAGGCGCGATGCACCGCAGATCACCGCCGCATCTTCAATCGATTGGTCGAACAGCTTCAGCGAGTTGATGATCGAGATAATGGTGAACGGCAGCGCGACAATCACATGGCTCACTACAAAGGCGAACATCGTGCCGGTATAGCCGAGCTTGAGGAACAGTGCGTACACCGCCACCGCGATGATCACCAACGGCACGATCATCGGCAGGGTGAACAGGCCGTAGAGCAACTCGCGGCCAGGAAATCGCCCACGCACCAGGGCAAATGCGGTGGGCAGGCCCAGCGCCACGGCGAACACGGTGGTCAGTACCGCAACCTTGAGGCTCGCTACCGCCGCGTTCATCCAGTCGGCATTGGAGAAGAACTGGCCGTACCATTTCAGCGTCCAGCCCGGTGGCGGGAACACCAGCCATTGGGACGAGCCGAACGACAGCAACACGATGAACACGATCGGCAACAGCAAGAACAGGCCAATCATGCCGGTGGTGGTGTAGAGGCCCAGGCGCATCCTGCGGCTCATGGCATTGGAAGTCAGGAGCATGACGGCTTACCTCGCGTTGCTGGCGCCAACCGGGGATTCCGGCTGAAGCTTCAGGTAGAAGTAGAACAGCACCAGCGTGATAAAGATCAGCAATGCGGCGCCGGCACTCGCCAGGCCCCAGTTGAGGAACGACTGCACCTGCTGGATGATGAACTCAGGCAGCATCATGTTCTGCGCGCCGCCGAGCAGCGCCGGGGTGACGTAGTAACCGAGGGACATCACAAACACCATCAAGCCGCCGGAAAACAACCCCGGTCGGCACAGCGGCAGGAACACCCGGAAGAAGTTGGTCCAAGGGCTGGCACCGCAGATGGAGCCGGCCTGCAGGATCATCGGGTCGATGGCCTGCATGGTTGCCTGCAATGGCAGCACAATGAACGGGATCATGATGTAGCTCATACCGATCACCACGCCGGTCAGGTTGTGCACCATCTCCAGCGGCTGGTCGATGATGCCCATCGCCATCAGTGCCTTGTTGATCACCCCGGAGGCTTGCAGCAATACCAGCCATGAATAGGTGCGGGCGAGCAGGCTGGTCCACATCGACAGCAGCACGATGTTCAGGATCCAGCGCCCCCAGCCGCGTGGTACCAGGGTAATCACCCAGGCCAGCGGGAAGCCCAGCAACAGGCTGAACAGGGTCACCAGGCCGGCCACCGAAAAGGTATTGAGCAGTACCCGGGCGTATGCCGAGTTAGCGAACAGTTGCTCATAGTTGCCAAGGCCCGGTACGGGCTCCAGCACGCCGCGCAGCAACAGGCCGATCAGCGGCGCGAGGAAGAACAGGCCGAGGAACAGCAGCGCCGGGATCAGGTTGCTCGACCCCCGCCAGCGCTGCGCCAGGGATGGCGCACCTGGTTTGCAGGAAACTGCGCCAGCAACGCCGAGGGCGCTCCCGGTCGGCGTGGTTGCCGTCATTTTCATTTGACTAGCCATTCATTCCACCGTGTCGCAATGGCCGGACCGTTCTTGGCCCAGTAGGCGAAATCGAGGGTGATCTGGTCCTTGGCATACGCCGTCGGCAGGTTGGGCGCCAGCACTGAGTCCAGGCGCTGCACACTGTCGATGTTCACCGGTGCATAAGCGGTCAGGTTAGAGAAGTCGGCCTGGCCCTTGGCGCTGCTGGCACTGGCCAGGAACTTCATCGCCGCGCCTTTGTTTTTGCTGCCTTTAGGCACGACCAGGATGTCCGCCATCACCAGATTCTGTTTCCAGCTTACGCCTACGGGTGCGCCATCTTCCTGCAGGGCATGAATGCGGCCGTTCCAGAACTGACCCATGCTGACTTCGCCCGAGGCCAGCAGTTGCTGGGACTGTGCGCCGCCGCCCCACCAGACGATGTCTTTCTTGATGGTGTCGAGTTTCTTGAAGGCGCGGTCCAGGTCCAGGGGGTAGAGCTTGTCGGCGGGAACGCCGTCAGCCAGCAGCGCCAGTTCGAGCACGCCAGGGCTTGGCCATTTGTAGAGGGCACGTTTGCCGGGGTAGGTTTTGGTGTCGAACAGCGCGGCCCAGTCCTGTGGCTTGCCAGCGCCGAGCTTGCCCTCGTTGTAGCCGAGTACGAAGGAGAAGAAAAACGAGCCGACGCCATGGTCGGAGACAAACCGCGGGTCGATCTTGTCGCGCTGGATCACCGAAAAATCCAGGGGTTCGAGCAGCCCTTCAGCGGCGGCGCGCAAGGCGAAGTCAGCCTCCACGTCTACCACGTCCCACTGCACGTTGCCGCTCTCGACCATGGCCTTGAGCTTGCCATAGTCGGTGGGACCGTCCTGCACCACAGTGATCCCGCTGGCCTTGCTGAAAGGATCGGCCCACGCCTGCTTTTGCGCATCCTGGGTGCTACCGCCCCAGCTCACGAAATTGACGCTTTCGGCCGCCAGGGCCGCGTGAGTGGCCGTGGCCAGCAAACCCGCGAACAGCATCGCGGTTGCACGTTTGTTCAACACCATTTTCACGCCCTCATTTGTTTTGTTATTGAGCGGGCCTGGTAATGCCCGCCTATCGGGAGCAGTAGGTCTCTCGAAGCCTCTATTGCGAAGCCTCAAAAGTCGACCGTACCAAGGCTTGTTACTGGCGCTATCCCTGGCATGCGCACTTGGCAAAAGTACTCGGTCGATGGAATATCATATTATGGTATTCCAAGCTTTGTGCAAGCACTTTGCCTTACCGGTTATCCGTCATTCGGTGAACGGAATGCTTTCCACCACCTCCAGGTCGTAGCCTGTCAGCCCGGCGTATTTCAGCGGAGGGCCAAGGTGGCGCAGCTTGCAGACGCCAAGGTCCTGCAATATCTGCGCGCCGGTGCCGACTTCCGAATAGATCCGCGACTGCGAACGGCTGAACTGGCGCGGCGTCTGGGTCAACTGCGGGACGCGTTCGAGCAGGGCCTGGGAGGATTCATGATTGGCCAGCACCACCACCACGCCGCTGCCTTCTGCGGCGACGCGTTGCAGGGCGGCCCATAAGGTCCAGTTGGAGGGGCCGCTATACTCGGCGCCCACCAGGTCGCGCAGCGGGTCGATCACGTGCACGCGCACCAGGGCGGGCGTGTCGCGGTGTAACTGCCCCATGACCATCGCCATGTGCACGCCGCCATCAATGCGGTCCTCAAAGGTGATCAGGCGGAACGTGCCGTGCACTGTGGGCAGGTCGCGCTCGCCGATGCGCACTACGGTGCGCTCGGTACTGAGGCGGTAGTGGATCAGATCGGCGATGGTGCCGATCTTGATCCCATGCTTGTGCGCGAACACCTCAAGGTCAGGGCGACGTGCCATGGTGCCGTCATCGTTCATCACTTCGACGATCACCGAGGCTGGTGTGTGCCCGGCCAGGCGCGCCAGGTCGCAACCGGCTTCGGTGTGCCCGGCGCGCGTCAACACGCCACCATCCTTGGCGCGCAACGGGAAAATATGCCCCGGTTGCACGATGTCGGCCGGCCCCGCATCGGCATTCACGGCCGCGGCCACCGTGCGCGCCCGGTCGGCGGCGGAGATGCCGGTGGTCACGCCGGTGGCGGCTTCGATGGACACGGTAAACGCGGTGCTGAACACGCTGCCATTGCTCGGCACCATCTGCTGCAGGCCGAGGCGCTGGCAGTGTTCGTCGGTGAGGGTCAGGCAAATCAGGCCACGCGCTTCCCGGGCCATGAAGCTGATAGTCTCGGCGGTGCAGCACACCGCGGGCAGCAACAGGTCGCCTTCGTTCTCCCGATCCTCGTCGTCCACCAGGAGCACCATTTTGCCTTGGCGGTAGTCTTCGATGATGTCTGCGATGTTGTTGAAAGACATGGTGGCTGCTCGATTTATTGGTTGTATGTATTATGGTATACCACAAAACCAAGCAAGAGGATGTCACGATGAAGGCTTACTGGATTGCCCATGTAAATGTGTCCGATGCAGAGCAGTACACGCAGTACACCCAGCGCGCGCCTGCGGCCTTCGCGAAGTTTGGCGGGCGCTTCCTGGCCAGGGGCGGGCGCAGCGCCGCGATGGAAGGCGGGCCTGCCAGGCAACGTAATGTGGTGATCGAGTTCGACAGCTACGAGCAGGCGCTGGCCTGTTATGAGTCTGCGGAGTATCAGGAGGCAAAGGCGCGTCGTGAAGGGGCGGGCGAGGCGCAGATCATCATCGTGGAAGGGCTGGTGCCTTAGGGGTATCAGGCATACACCACATTTTTGATCCGTGTCGGGTCTGACGATCAGCGGATGAAGTGAATCTTGCCGCTGTCGTCGTTACCGATGTAGATGCCATACACCCCAGCCTGGCGTTCCTCGATATAACGCTCGAGGATCTGCCGGATCGCCGGGTAGTAGATGCTGTCCCAGGGAATGTCCTCGGGCGCGAAGAACTTGTAGTCGAGGGTCTCCGGCCCGAACTGGCCGGTGATCTGCAGCGCGATGGCGCGGAAGATGATGTACACCTCGCTGATCTTCGGCACGCTGAAAATCGAGTAGGGCGAGAGGATCTCCGCGCGTACGCCGCTTTCTTCCCAGACTTCGCGTAGTGCGGCCTGTTCAGTGGTTTCGCCACCTTCCATGAAGCCGGCCGGCAGCGTCCAGGTGCCAGGACGCGGCGGGATGGCCCGCTGGCAAAGCAGATATTTGCCGTCCTGCTCGATGATGCAGCCGGCGATAATCTTCGGGTTGATGTAGTGGATGTAGCCGCAGCCCCGGCACATCAGGCGCTCATGGGTATCACCCGGTGGCAGCTGGTGACCGAGGTCACTGCTGCCACATGTCGGGCAAAAACTGGGGCTGGGCATGGTCAGTGACCTATGCGCGGTTCTTTGAGGGCGATGGGCAGTGTGATCTCGGGGATCTTGCCGGTCTCTTCCTGCTTGCGCTTGAGGTAATCCAGGGCCACGGCGGCGGCGGCGCGCACGTGGTCGACACAGGCCTGGTGGGCGGCGAGCGGGTCGCCGCTCTTGATCGCCTGGACCATACGCTCCATTTCCTGGTTGCTGGTACCGCGACGGTTTTCCTGGGATACCGAGGTCGCGCGCAAGTAGCTGATACGTGCCTGCAACTGACGCAGTTGGGTGGCCGCCACGTGGTTGCCGGAGCCTTCGAGCAACACGTCGTAGAATCCTTGTACCGAATCAATGACCTGTTGCAGCTCACCGTCCTTGAGGGCCTTGCGGTTTTCCTCGAGGGCTTTTTCCAGTGCCTTGATGTCCTTGGCCTTGGCGCGCAGGGTGAACAACTGCACGATCAAGCCTTCGAGCACGCAACGCAGTTCATAGATGTCGACGGCATCGGCCAGGGTGATGATCGCCACTTGCGGGCCCTTGGCATCGGCGAACTCCACCAGGCCTTCGGACTCCAGGTGGCGCAAGGCTTCGCGCACCGAGGTGCGGCTGACGCCGAGGCGGTCGCAAAGGTCGCGTTCCACCAGGCGGTCACCCGGCAGCAGTTGGAAGTTCATGATGGCGCTGCGCAGTTTTGCCAGCACGATTTCGCGCAGGGTGACCGGGTTGTGATTGACCTTGAAGCTGTCGTCGAGTGGCAGGCGTTTCATGGGGGCTGCTCTGAATGTTGCGGTTAACTGGAGGCCTCGGCGTCGGTTTCGGCGAAGGCTTCACGGGCCAGTCGGAAACTGTCCACGGCGGCGGGAACCCCGCAATAAATGCCGACCTGAAGCAGAATTTCGCGTATTTGTTCACGACTCAGCCCGTTACGCAAGGCGCCGCGCACGTGCAGCTTGAGTTCATGGGGCCGATTGAGGGCCGAAATCATCGCCAAGTTTATCATGCTGCGTTCTTTAAGCGACAAACCCTCACGGCCCCACACATGGCCCCAGCAGTATTCGGTGACCATCTCCTGCAGGGGGCGAGTGAAGTCGTCGGCGTTCTCGATCGAACGTTGCACATAGGCTTCGCCCAGCACTTGCGTACGGATTTTCAGGCCCCGTTGGTACTTGTCGTCGCTCATCAATCAGCTCCTCAGGCCAGGGTGGGCAGCGGGCCCAGCTTGCCCTTGTGGTAGATCATCGGTGTGACCGGTTGCTCGGGCAGGATCAGGTTTTTCACCGCTCCGACGATGATCGCGTGATCGCCACCGTCGTATTCGCGCCACAACTCGCACTCGATGATCGCCGTGGCCTTGGCCAGCAGCGGATTGCCCAGTTCGCTCAAGTGCCACTCGATGCCCTTGGCCTTTTCCTTGCCCTTGCTGGCAAAGGCATAGGCTTCGGCGGTCTGGTCGGCGGACAGCAAATGAATCGCAAAGCGCTTGCTGTCGCGCAGGATCGGATAGGTGTCCGATGCATAGTTGGGGCAGAACAGGACCAGTGCCGGGTCGATCGACAGCGCACTGAATGCGCTGGCGGTGATGCCGACGATGCCGCCATCCGGGTCGAGGGTAGTGACGACCGTCACCCCGGACGGGAATGAACTCATGACGTCTTTGTAAATGCCGGGTTCGATCATGGTCGGGGTCTCTTAACGCATCACAAAAGGATCAGGCATGGGCGCCTGGGAAAGGTTGATCCACACCGTCTTCAGCTCGGTGTAAGCCAGTACCGAATCGATGCCACTTTCACGTCCATAGCCGCTGTTCTTGAAGCCGCCAATGGGCGCCATGGCCGAGACGGCGCGGTAGGTGTTGACCCAGATAATCCCCGAACGCACGTCGCGGGCCAGGCGGTGGGCACGACCGAGGTCGCGGGTCCAGATGCCGGCGGCGAGGCCGAACTGAGAGTCGTTGGCGATGGCCAGGGCTTCGGCTTCGTCCTTGAAACGGATGACCGAGGCCACCGGGCCGAACACTTCTTCCTGCATGATCTTCATCGAGTTGCGGTCGCACTCGAACAGGGTCGGCTCATAGAACCAGCCTTCGCCCAGGTTCTGCGGACGCTTGCCACCGGTACGCAGGCGCGCACCTTCAGCGATGGCATCCGCCACCAGGCCTTCGACCACGGCCAGTTGCTGTGCGGTGGCCATGGGGCCCATTTCACTGGCGTCGTCCTGCGGGTTGCCGATGCGAATGCGTTTGGCGCGCTCTACCAGGCGCTCGACGAATTCGTCGTAGATTTCATCCTGCACCAGCAGGCGCGAGCCAGACACACAGCTTTGCCCCGACGCCGCGTATATCCCGGCAATCGCACCATTGATGGCGCTGTCGAGGTCGGCATCGGCAAAGATGATGTTCGGTGACTTGCCGCCCAGTTCCAGCGACAGCTTGGCGAAGTTCTCGGCGCTGCTGCGTACTACGTGCCGCGCCGTGGCTGCGCCGCCGGTAAAGGCGATCTTGCGCACCAAAGGGTGGCGGGTGAGGGCGGCGCCGGTGCTTGGGCCGTAGCCAGTCACCACATTGACCACGCCCGGCGGAATGCCAGCCTCCAGGGCCAGGCGCGCCAGTTCGAGGATGGTCGCCGAGGCGTGCTCCGACGGTTTGATCACGATGGTATTACCCGCTGCCAGGGCCGGCGCGAGTTTGATCGCGGTCAAGTACAGCGGGCTGTTCCATGGAATGATCGCGGCCACCACGCCCATGGCTTCGTGCACGGTGTAGGCGAAGAGGTCCGGCTTGTCCAGCGGCAGGGTGCCGCCCTCAAGCTTGTCGGCCAGGCCTGCCGTGTAATGGAAGAACTCCGGCAGGTAACTGACCTGACCGCGTGTCTCGCGGATCAGCTTGCCATTGTCGCGGCTTTCGAGCTGTGCCAGTTGTTCCTTGTTTTCGGCAATCAAATCTCCCAGGCGGCGCAGCAGTTTGCCCCGCGCGGTAGCGGTGAGGCCACGCCAGGCCGGGCTGTCGAAGGCGCTTTGCGCGGCCTGCACGGCGCGCTCCACATCCGTCTCGTCGGCGTCGGGCAGTTGCGCCCAGGGTTCGGCCAGGGCCGGGTTGAGGCTGTCGAAAGTCTTGCCGGACAGGGCATCGACCCATTCACCGCCGATGCACATCTGGAAGCGTGCGAGTGTCATGCAACGATCCCCTTTATTGGATTTTTTTGGGTGTACACCGTGTCAAGAAAGCCCAGCAGCAGTTGGTTGACCAGCCGCGGCGATTCCACTGGCATCATATGCCGTTGCTCGGCCAGCACTGCAACCGTCGCACCGGGAATGCGATCGGCCAGTTGCCGGGCCATCTCCGGGGTCGAGCCCGGGTCGAGTTCACCGGTGGCGACCAGGGTCGGCGCGCGCAAACCCTTGAGGTCGTCGGCGCGGTACATGTCCTGGGTCGCGAACAGCTCGTACGTGGTGAGGTAGCCCTGGGGGTCGTTGCCCGCCAGGGTTTCACGCAGCGCAGCGATCTGCGCCGGGTTGGCTGCCTGGTACTCGCGGCTGAACCAGCGTGACAGCGCGGCTTCGGCATTCGCATCCGGGCCATGCTCGGCGGCCTGGGCAGTGCGTGCGATCACCCCGGCACGCTGTTCGGCGCTGCGGTTGAACACACTGTTGAGCACCACCAGGCCTTGCAGGCGTTCGGGGTAATGCAAGGCAAACGCCCGCGCAACCAGGCCGCCCATGGAAAACCCGATCACCGTTGCCTGAGGCAGTTGCAGGTGGTCGAGCAGTTCCAGCAACTGGTCGGCATACCCCAGCAGCGGGGTGCCGGCAGCCGGGCGTGGGCTGGCGCCATGGCCCAGCATGTCATAGGTGATCACGCGATAATTCGTGGCCAGGCCAACGACTTGCCCGCCCCACATTTCTTTATTCAGGCCCACGCCGTGGATCAAAACCACAGGCTGGCCTTGGCCGGTCGCCAGATAACTGGTGCCAGCCGGGGTGCGATCAGCGGTGAGCTGAATCATGGAGCGCTCCTGCATATTTTTTGTTTGGGTGACCGGTCTTGCTTACTGGGCTTTCTCGGCTGCCAGCTCTTCCAGGTCGATGTAACGGTTGCCGATGCGTGGGTGCAGGCGGCCGCCGTCGGCGCACCCAAGGACCACCACGATCTCGTCGGCACGCGGGGAATCTTCTATCTGCATTTCCAAGGTGATGTAGTGCGAGCGCAGCCCTTCGTCATCCTTGTGCATCATCGGGATTTGAATCGATGTGCCCGGGCCACCGCGCTTGTTGGTAAAACTCAGGTAGCTCTTGGCCTTGACCGCTTCGCGGTAGTGGTTGCCAAAGCGCAGGGTATGGATGATTGCCGAGGCGTGTTCGATTTCACCGTCGGCACCGACCACGGCGGCCTTGCCATAGGCTTCGATGTTGTCTGCACCACCGATAATGCCAATCAGGCGCTCCACCATCAGTGCGCCGAGATCCGAGCAGTTGGCACGGATTTCCGGTTTCAGGTCTTCGACAAAACCGCGACCCAGCCACGGGTTTTTCAGGACGACAGCCAGGCCCACCATAGTCACTGGCGTGTCGGAGGCCTTGCCGCCTTCAATAAAGGTTTCTTCTACATAGCTGACGATCTTGCGGATTTCAAAACTCATGGCTGCTCCACCTGGGTGCTGATTGGTTTATGTATGATGGTATACCATAATACCGCAAGCGCAAGAGCTGCAAGCAAACTGAAGATGGGTTCGCGCGATAAAAGGTCGAGCGGATGGCTTTTTCTGGTCTTGAGATCCCAGTGGCTCTTATGCAGGGCGGGGCCCCAGGACGGCTTTCAATCCCAAGAACAGGTCTATCAGGGGATAACGTTGCAGCTATTAGAGTTTTCTGCGAACGAGGCTAATCTTTGAAAACGTCACTAAAAGGTGTGCCAAGCATGTCAACTGAATCGAAATGCCCTTTCAACCACGCTGCGGGTGGCGGCACCACGAACCGAGACTGGTGGCCCCAGCAACTGAACCTGAAGATCCTGCATCAGCATTCCTCCCTCAGCGACCCCATGGGTCAGGGCTTCGATTACGCCAAGGCGTTCAAGAGCCTTGACTTCGAAGCGGTCAAGCAGGATTTGCGCGATGTCATGACGCAATCCCAGGACTGGTGGCCTGCGGACTTTGGCCATTACGGCCCGCTGTTCATTCGCATGGCCTGGCACAGCGCCGGGACCTACCGTACCGCCGACGGTCGCGGCGGTGCCGGTTCCGGTCAGCAGCGCTTTGCACCGCTCAACAGCTGGCCTGACAACGTCAGCCTGGATAAGGCGCGTCGCCTGATCTGGCCGGTCAAGCAAAAGTACGGCCGGCGGATTTCCTGGGCCGATTTGATCGTACTCACCGGTAACGTTGCGCTGGAGTCGATGGGGTTCAAGACCTTCGGGTTCTCCGGTGGTCGCCCGGATGTCTGGGAGCCGGACGAGGACGTTTACTGGGGCGCCGAGACCACGTGGCTGGGGGGAGAAGAGCGTTACGGCGTGCAAAAGAAAATGCAGCAGCCGGGTGATGGTCCGTTGGTGGCTGAACCGCAGAACCATGGCAACGAAGAAAGCCGCACCGGGGGCGGTGAGCGCAACCTGGAAAATCCCCTCGCCGCTGTGCAGATGGGCTTGATCTACGTGAACCCGGAAGGGCCTGAAGGTGTTCCGGATCCGGTCGCCTCGGCGAAGGATATCCGTGAAACCTTCGGTCGCATGGCGATGAATGACGAAGAGACCGTAGCCCTGATCGCCGGCGGTCACGCCTTCGGCAAGACCCACGGCGCAGGTCCGGCGGATAACGTCGGCCCGGAACCGGAAGCGGCTGGCCTGGAAGAGCAGGGGCTGGGCTGGAAAAACAGCTTCGGCAGTGGCAAGGGCGGTGACACCATCACCAGCGGGCTGGAGGTGACCTGGACTTCGACGCCGACAAGATGGAGCAATGAGTACCTCGAAAACCTCTTCGGCTTTGAATGGGAACTGACCAGGAGCCCAGCGGGCGCCCACCAGTGGACGCCGAAGAACGGTGCCGGCGCCGGCAAGGTTCCGGATGCCCATGACGCCGGCAGGCGGCATGCGCCGAGCATGCTGACCTCGGACCTGGCGCTGCGTTTCGATCCGGCGTACGAACAGATCTCCCGACGTTTCCTGGCCAACCCGGACCAACTGGCAGACGCCTTTGCCCGTGCCTGGTTCAAACTTACCCACCGCGACATGGGCCCGCTTGCGCGTTATCTCGGCCCGGAAACCCCCGCGGAAGAGTTGCTGTGGCAGGACCCGATTCCTGCGGTCGATCATCCACTGGTGGATGAGCAGGATGTGGCGGCGCTCAAGCAAAAGATTCTCGCCGCGGGGCTGACGGTCTCGCAGCTGGTTTCGACGGCATGGGCAGCGGCGTCCACCTTCCGCGGCTCCGATAAACGCGGGGGAGCCAATGGCGGGCGCCTGCGCCTGGCTCCGCAGAAGGACTGGGCGGTCAACCAGCCTGAGCAACTGTCGGGCGTACTGAAGCGTCTCGAAGCTATTCAGGGCGACTTCAATGCCGCACAGACGGGAGGCAAAAGGATTTCCCTGGCCGATCTGATCGTGCTGGCGGGCAGCGTGGGGGTTGAGCGGGCGGCCAAAAATGCCGGCCGCCAGACCACGGTGCCTTTCACGGCAGGGCGCACGGATGCTTCCCAGGAGCAGACGGATGTCGAGTCGTTCGGTTTCCTTGAACCGGTCGCCGATGGCTTTCGCAACTACCAGAAGGGGCACTACAAGGTGTCGGCCGAAGCGTTGCTGATCGACAAGGCGCAACTGCTGACATTGACCGCACCCGAAATGACGGTGCTGTTGGGCGGACTGCGGGTCTTGGGTATCAATGTCGGGGAAAGCAAGCACGGGGTGTTCACCGAGCGCCCGGGAACCCTGACCAATGACTTCTTCAGGAACCTGCTGGACATGGGCGTTGAATGGAAGCCAGTCACCGGCAGCCACGATACCTTTGAGGCGCATGACCGCAAGACCGGTGCCATCAAGTGGACGGGCACCCGGGTCGACCTGGTGTTCGGTTCGCATGCCCAGTTGAGGGCGCTGTCCGAAGTCTATGGCAGTGCCGACGCCGAGGAGAAGTTCGTCGAGGACTTCGTGGCGGCCTGGACCAAGGTGATGAACCTGGATCGCTTTGAACTGGCCTGACACTGGCGCCTGACGTTTACAGGCCCACGCTGTGGGCCTGTTCGCTAGCGGCCTGGGCTTATCCAGGTTTCCAGGTCCGTTGCGGTCATGGGCTTTGCTATCAGGTAGCCCTGCGCTTCGGAACATCCCCACTGTATCAAGAGGTCGAGGATTTCCTGGTTTTCTACGCCTTCGGCAACGACTCGGTAGCCGAGCCCTTTCGCCAGGCCTATCAGGGTTTTAACCAACTGCTTGTCATTTTGATTGCTGCCCAGCCCGCTGATCAATGATTGATCCAGCTTGACGGTAGTGGCCGGCAGTTCCTTCAGGTACGCCCAGTTACTGTAGCCCGTGCCGAAATCATCAACCGCGACCTCTATGCCAATCTGCCGAACGCGCTGCAGTTGCCGGATGACTTCCTCAGGGTTGGTCATCAACATGCTTTCGGTAAACTCAAGTTCAAAGTCGGCAGGGTCAAGGTCATGCCGGTGAAGCTCATGAATCATCGCGTCCACGAACTCGGAGCTTTCCAGATCGCTGACGGTAATGTTCATCGCTATTCGCAGGCGCACGCCTTGTGCTTTCCAGGCTGCGGCTTGCCGGATGATTGCGTTGAGCACCCATAATCCAACGGACGGTATCAACGCGGTTTTTTCGGCCAGGGGGATGAACTCGGCAGGGCTGATGGGGCCAAGCAACGGATGGGTCCAGCGTAGCAATGCCTCTACCGAATCACAGCTTCCCGAGGGCAGTTTGACTTTGGGCTGATACACCAGGCTGAACTGTTTGTCGCAGCTGACCGCTTCCGGCAACGAACTCAGCAACATGAACGCGCGTTGTTGAGCTGCATCAAACTGGGGTTCATAAAGAGACCAGCCCAGCTTGCGGTCACGCGCCTCATCTGCCGCACTCACCAGCAGGCGCAGCCAGTCTTGCTGGCCGGAGTGGTGAATGGGCAGCACGCCAATCCCGACTTGCATGAGGATGGGGATGCCGTGGCATTCAACAGGCTTTTTGAAGTCCTTGAGAATACTTTCGCAGATGTGCTCGGTGGTTTGATTCTCCTCAAGGATGAAGCCAAACCGCGTCGGGCTGATTTTGTAAAGCAGGCACTGCGCGGGTAACAGGTTTTGCAGGCGAGATTTGATCGCCAGAACCAGGTCTCCGGCAAAGCTGTAGCCCAGGGCCTTTACAATATCGTTGAGAAACTTTGGCGAAATAATGTCAACTGCGTACACATGGCACGCGTTTTCAAGCTTAAGCGCTTGACGTATATCTTCCTCAAGCCTGAGTCGATTGAATAGCCCAGTCGGTTGGTCTACGAAGTTGCGGGACCGCATGCCCTGTATGCGCATCATGACCAGCTCGGCAAAGTCGTTGAGCATTGCACTGTCACGCTCGCTCATGGGAGGGCGGGGGACGGTATCAATGATGCAGAGACTTCCCAGGGTAAAGCCATCCTCCGTGATCAATGGCGCGCCCGCGTAATAACGAATATGCGGCGGCCCCGTGACCAGGGGATTGTCTTTGAAGCGGGCATCCAGCGTTGCGTCCGACACCTCCAGCAGGGCGTTGTCCAGGGTAGAGTAGGCGCAAAAAGACACTTCTCGCGGTGTCTGCGTTTCTGTAATTCCCACCCGTGCCCTGAACCATTGCCGGTGTTTATCGACAATTGAAATCAGTGCGATGGGGGCGTTGTAATAGGCAGACGCCATCTCGACGATCTTTTCAAATACATCATCACTATCGCTGTCGGTTGGACAAAATTTCGCGACCTCTTTTAGCCGTTCAATTTCATTCGGCGGAATAGGAGCGCCTTCGCCCATGACAATCCTCAAAGTGGTTATGTTCGTACAACAAGGTATCAGACAGTGCCATCATTATGATGTTGTTTTTCTATTCATCAGATAGCTCAAGGGTATGGCGTCCGGGTGATCTCTTCCTGCGTATCTCCCTAATTCTTGCGCCCTGCGGATGAATGTACGCGCGGGGCAGCGAAGTGGATGCACGGCATTAAAAATTTTTCCGGCATTTCCGCGCTTTTAGTTCACCCGGGGCGCCGCCTTGATGGCCATGTACGCATCCTTGATGGGCTCAAAACCATATTTCTCTTCCAGCCGTTTCACGATGAAGTGCCCCCGCGCCATGTCCTGGTAGAAGTGGGTGAACAGCGTATTGATCGTCGCCCCGGTAAAGGCGCCCATCACCGGAACGGCCTGGGCTGCGAACTTGCTGGAAATGGTAAAGCCAAAACGTGTCGCGACTTTATCGATGAGGATCGCCAGCCATTTCCCGGCTTGGCCCGGGGACAAGCTGCTGATGGCCTTGGAGCCCTGCTTGGCGGCGATCCCCGCCAGTTCCTTGGACAGTTGTTGCATGGCCTGGGTGGTGAAGCTGCGGGTCATGTAGTAACCGGTCTCCGTTGCATCGTCGGCCTGGCTGGTGCCACCCATGGCAAACACCTCGATGCAGGCTTGTTTGGTCGAAAAGTCGCCCAGGTCGAAACCCTCGCTGCGCGCCACGTCGGCGACCGCGCGCATCATGATGGTGGTGGAGATCGGCAGCTCGATAAACAGCGCCGCGAAACCGAAGGCCCCGCCGATGGCGCCCGAGGTGGCCGCAAAAGCCTTGTGCAGCCGGGTCGAGGCCGGTTTTCTCGGACTGTTGTCCAGGCTTTTCAGCGCCGCGCCGGCGGATGAATGCAGCGCTGCCGCCACCGCGCCATTGATCTGTTTGGAAACCACCCCCGGCAATGCCTTTACCGCGCTTTCAATCGGGGAGCCGATCATGCCGGACAGCCTGGCCGTCAGGGAGGGTGACTCCAGCAAACCGACGGCCCGCTTGAGATCCTGATAGTCCTCGGGATTGTCTCTGATGCTCACAGGCGTCTCCTTGAAATTTTTCCGGCTTTGATAAAACAAAGACCCGCGAAGAGGGCCATCGTGCCGTCACGCTTTACCCATTCTTTACCTGCGCGGGTGCTGCGTTCGCCGGCGGGTCGGTTAGGCTGCCAGTTACCTTGAACTGAACGGCGGTGTGAATCGAATGAACCTTCAACCTCGGTACTGGCTGGCGGTGAGCGCCCTGGTGGGCAGCCTGGGATTGATTGCGGGGTGTGCGGGCGATCCGCCAAACCCGCGGGCCGAATTCAGCGAGCGGGTCAACAAGGAACTGAGCACCGCGTATCAACCGTCCCATTATGAAACGTCCGGCTGGGGCGCGACCTGGCAGCTCGACAAGCAATCGGTGAACGTTGCGTGGCTGGCACCGGTGACCCATGAGCGCCTGCCGCTGATTATCTACTTGCCGGGTTTGGGTGAGCCGGCCTCGGGCGGGGTGGCGTGGCGCAAGGCTTGGGCGCAGGCCGGTTATGCGGTGCTGTCGGTTCAGGAGCCCGCCCATGATCAGTCGATCTTTGCCTCGCAGCAGGCGGTATATGGTGACTTTCGTGGGATGGCGAGCAGTCATTACTCCGCCGCCGCCCTGCGTGACAGGCTGTCGACCTTGCAGAAAGTCCTGAACGAAGTTCGGGCACGGGCCGCCAAAGGCGACGCGCAACTGGCGGCCATCGACTGGAACCAGGTGGTGGTGGCCGGCTTTGATTTTGGCGCGCAGACCGCAGAAGCACTCGCCGGGGCGCTGGAGCCCGGGGCCACCCCGGGCGTCGGGATTCAACCCAAGGCGGTGTTGCTGCTCAGCCCTTATGTGGACGCCGATGCCCGGCCGGACGTGTTTGCCCGGATAACGGCGCCCGTGCTGTCGATGACCGGCCAGCAGGATGAAGACCCGTTCAACTGGGTCAGCTCTTACCGTCAGCGAGAGGTGTTGGGCGAGTCGGTGACAGCGGCGGGCAGTGTTCAGCTGGAGTTGAACAGTGCGACGCACAAGACCTTGTCCGGGAGCGAGCTGTTCAGCCGGCCGGCGAAAAAGGCCGACAAGGGCAGTGCTTCGTCTGGCGACGCGCCCAAGGGTCGAGGGCACAAGCACGGCGCCAAACCTGGCGGCGGCGGCCCGATGGCGGGCGAACCGGCGCCGGACCCCAAGCAGGTGGCCGCGATTCAGGCCATGGGTGTGGCGTTCCTGGATAGCCGGGTCAAACACAATCCCGCCGCCACCGAATGGTTGCAACAGGGCGCGTCAACCTGGCTGGGTGAGGCGGGACGGTTGAAATAATGGCGGCGGGCTTCCCCCCGCCAAGCGTGATGTATAAGTTTCTCAAACGTCATCAACCATCTTTTTCCGGCGTGATACGCTAGCCTTACTTTTGAATTGGCACTGGTCGTTCCCGCGTATACGGCGACAGTGAGGAGTGAACATGTCGAAAATTTCCCACCAGGATCTACGGCGCTCGTTTCGCGAGCTGCTGGCCTCCCAACACTGCTTTCACACCGCCTCGGTGTTCGACCCGATGTCCGCCAGGATCGCTGCAGACCTGGGCTTCGAAGTCGGCATCCTGGGAGGCTCGGTGGCGTCATTACAGGTCCTGGCTGCACCGGACTTCGCGCTGATTACCCTGAGTGAGTTCGTCGAGCAGGCCACCCGCATCGGCCGGGTGGCGCAGCTTCCGGTGATCGCCGACGCCGACCACGGCTACGGAAATGCACTGAACGTGATGCGCACCGTCCAGGAACTGGAGCGTGCTGGCGTCTCGGCGCTGACCATTGAAGATACCCTGCTGCCCGCGCAGTTCGGGCGCAAATCCACCGACCTCATCAGCACGGAAGAGGGCGTGGGCAAGGTCAAGGCGGCCCTGGAGGCACGGGTCGATCCGCAGCTTTCGATCATCGCCCGGACCAACGCCGCCGTGTTGCCAGTGGAAGACGTTATCCATCGCACCAAGGCGTATCAAGAAGCTGGTGCAGACGGCATCTGCATGGTGGGTGTCCGTGACTTCGACCACCTTGAACAGATCGCCGAAGGCCTGACGGTCCCGTTGATGCTGGTGACCTACGCCAACCCGCATCTCAATGACAACGAACGCCTGGCCAAATTGGGTGTGCGGATTGTGGTTGCCGGGCACGGCGCGTACTTCGCCTCGATCAAGGCCACCTACGACAGCCTTCGCGAACAGCGCAACCTCACGCGCAGCACGTCAAACCTGACCGCCAGCGAACTGACCCACACCTACACGTTCCCCGACACCTACGTGAGCTGGGCCAAAGAGTTCATGGATGTTCAAGAGTGACATGACCCTGCAGGAGCGAGCTTGATCGCTCCTGCAGAAGCTCTAAGCTAATTCCATAAAATTATTTATTTTATTTTTTATAGATCAATATCATCTAACTGAGTTGACCCTTGGAGAGCCGGAGTCCGCGCTGTTCAAGTCTTATCCGCTCAGGAATCTATAAAAATGAACACGCTGAAACTGGCCCGCAACCTCCTCTCGGCCGTGGGCCTCGCTGTCCTCTCCCTAAGCGCTCAATCCGCTGACCTCACCATCGGCTACATCAACGGCATCGACCCGATCAAACGCGCCATCGCCGATGGCGAATATGAAAAAGGTATCGGCCAGAAGATCGATTGGCGCAGATTCGACGCGGGCCCGGCCGTCCTGGCCGCCATGGCTTCCGGTGATGTGCAGATCGGCAACCTGGGTTCCAGCCCGTTGGCCGCGGCGGCTTCGCGAAACATGCCGCTGGTGGCGTTCATTGTCAGCGCGCAGATTCGCAGTTCCGAGGCCCTGGTGGTTCGCGACGGCAGCGGGATCAAGACCCCTGATGACCTGATCGGCAAAACCATCGCCGTGCCCTTTGTGTCGACCTCCCATTACAGCCTGCTGGGCGCGCTGAAGCACTGGAACCTGGACCCGCGCAAAGTCAACATCGTCAACCTGACACCGGCACAAATCACCGCCGCCTGGGCCCGTGGCGATATCGACGGGGCGTTTACCTGGTCGCCTGCCCTGGGTGAAATCCGTAAGACCGGCCAGATCCTCACGGATGCTGCCGAAGTTTCCAACTGGGGCGCCCCGACCTTTGAGGTGTGGGTAGCGCACAAGGATTTCGCTGAAAAGAATCCGAAGGTCGTTGCCGATTTTGCCAGGGTCAGCCTGGCGGCGATTGCCGATTACGCCGCGCATAAAAAAGACTGGACCGCTGATTCTGCCCCCGTGAAGAGCATCGCCCGACTCACAGGCGCCAACGCTGCGGACATTCCCGAGCTGCTCGAAGGCTCGTCGTTCCCGACAGCCGCCGAACAAAAAAGCGCGCAATACCTCGCCGGTGGCACCGCCAGGGAAATCGGCAAGACCGCCGAATTTCTGAAAGAGCAGGGAAAAATCGAAAAGGTCCTGCCTGACTATTCCGCCTTCGTCAGCGACAAGTTCATCGGAGAATAATCATGGGCCTGACGCTTCATCCCCTTGGCCCTACCATCGGCGCGGAGGTTGAGGGGCTGGATATGGCCCTGCCTCTGACGGATCAACAACACGACTGGGTGGAGCAAGCACTGCTGCAGCACCAGGTGTTGTTCTTCCGTAACCAGGCCATTACCCCCGGGCAGCACGTGGCATTTGCCGCGCGGTTTGGTGATTTGCACCGGCATCCGATTTACCCGCACGTTGACCGGCACCCGGAACTGCTGCTGATCGACACCGCCGTGACCGATGTCCGCGACAACGCCATCTGGCACACCGATGTGACCTTCCTCGCCGCACCGGCGATGGGCTCCGTGTTGGCGGCCAGGCAAGTGCCTGCGTTCGGCGGGGATACGTTGTGGGCCAATGGCGTGGCTGCGTTTGAAGGGTTATCGGCCCCCGTCAGGCAACTGCTCGACGGCCTGACCGCCACCCACGAATTGACCAAATCATTTCCCACCGAGCGCTTCGGCAGCACGCCCGAAGCATTGGCGCGCTACGAAAAAGCCCGGAAGGATCACCCGCCGCTGTCACACCCGGTGGTCAGGACGCATCCTGCCACCGGGCGCAAGGCGTTGTTTGTGAATGAAGGCTTTACCACGCGGATCAATGAGCTTGAGGCGGCGGAAAGTGATGCGTTGTTGCGGTTATTGTTCAGCCACGTGAGCCGTCCGGAATTCACCGTGCGTTGGCGATGGAAGGCGAATGATGTAGCGTTCTGGGATAACCGCATTACCCAGCATTACGCGATTGATGATTACCGACCGCAAAGGCGGGTGATGCACCGCGCGACGATTTTGGGTGACGTGCCTTTTTGATGGAGGATCGGTCGATGGACTTGCCCTTGGTGATCAACCCTGACGACTATCTGGAAACCGAGTTCGGCAGGGAATTCACGCCTGAACGAAATCGACAGGCATGGCAGCTCGCGTATGCGCGGTTGAGGCACGAGCTGTCACAGGCGGCAAAGGGCACTCATGTGTACGTGGTCATGGGCGTGCAGGGGGCGGGCAAGTCTCGCTGGGTGGCGGAAAACCTTGAGCGGTTGGGGCACGGCGCAATCGTCTTCGATGCTGCTTTGCCGGCGCGGCGTCATCGGCAGGAGCTGCTGTCCATCGCGAGGGATTATGCAGTCCCGGTGATCGGCATCCTGGTGAGCGCACCGCTGGAGCTGGCGTTATCGCGAAATGCCCAACGCAATGCCGACAAAAAGGTGCCGGAGGACGCGCTGAAAAGCGTGTTCAGCATGCTCGAGCCACCCAGTGAAGACGAAGGATTCGTGTGGGTGCAAACCATTGAACAGCAGGCGCCGCTGCCCACAACCCTGCAAACTGACCGGATGACCCTGGTTGCGCCCGACGTGGCGCTCGCTGAAAAACTCGCCGATGCCTTGAACGCCAGCTACGCACTGCACCGCCAGTTTCTCGTATGGAGCAAGCCGCACTGGACGCTGGAGGACACGCAGGAAAGCCTGCAGCGCGCGGCAAAAGACTTCGATGCGCCTGTCGGGGAGAAACGGTATTTCCTGTTATCTCGCGACGATCCCCAAGCATTGGTGGGCTGTATCGGCCTGCTGCCGCTGGCCGATGATATTCACAGCTACGAAGTTGGCTATTGGGGCAATCAGGCACACGCCGGTCATGGGCTGATGAGGGAGGCATTGACCGCTCTGGTTTCGCAGTTGAGCGGGCACACACTGCGCCTGACCACTTCTTCGGCGAACATATCCAGTCAACGACTGGCTGAGGCAACGGGGTTTGAATGGGTGGAAACCCTTCAAGGCGCGCGGCGCTGCGAGTACTTCGGCGTACGCGATACGCTGGTTTACCGCCGGACCGCGCGCTGACACTAAAGGTACTCACACTCCCCACGCAGCAGCGAAAGCTGAACCAGGTCTTGATGAGCTGCGTTCCAGTAACCCGCCTGCCTCAACGTTCCTTCACGCACGAACCCGGCTTTCTCAAGCAGGTTCAGTGACCGAGCGTTGTCAGGATGAACCAGCGCCTCGATCCTGTTGAGTTCCATGTGCTGGAACGCCCATCGAAGGGCGGCGTAAACCGCCTCCTTCATGAGCCCCTGTCCCTGTGCCGATTGCGCCATCTCAAACCCGATGGCACAACTGCGCCACATACGATTCCATTTGAAGAAACCACAGGTACCGATCAGCGCTGCCGTGGCTATGTCTTCAATCCCCCAGCGAATCCCCGGATTGGGTGACGTGCGCCAACTGGCAAACAGCTCGATCAGTTGCTCCGCTTGATGAGGCTCGGTGATTGGGTCGGCACCGAACCACTTCATTGCTTCAGCGTCGCTATGAATCGCAAACAACCCCACCGCATCCTCCTGTGTAAGTTCTCTGAGGGTCAGGCGTTCGGTTTTGAGAGTCGGAAAATCGGACACTGCGGGCGTCACCTTTTAGAAAAACGATTCGCTAAGGTGTGTCGTGCGGAATAAAAAATCAATCTGTTCAGTGGTGACGCAGGGCGTCACGGGATACGAATACACGCTCCTGATCAACTGGGATCAACTGAGATCAACTGTGGGAGCTGTCGAGCCCCAGCGAGGCTGCGATGCAGGCGCCGCGGTCTGGCAGGTACGGCGCGGTGATCCCATCGCAGCCTCGCTGGGGCTCGACAGCTCCCACATTGGTCTCAGCACTCACTCCTCGCGTTTGACCACCAACGTCAAGATGTCATAACTGGCCACCAGCTCACCCAACTGGTTGGTCACCTCCACATCCCACGCCACCACGCCTTGCGGAATGCCCTGGGGGCTCTTCTTGCCCTGGTCGATCTTGCGCTTGCAGGTCAGCCGCGCCTGGATGGTGTCGCCAATGCCCACCGGGTTGATAAACCGCAGGGTGTCCAGCCCGTAGTTCGCCAGCACCGGCCCCGGTGCCGGGGACACAAACAGCCCGGCCGCCGCCGACAGCACAAAGTAACCATGGGCAATGCGTTTGCCGAATTGCGATTCCTTGGCTGCGATGTCATCGAAGTGCATGTAGAAGTGATCGCCCGACAGGCAGCCGAAGTTCACCAGGTCGGCCTCGGTGACGGTGCGGCGGTGGGTCAGCAGCGATTCGCCAATCTGCAGGTCCTGGAAGAAGCGGCGGAACGGGTGCACTTCGGTCTCGATGACCTTGGCGCCGCGTACGTACTCGCCGGTGACCGCCGCCAGCATGGTCGGTGAGCCCTGTACCGCTGCGCGTTGCAGGTAGTGTTTCACGGCGCGCAAGCCGCCGAGTTCTTCGCCGCCACCGGCGCGGCCCGGGCCGCCGTGCTTGAGTTGCGGCAGGGGCGAGCCGTGGCCGGTGGATTCGGCGGCGGATTCGCGGTCGAGCACCAGCAGGCGGCCGTGCCACGCGGCAGCCACCGGGATGGCTTTGGCAGCGATCTGCGGGTCTTTGGTGATCAGGCTCGCGACGAGGCTGCCTTTGCCGCGTGCGGCCAGGGCCAGGGCTTCGTCGAGGTCGTCGTAGGCCATCAGCGTGCTCACCGGGCCGAAGGCCTCGATGTCGTGGGCGCCGCCTTCTGCATGCGGGTCGCGGGCTTGCAGCAGGGTCGGGGCGAAGAACGCGCCCTGGCTGACGTTTTCACCGCGGGGTTCAAAGCCGTCGCGGGCGCCGAACAGCATGTCGCTGCTCTGCAACAGGCTTTCCAGGCGGTCGGCCACGTCTTTCTGCTGGTCGTGGGAGGCCAGTGCGCCCATGCGCACGCCTTCCACCGACGGGTCGCCCACCACAACTTTTTTCAGGCGGTCCCGCAGGCGGGTGGCGACGGCGTCGATGTGTTTGGCCGGCACGATGGCGCGGCGAATGGCGGTGCATTTCTGCCCGGCCTTGGTGGTCATTTCCCGGGCGACTTCCTTGATGAACAGCTCGAACTCTTCGTCGTCCGGGCTTACGTCCGGGGCGAGGATCGCGCAGTTCAGCGAGTCGGCCTCGGCGTTGAACGGCACCGAGTTGCGGATCAGGTTCGGGTTGACCCGCAGCTTGGCGGCGGTGTCGGCGGAGCCGGTGAAGGTCACCACGTCCTGGCCTTGCAGGCGGTCGAGCAGGTCGCCGGTGCTGCCGATCACCAGTTGCAGGCTGCCGGGTGGCAGCAGGCCGGATTCGTCCATCAGGCGCACCACGGCTTCGGTCAGGTAGCTGGTGGCGCTGGCCGGCTTGACGATGCATGGCATGCCCGCCAGGAAACTCGGGGCGAATTTTTCCAGCATGCCCCAGATCGGGAAGTTGAACGCGTTGATGTGCACCACCAGGCCGCCACGAGGCACCAGGATATGGGTGCCGGCAAAGCTGCCGAGCTTGCTCAGCTGCATCGCCGGGCCTTCGTGGACGATATTGCCCGACGGCAACTCCCGCGAGCCCAGGCTGGCGTAGGTGAACAGCGTGCTGTTGCCGCCTTCGATATCGATCCAGCTGTCGGCACGGGTCGCGCCGCTGTGGTGGGAGAGGGCGTAGAGCTGTTCCTTGCGCTCGCTCAGGTACAGCGCGATGGCCTTGAGGCGCTGGGCCCGCTGCTGGAAATCCAGGGCCATCAGCCCGCTGACACCCTGGCGGCGCCCGTGTTCGATGGCTTCGGCGAAGTCCGGGCGCTCCTCGTGAGTGCGTGCCAGCTCGTGGCCGTCAATGGCGCTGCGCAGCACCTGGGCGCCGTGTTGGCCGATCCAGCGGCCAGCGATAAAACTTTGCAGGGTAGGGGCGTGAGACATCACGATTCCTCCGGGTTGGAAAATGAGAGTTAGTGTTTGCTGGCGCCTGCGGCACCAATGCCGGTCATGGAGCGAATGAACTGCGCCAGGTAACGCCCGCGTTCAACGGCAGCGCGGGGCGAGCGGTCGGTGACGGAAAAGACCCAGGCGCTGAAAAACGCCAGGCTCATGGAAAACAGGGCAGGGTTGGAATAGGGGAACAGCGCCTTGTCGTAATGCAGTACGTTGACCCACACCGCCGGGCTCAGCACCAGCAGCACGATGGCCGAGACCAGTCCCGCCAGGCTGCCGGTCACCGCGCCACGGGTGGTCAGGCCCTTCCAGTACATCGAGAGGAACAGCACCGGGAAATTCACCGAGGCGGCGATTGCCAGTACCAGGCCGGACAGGAACGCGATGTTCTGCGACTCAAACAGCAGGCCGAGGATGATCGCCAGCACGCCGATGCACAGCGTGGCGATGCGCGACACGCGGATTTCCTGCTGCTCGCTGGCCTGGCCCTTGCGGATCACGCAGGCATACAGGTCGTGGGACACCGCCGACGCGCCGGACAACGCCAGCCCGGCGACCACGGCCAGGATGGTCGCGAAGGCCACCGCCGAAATGAACCCGAGGAACAGGTTGCCGCCCACGGCCTGTGCCAGGTGCACGGCGATCATGTTGCCGCCGCCGATGATCGCGCCGTTGGCATCCCGGAAGCTTGGGTCAGTACCCACCATGACGATGGCGCCGAAGCCGACGATGATCAGCAGCAGGTAGAAGTAGCCAATGAAACCGGTGGCGTAGAACACGCTCTTGCGCGCTTCCTTGGCGTCGCTGACGGTAAAGAAGCGCATCAGGATATGCGGCAACCCGGCGGTGCCGAACATCATGCCCAGCCCCAGGGAAATCGCATCGATCGGGTTCGACAGCAAGCCGCCCGGCGCCATGATCGCGCTGCCCTTGGCGTGCACGGCG
Organism: Pseudomonas sp. B6001; assembly: GCF_013386015.1. Taxonomy (NCBI): domain Bacteria; kingdom Pseudomonadati; phylum Pseudomonadota; class Gammaproteobacteria; order Pseudomonadales; family Pseudomonadaceae; genus Pseudomonas; species Pseudomonas sp. B6001. Next base: position 61,191 of record NZ_JACAOX010000032.1, read on the forward strand.
GTGGCCCCGGCGAACATCGCCTCGGTGCTGAAACCAAAGTGCTTGAGCACCATGAACGCCATGAAGGTGGTGCCGAACAGCAACATCACCGCCTTGATGATCTGCACCCAGGTGGTGGCGAGCATGCCGCCGAAGGTCACGTAGAACACCATCAGCACGCCCACCAGCATCACCGCGTACAGGTAGTCGATGCCGAACAGCAGCTCGATCAGCTTGCCGGCGCCCACCATCTGCGCCACCAGGTACATCAGCGCCACGGTCAGGGTGCCGAAGGCCGAGGTCAGGCGCACCGGGGTCTGCTCCAGGCGGTAGGACACCACATCGGCAAACGTGTACTTGCCCAGGTTGCGCAGGCGCTCGGCGATCAGGAACAGGATGATCGGCCAGCCGGCCAACACGCCCAGGGCGTAGAGCAGGCCGTCATAACCGTTGAGGAACATCATCGCCGAGATGCCGAGGAATGACGCCGCCGAGATCATGTCGCCGGCAATCGCCAGGCCATTCTGGAAGCCGCTCATACCGCCGCCGGCGGTGTAGAAGTCGCTGGCGGAACGGGTGCGCAGGGCGGCCCAGCGAGTCACGCCGAGGGTGAACAGCACGAACACCAGGAACATGCCGATGGCGTTCCAGTTCAGTGGCCGGGATGCGCCGTCGGCGGCGACTGCAAGGTCCGTGGCCAATGCCAGCGGCAGGAGAAACCACGCTACCAGCCGGCTCATGCTGTGCACTCCTGCTTGAGTTTGTCGTTCAGCGGGTCGATCACATGGTTGGCGCGGTACACATAAAAGCCGGTCAGCGCGAACGCCAGCAGCACAATCACCACACCCACCAGCATGCCCACGGTGGTCACGCCGCCGCTCAACGACTGCCCGAGGGTAGACGGGGAGAACGCCACCAACAGCACAAACCCGAAATAGATCACCAGCATGATCAGCGACAGCGACCAGTACAGGTTCTGTTTGCGGCGTACCAACTGGATGAAATCGGGATGTCGACGGATGCGCTCGATATCGTCGGGGGTCATGGTGGTGTGCTCCTTTTTATTGTTGTTGTGGTTAAACCTGCGTCCTGTAGGAGCGAGCTTGCTCGCGAAAAACCTGAGGGCGCCGCGTTGATTCAGGCTACCCGCGTCATCGTTAACGATCTTCGCGAGCAAGCTCGCTCCTACAGGGGAGCGGTGTGTCCTTAAAGCTGATCGAAATCCAGTACCACCTTGTCGCTGACCGGGAATGCCTGGCACGACAGCACATAGCCGGCGGCCACTTCGTAGTCTTCGAGGGCGTGGTTGCTGTCCATCTCCACTTCGCCTTCGATGACTTTGCATTTGCAGGTGGAGCACACGCCGGCCTTGCACGAATACGGCAGCTCGGCGCCCTGGGCATTGCCCGCGTCGAGGATGCTCTGAGTGTTGCGGGGCAGGTCGAAGGCAAGGGCGCGGCCATCGCTGATCACCGTGATCTGGCTGACCGCCGCATCCACTTGCCGCGCCGCTTCGCGGGCCTCGCGCTTGTGCTGGCTGCCGGCGGCGGCGAACAGTTCGAAATGGATGCGCTCCGGCGCCATGCCCTTGGCCTTGAGGCTGTCGCGCACGGTCTCGGTCATCTCCTGCGGGCCGCAGATAAAGGCCGCGTCGAGGGCTTTTACGTCGAGCCAGCGGGAGAACAGTTGCTCGCACTTCTCGGCATTGATGCGGCCGTTGTAGAGGTCGACATCCTGCTGCTCGCGGCTGAACACGAAGATCAGGTTCAGGCGCTGCAGGTAGCGGTTCTTCAGGTCTTCGAGCTGTTCGCGAAACAGCGCGCCGGAGCTGGAACGGTTGCCGTACAGCAGCGTCACGCGACTATGGGGCTCGGTTTGCAGGGTGGTCTTGATGATCGACAGGATCGGCGTGATACCGCTGCCGGCCGCCACTGCCAGGTAATGGCCGTGGCGAGCCGGATCAAGGTCCACATGAAAATGCCCGGCGGGCGGCATCACTTCCAGGCTGTGCCCGGCCTTGAGCTGCTCATTGGCAAATGCGGAGAACCGTCCACCGGCCACGCGCTTGATGGCGATGCGCAGTTCACCGTCATTGACCCCGGTGCAGATCGAATAGGAACGGCGCACTTCCTCGCCATCCAGCTGGGTGCGCATCACCAGGTGCTGGCCCTGGGTGAAGTGGAAGCTGTCTTGCAGATGCTGCGGAATCTCGAAGGCGATGGACACCGCGTCACGGGTCTCGTTGCGCACATCCTTGATGGTCAGGCTGTGAAATTTGCTCATTGTTGTTCTCCAACCAAGCGGGCCGCTGGCCCCTCAGATGCACTTGAAATAGTCGAACGGTTCCAGGCAATCGCGGCAGCGGTACAGCGCCTTGCAGGCGGTGGAGCCGAATTCGCTGAGCACTTCGGTGTGGGTGCTGCCGCATTGCGGGCAAGCAATCACCGGGCTTTCTCCCAGCAGGCTGCGTTTGCTGCTACTGCCTTGGGGCGGTGCGATGCCGTAGGCCCGCAGGCGTTCGCGGCCGCTGCTGGTGATCCAGTCGGTGGTCCAGGCCGGGGTCAGCTTGCGTTCCAGTTGCGGGGCGCGGAAACCTGCCAGCTCCAATGCATCGCGGATGTCGCCCTCGATCACTTCGGTGGCGGGGCAGCCGGAGTAGGTCGGCGTGACCACCACATGCAAGTGGCCGGCCTGCCAGTCCAGGTCGCGCACTATGCCCAGGTCGACCACGCTCACCACCGGCACTTCCGGGTCCATGACCTGCGCCAGGGTGGCCCACGCGGCAGCCAGGTCGGTGGGTTGCGCCGGGCGTGCGCCCTGGTCGCTGGCGATCAGCTCACCAGGTTGCATCGGGGTACGCTCGGGGCAAAAACTGCATTTCCGCCAACAAAATTCCCAGGTGCTCGCTGTGCAAACCGCGGCGTGCATCCAGGTAGAAATAGCTCGCAGCAGGCGGCAGGGGCAGGGTGGCGCTGGTAAAGATTTCGCTGACCTGGGTCTGCCACGCTGCGGCAACCTGAGCGGCGTCCGGCGTAATGCCGGCGGCGTGCAGGCGCTGTTCACTGTCGTCGGCGCCGGTCAGTTCCACGGTGAACCGCCACAGCTCGGGGATCGCCGCGAGCATGCGTTTATGGCTTTCCTCGGTGCCGTCTCCCAGGCGCTCCACCCACTCGCCGGAGCGGCGCAGGTGATAGGTGACTTCCTTCACCGCCTTGGCCGCGATGCCGGCGATGCGTTCGTCGCTGGATTGGGCCAGGCCGCTCAACACCGGCAAGTGCCAGGCGTCATACAGGAATTGCTTGAGGATGGTCACCGCGTAGTCGCCGTTGGGTTGTTCCACCAGCAGCAGGTTGCGATAGGCCCGCTCATCCCGGCGGAAGGCCAGGTGATCGGCGTCGCGCCCGTCGTCCAGCAGCTCGGCGGCGTATTCCAGCCAGTTGCGCGCCTGGCCCACCAGGTCGAGGCCGACGTTCATCAGCGCCAGTTCTTCTTCCAGCGCCGGCGCATGGCCGCACCACTGGCACAGGCGCTGGCCCTGGATCAGGGCGCTGTCGCCGAGGCGCAGCAGGTATTCGATCAGATCGGTTTCAGGGTTCATGGTCGACCTCACATATGCCCGACTTCGGCCGGCAACTCGTAGAAGCTGGCGTGGCGGTAGACCTTGTCGTCGGCCGGGTCGAACAGCGGGTCTTTCTCGTCCGGCGACGAGGCGGTGATCAGCGCGGAAGGCACTACCCACAGGCTCACGCCTTCACTGCGGCGGGTGTACAGCTCCCGGGCATTCTCGATGGCCATGGTGGTGTCGGCGGCATGCACGCTGCCCACATGCTTGTGATTCAGGCCGTGCTTGCTGCGCACGAAGACTTCAAACAGGGTCCATTCAGACATAGCGGTGACTCCACATCAGGTGGCCGATCAGGCGGCGTTCTTGTTCTGTTTTTTACGGGCGTAGGCGACGGCGGCTTCGCGTACCCAGGCACCGTCTTCAATCGCCTTGCGGCGGGTGGCGACGCGTTCCTGGTTGCACGGGCCGTTGCCCTTGAGCACTTCGTAGAACTCGCTCCACTGGATCTCGCCGAAATCGTAATGGCCGCGTTCGGCGTTCCACTTCAGGTCCGGGTCGGGGCAGGTGCAGCCCAGCAGCTCCAGCTGCGGGATGGTCTGGTCGATGAAGCGCTGGCGCAGTTCGTCGTTGCTCTGGCGCTTGATTTTCCAGGCCATGGATTGGGCGCTGTTGGGGGAGTGTTCGTCGCTGGGGCCGAACATCATCAGCGATGGCCACCAGAGGCGGTTGATCGCGTCCTGGACCATGTCTTTTTGCGCCTGGGTGCCCTGGCGCATCATGGTCAGCAGCAGTTCGTAGCCCTGGCGCTGGTGAAAGCTTTCTTCCTTGCAGATGCGCACCATGGCCCGGGAGTAGGGGCCGTAGGAGGTGCGCTGCAGTACCACCTGGTTGACGATGGCGGCGCCGTCTACCAGCCAGCCTACTGCGCCCATGTCGGCCCAGTTCAGGGTGGGGTAGTTGAAGATGCTGGAGTACTTGGCCTTGCCGCTGTGGAGCTTGGCGATTTCTTCGTCGCGGTCGGCGCCCAGGGTTTCCATGGCGCTGTAGAGGTACAGGCCGTGGCCGGCTTCGTCCTGGATCTTGGCCATCAGTTGCAGCTTGCGTTTGAGGGTGGGGGCGCGGGTGACCCAGTTGCCCTCGGGCAGCATGCCGACGATTTCCGAGTGGGCGTGTTGGGAGATCTGGCGGATCAGGGTTTGACGGTAGGCGTCGGGCATCCAGTTCTTGGCTTCGATCTTGATTTCGGCGTCGATTTTTTCCTGGAAGGCGCGTTCCTGGTCGGACATCTCGGAGAGGTCCTTGATGCGCTTTACTCCAGTTTCTACAAGCTGTGCGTACATGGGGGGTCTCCCGCCTTGTGTTTTGTCGTAGGCATGGAGGACTTTATAAGCGATACGGAAATTAATATCAAACACAAAATATGGTGTCGGTATTGTTTTTTGTATCGCTTTGCGGGAAGGGAGCAGATATCTGTCGCTACGGTAACGGCGGCATAGGGTTCCCGGTCATCGTGGTAAGCAGGGCCAGTAGGCAAAAAACAGGGCCGCTTTATGTGGGAGCGGGCTTGCTCGCGAAGAACCTGAGTGCGCCGCGTTGAATCAGGATGCCCGCGTCATCGTTAACGACCTTCGCGAGCAAGCCCGCTCCCACATTTGAACCGTGTGCGCCTTTGATTTTGCTGTTGCTCTACCCCCACCCCAAAAAACGAGCAAAAAAAAGCCCCGCAAATGCGGGGCCAAAAAGGTGCAGCAGTCATGCTTTAGGGCGACGATCCATCACATGGCAAGCCTTGCCCTCAGACCGCTTGATCGAATGCAGCGGCTGCAAAACGATACGCGAGCTGATCCCGATATACGTCTTGATGTGCCTGCTCAGTTCGCTGGAGACGGCTTTCTGTTGTTCATCATTGAGGTGCTGATGCTCAGCCTTCAGCTCCACATGCACATCCACACTGTCCAGGTTGCCATTACGATACAGATGTATCTCATAACACTCTGAAAGCTGTTTTATTTTAAGCACCTGCTCCTCGATCTGCGTGGGAAACACATTAACCCCGCGAATGATCAACATGTCATCACTGCGCCCGGTGATCTTGTCGATCCGCCGCATCGGCCGCGCTGTCCCCGGCAGCAACCGCGTCAAATCCCGGGTGCGGTAGCGAATCATCGGCAGCGCCTCCTTGCTCAAGGAGGTAAACACCAGTTCACCCATCTGCCCGTCCGGCAGCACCTCACCCGTCACCGGGTCGATGATCTCCGGGTAGAAGTGATCCTCCCAAATGGTCGGGCCATCCTTGGTTTCCGCACACTCCATGGCCACCCCAGGTCCCATGATTTCCGACAGCCCGTAAATATCCAGCGCCGTAATCCCCAGTCGCGCCTCGATTGCACTGCGCAGCTCGGCAGTCCACGGCTCGGCCCCAAAGATCCCCAGTCGCAACGCCAGCTTCTGTGGATCAATGCCCTGGCGCTCGATTTCATCGGCAATGTTCAGCATGTACGAGGGCGTGACCATGATGATGTCCGGCTGGAAATCCTTGATCAGTTGCACCTGTTTTTCCGTCTGCCCGCCGGACATCGGAATCACCGTACAACCCAGGCGTTCCGCGCCGTAGTGGGCACCAAGGCCGCCGGTGAACAGCCCGTAGCCATAGGAAATATGCACCTTGTCGCCACGCCGCCCACCGGCCGCGCGGATCGAGCGGGCCACCACATTGGCCCAGGTGTCGATGTCGTTCTGGGTGTAACCCACTACCGTCGGCTTGCCGGTGGTGCCGCTGGACGCATGCAGGCGCACCACCTCGTTCATCGGCACGGCAAACATGCCGTAGGGGTAACTGTCCCGCAGGTCGCCCTTGGTGGTGAACGGGAACCTGGCCAGGTCGTCCAGGGACTTGATGTCATCCGGGTGCACCCCCAGCGCGTCGAAGCGCTGACGGTACAGCGGCACATTCTGGTAGGCGTGGCGCAGGCTCCAGCGCAGGCGCTCCAGTTGATGGGCGCGCAGTTCGTCGACGCTGGCGGTTTCCAGCGGGTCCAGCACAGGGTTAAGCACGGCGTTTGGAATAGGCATGTTCATGAGTTCACTCGAATTATTTTTGTGTATCAGCCCACCGCACACCGTGGGCTTTGAGTGCATGCCCCAAGGATACCGCTAGGCTCCCCGGGAATCGCGAATCTTTAGTCGGACAGGCGCTCGATGATCAGCGCGATGCCTTGGCCCACGCCGATGCACATGGTGCACAGGGCGTAGCGGCCGCCACGTTCCTCCAATTCATGCAGGGCGGTAGTTACCAGCCGTGCGCCGCTCATCCCCAGTGGATGGCCGAGGGCGATGGCGCCGCCGTTGGGGTTCACCCGTGGGTCGTTGTCCCCCAGGCCCAGCTCGCGCAGCACCGCCAGGCCCTGGGCGGCGAAGGCTTCGTTGAGCTCGATCACGTCCATGTCCGCCAGGCTCAGGTTGGCCAGTTCCAGCACCTTGCGGGTCGCCGGCACCGGGCCGATGCCCATGATGCGCGGTTCCACGCCGGCGGTGGCCATCGCCACCACCCGGCCGCGGGCGACCAGGCCGTGACGCTTGGCAACTTCCGCGCTGGCCAGCAGCAGGGCGCAGGCGCCGTCGTTGACCCCGGATGCATTGCCGGCGGTGATGCTGCCACCCTCGCGGAATGGCGTGCCGAGTTTCTGCAGTTGTTCAAGGGTGGTGTCGCCGCGGGGGTGTTCGTCGTGTTCCACCACCTTGGCCGGGCCTTTGCGCTGGGGGATCTGCACCGCGACGATTTCCCTGGCCAGGCGCCCGCTGGCCTGGGCGGCGGCTGCACGTTGCTGGCTGCGCAGGGCAAACGCGTCCTGGTCTGCGCGGGAGATATTGAACTGCTCGGCGACGTTTTCAGCGGTCTCCGGCATCGAGTCGATCCCGTAGGCCTTTTTCATCAGCGGGTTGACGAAGCGCCAGCCAATGGTGGTGTCGTATAGCTGCGCATCGCGGGAAAACGCCTGTTCGGCCTTGCCCATTACCAGCGGCGCACGGGACATCGACTCCACGCCGCCTACCAACATCAAGCCGGCCTCTCCACAGCGAATCGCCCGGGCCGCGCTGCCGATGGCGTCCAGCCCCGAGCCGCACAAACGGTTGAGGGTGGTGCCCGGCACGCTCACCGGCAGCCCGGCCAGCAGCGCCGACATGCGCGCCACGTTGCGGTTGTCTTCGCCGGCCTGGTTGGCGCAGCCGTAGATCACATCGTCGACGCTGCTCCAGTCCACTTGCGGGTGGCGGCGCAGCAGTTCGCGCAGCGGCACCGCTCCGAGGTCGTCGGCGCGCACGCTGCTCAAGGCGCCGGCGTAGCGGCCGATCGGGGTGCGGACTGCGTCGATGATCAAGGCGTCATTCATTCGGATTCTCCTGCGCCAGCACCGTGCCGCGCACTTTGTAGGATTTGCCATGGAACAGCGCAATCAGCTGGCCCAGTTGGTTTTCGATACGGACGTCGTAGTTGCCGGTGCGACCCGAGCGGCTTTGCTCGCGGCAATCGGCACTCAAGGTGTCGCCCAGGTGGGCCGGGGCGATGTAGTCGATGCTGCAGCCGAGCGCCACGGTGGCGTCGTTGTAGCTGTTGCAGGCCAGGGCGAATGCCGAGTCCGCCAGCGCAAACAGGTAGCCGCCGTGGCAGGTGCCGTGGCCCTGGATCATGTCGGCGCGCACGCTCATGCCCAGTCGTGCGCAACCCGGCGCCACCGAGAGCAGGCGCATGCCCATGCCCTGGCTGGCGGCATCGCGGCTGAACATGGCCTGGGCGCACTGGTTGGCCAGGTTCATGGCTTCATGGTTGGTCATGTGGTGCGCTCCTTTCAGCGGCCCTTGAAGCTTGGGCTGCGTTTTTCCATGAAGGCGGCGACGCCTTCGCGGTAATCCTCGCTGCGCCCGGCCTGGCGTTGCAGGTCGCGCTCCAGCTCCAGCTGTTGGTCAAAACTGTTGCTCAGGCTGGCGTTCAGGCTGCGCTTGATCAGCGCCAGGCCGTAGGTCGGTTGCGTGGCCAGGTGGCGGGCCAGGGTCAGGGCTTCGTTGCGCAAGTCGGCGTCGTCCACGCAGCGGTAGATCAGGCCCCATTGCTCGGCCTGCTCGGCGCTCAGGCGGTTGCCCAGCAGGGCCAGCGCCTTGGCGCGGGCCATGCCCACCAGGCGCGGCAGGGTCCAGGTGCCGCCGGAATCGGGGATCAGGCCGATCTTGCAGAAGGCTTGGATGAAGTTCGCCGAGCGTGCTGCCAGCACCAGGTCGCAGGCCAGCGGGATGTTCGCGCCGGCACCGGCCGCCACGCCGTTGACCGCGCAGATCACCGGCAAAGGCAGGTCGCGCAGTTGGCGGATCAGCGGGTTGTAGAACTTCTCGATGGATTCGCCCAGGTCCGGCACCGCGCTGCCGGGTGCCACGTTGCGGTCGCTGAGGTCTTGCCCGGCGCAAAAGCCGCGGCCTTCACCGGTCAGCAGCAGCACGCGCACGTCGGGGTTTTCCTGGACTTGCTTCAACGCTTGCTGGACTTCGCCGTGCATCTGCGTGTTGAAGCTGTTGAGCTGGTCGGGGCGATTGAGGCTGAGCAGGGCGACGCCGGCCTCGATGGAAAACAGGATGTGTTCGAAGTTCATGGTCGTGAGGCCCTCACGGTGCACGCTCGGCGGTCAGCCGGCTCATTATTGGATCGGCGTGGTCAGCCGGTTTTGCCGGAGTATAGCTTCAACGTGATACATAAATGCAACGATAAAATTGATTTGGTGTGTCTTGTTTTGAGTTTGATGAAAATGAACTGCTCCCTATGCTGGTCGGTAAATACCTGATAAATCCCCTATTTTATTGGCTTTACGTCGATTATCAGCGGCACCGTATCAAGCCACGGCGACACATGATTCAAGTGATACGCTTTTTCGGCTTTGTGCTTGTAAAAATGATGTGATACAAAATAAGCAAAGATCGGCATCGCTTTGCGAATACGCCATAAAAGGAATCCCCATGACTTGCTACAGCCTCGACGGCCTGACCCCGGTGGTCGACCCCACGGCCTACGTCCATCCCTCGGCGGTACTGATCGGCGACGTGATCATCGGCCCCCATTGCTATGTAGGGCCGCTGGCGAGTTTGCGCGGCGACTTCGGGCGCATCGTCCTCGAAGAAGGCGCCAACCTGCAGGACACCTGTGTGATGCACGGCTTCCCGGACAGCGACACGGTGGTCGAGCGCAACGGCCATATCGGCCACGGCGCCGTGCTGCACGGTTGCCGGATCGGCACCGATGCGCTGGTGGGCATGAATGCGGTGGTGATGGACAACGCCCGTATCGGCGCTCGCTCATTCGTCTCGGCGGCGGCGTTCGTCAAAGCCGGTTTCGAGTGCCCTGAGCAGTCGCTGGTGATGGGCGCGCCGGCCAGCGTCAAGCGCAGCCTCAGTGATGAAGAGGTGCACTGGAAACAAACCGGCACCCGTGAATACCAGCGCCTGGCTCAGCGTTGCCTGGAGCAGATGCAGGAATGCGCACCCCTGAGCGCACCGGAAGCTGATCGCCCACGCATCAGCGACAGCGGCCTGCGGCCCAAGGGCAGATGAATCGCCTGCATCCCGACGCCGCTAAAAACGGTATATTTTCTCTTTTTGCCTCGGTACGCCCATGTCGTCACTGACACCCCTGAACCAACTGATTACCCGCTTCCAGGAGCAGACGCCGATTCGCGCCAGTTCCTTGATCATCACCTTGTACGGGGACGCCATCGAACCCCACGGCGGGACGGTGTGGCTGGGCAGCCTGATCCAGTTGCTCGAACCCATCGGCATCAATGAACGGCTGATCCGCACCTCGATCTTTCGCCTGACCAAGGAAGGCTGGCTGACCGCCGAAAAAGTCGGGCGCCGCAGCTACTACAGCCTGACCGGTGCCGGGCGTCGGCGTTTCGACAAGGCCTTCAAGCGGGTCTACAGCTCCAGCGTGCCGGCATGGGATGGCTCGTGGTGCCTGGTGATGCTCACGCAGTTGACCCAGGACAAGCGCAAACAAGTGCGTGAAGAGCTGGAGTGGCAAGGTTTTGGTGCGATTGCCCCGACCGTGCTGGCCTGCCCACGCAGCGACCGCGCCGACGTCAACGCCACCTTGCTCGACCTCGGCGCCCAGGAAGACACCATCGTCTTCGAAACCACCGCCCAGGATGTACTGGCCTCCAAGGCCCTGCGGGTGCAGGTGCGCGAGAGCTGGAACATCGAGGAGCTGGCGGCCCATTACAGCGAGTTCATCCAACTGTTCCGACCGCTCTGGCAAGCGCTTCGCGAGCAGGAACAGCTACAGCCTGCGGATTGTTTCCTGGCACGGGTCCTGCTTATTCATGAGTACCGCAAACTGCTGCTGCGCGACCCGCAATTGCCCGATGAATTGCTCCCCGGCGATTGGGAAGGCCGTGCCGCCCGCCAGTTGTGCCGCAATATTTACCGGTTGATCTACGCCAAGGCCGAGGAATGGCTGAACAGCGCGCTGGAAACTGCCGACGGCCCGTTGCCGGATGTTGGCGAAAGCTTTTACCGGCGGTTCGGAGGCCTGAAATAAGGAGCGACGCTGTTCAGGAGAACGGGTGGAGTGATGTGGCGTAGAGAATAAAAATAAGCCTGCGTGAGGCCTGAACATGATGTCTTCAATTGCACAGCGCTGTGATGGGTTCGACCAATGGATCTATCAGATCAATCAGATCTGTGGCGCATTCGATGGGCAGATCCTGGGGGATGGTTTTTCCGGGCAGATCCGCGAGTACCAGAGCGGCGCGCTGAAACTCAGCTTTGTCGACGCCTGCCAGGCTCGCTTGTTTCGTACCCCCAGCCAAATCGCGGCGGGCGAGGGCGGCAAGTACTTTGCCGTGTTCCAGCTCGACGGCACGGCCGGCATGGCCCAGGGTGACAGCAAGGCGCTGTTGCGCGCCGGCGACATTACCCTGATCGATGCGGCGCACCCCAGCGACTTCACCTACAGCGAGAATTCGCGGCAGTTGTCGTTGATCCTGCCGTCGTACCTGGTGGAGCAGACCTTGCGTTTCAACCCGGTCAAATGCGGGCACCGGATCGAGGCGACGTCGCCGATGGCGATGCTGTCCCGGCAGCTGATTCTGGAGGCCACCCGGCAAGACAACCTGACCTTGCAGGAAAGCGAGGCGACGCTGGAGGCGATCATCAACCTGCTGCGCCCGGCGATCAGCCAGGCGGGCGAGGGCTGCGACGCCCATGAACGAGTGTTCCGCAAGACGCTGGAGTGCATTGACCAGCACATTCGCTCCGAAGAGCTGTGCCCCGAGTGGCTGGCGCGGGAGGTGGGGATGTCGGTGCGCGGGCTGTACCGGATCTTTGCCCGCAAGGGCCTGGTGGTGGCGCGGTACATCAAGAACCGACGGCTGGATTTGTGTGCTGAATCCCTGCGCCAATCCAGGGTGGAGGAAAAGCTTTCGGTGCTGGGGTACTCGTGGGGGTTTTCGGATTCGAGTTATTTTTCGACGGCGTTCAAGTCACGGTTCGGCATTGCGCCGGGTGAGTACCGCAAACAACACGCCTGATCAGGGGAAACGCCGATCAAAAATGTGGGAGCGGGCTTGCTCGCGAATGCGGTGGTTCAGTTGATGCATTGGGTGACTGACACACCGCATTCGCGAGCAAGCCTGCTCCCACATTTGGATCGCGTTTCGTTCAGTTGGGCATTCCATCTTCAATCGCAATCCCTTGCGCCCGCATTTCCTTGATCAAACCCGCCCTTGTGCCCGGCAGATTGAGCATCGCTTTGTGCCGCAATTCAGTGACTTCCTCGGCGCTATAGGGCTTGTAATCCACCGGCGTACTCTTGCCCGCCATCCCGTCCGGGCGCATCAGCCAGTTCAGCAAATCCGCCAGTTGCCCATCGTTCAGCGCCGACTGCGACATCCCCGGCACCCGTACCAAAAACTCCCGCCCGCCTGGCACCTTCAGAAAGTTGCCGACAAACCCGGTCATCCTCGGTGTGTCGTTCGCCGCCGAGCCCATGCCGCTGCCCAGATGGCAGCCGGCACACTGCAGCTGATAGTTGGTCGCCACGCTGTACCCGGCCTGGGCGATCGGCGTTTGCGGCGACTCATTGCCCGGTGCGTGCTTCTGGTTTGGATTGGGAATGGCCCGAGCCTGGGCGAGCGGGGTGGCGAAGACACACATCAAGCTCAGCAAAAACAACGTACGCATGACAAGCCTCTTGCACTGACCTGTGGCGAGGGAGCTTGCTCCCGTTGGGCTGTGCTGCGGCCCCAAGATCTCTGGGAGCGCTTCGCACTCCAACGGGAGCAAGCTCCCTCGCCACAAGGGTGAGTTAAACCGCGACGCCGCGAATGATCGAGACCGTGCAGTGGTAGATGTGGGATTTGGCCGCCAGGCACCAGTTCACATCGTTGTTGTTGAACGGCCGGTATGCCGGTTCCTCGCTGTCGTTACGCGTGCACGCGCACTGGGCGCAGCTTTGCTTACCGCAGCAGTCGTTATAGGAAATGATGTAGTCCTTGCCATCCGCCGGGTTGCGGCAGGTGCCGATCCAGGTCACCTGGGACGCCTCGGTGCCCGGTGGGCAGGAGGTCACCGAGCCGCCACAGCAACTGCACAGGAAACCGTCGATGGAGCAGTAGCGCCAGTAGTCGCAACTGTTCGGGTCGCCCGGGTCACCGGCTTTCGGGTTATCGGCAGCCAGCGCCTTGCTGGTGCGGTCCAGGGGCAGCAGCAGGGGCAACGCGGCGCCTGCGACCATCAGCGAACCCATACGGGCCAACAGTTTGCGTCGCGACGTGGTGTCGGCCAGGCGACGGGTCGAGCGCTCGAATAACAGATCCAGCAATTTCATGAGAGTCTCCCTGCCTTAATCAGTGGCTATGGCCGTGGCTGTGGTCGTGGGGCTGCGGCTGGCTGTTGAGGTATTCCTGCAGCGTCGCGCTTTTCAGGTGTTCGACTTCGAACAGGCTGTCCAGGTGCTCGCGGGAATTGACCAGGCCCTTGGCGCGCAAGGTGCCGCTCTTGTCGATCAGCGCGGCATACGGCAGCTTGCCGATCTGGTAGGTCATGCCGACTTCCGGGCCGACCACGTAGGTGACGTCGTCCAGCTTGTGTTCGGTGATCAGCGCTTGCTGGGCTTCCATGTCGCCGTCGCTGATAAACACTACGTCGAGTCGGTCAGCCTGTTCCCTGGCGATGGACTTGATCGCCGGCAACAGGGATTTGCAGATCGGGCAGGTGGGCGAGAGGAAGAACAGCAACTGGTTCTTCTCACCGGCATAGCCGAAGTTCACCGGGCGGCCTTTACGGTCGGAAGCGGTGACTTGCGGGGCCGGCTCATTCACCGCCACGCCCTTGTCGACCATCAGTGCGCCGGCCGGGGCGATGCGCCCGTGCAGCACACCAATCTGGCGCACCAGGCCCATCACGGCAAACGCCAGCGCCAGCAGCAGTACCCACAGCAGTACGTTGGAAACAATAAGGCCTTCCATTGATCACCTACCAATCAGTTTGAGCAGAAGAGGGGAGTTCGCCAGCAGGCCATCGGCTGCGGCGTAAATCAGCAGCGCGACGGCGCTGGCGGCGACGGTGACGAAGCCGTCGAAAAAACCCAGGTCACGGGCAATCGGCAGCACGCTGGCCAGCAGGGCCACGGCCACCAGTGCGCCGTTGCGCAACAGCAGGATCGGCCGCAACGGCTGCGCCTGGTCGGGGCCTGCGCAGCCGCAGTCGATGTCCCGGCGGCCGCGCCACAGGTTGATGCCAATGGCGGCGGCGTACAGTGCAATCAGGCCGGCGGCGCCGAGGGCGGCCCAGGAACGGCTGGCCGGCACCAGCAGGGCAAAGGCAATCACCAGTTCCAGCACCGGGATTACCCGGGCGGCGGGGCGAGTCACTGCCTCTGGCAGCAACTGGTAATCGGCCAGTTGCCGGGCGAAGCGTGCCGGTGCGCGCAACTTGTGGGTCGCGGCACTGGCCAGCAACACCGCGATGGCGAGGGCGCTGGCAATGATGAAGATCGGGTCGATATGCATGGCCGAACCTCTTTAGTAGCTCATGATCTGGGTCGCGGTCTTCGCTACCTTGGCCATGCTACCGGTGAGTTTATTGGTCTTGAGGTCGAAGATCTGCAAGCCGCCTTCGACGTCGGCGCCCAGCAACAGGGGCTTGTCGTCGCCGGTGGCCTGCATGCTCCAGACCGGGGTCGGGGCTTCCAGGGTGGCTATCTTCTTCATGGTCTTGAGGTCGTAGGCCCAGATGATGGTGCTCGGGTCTTCCCACTTCATCGGCTCGTGGTTGTCGTGCATCAGCACGTACATGCGGTTGAGTTTCGGTGCCACGGCCATCAACTGCCAGCCACCCGGGGCCCAGCCGGTTTTCTTTTCCGCGTCGGTGGTGAGTGACCAGGACGGCAGGATTTTCGGCTCATCGCCGGAGAAATCTACCGGGCGGATGGTGCCGGTGGTGGTGGTGAAGTAGTAGGTGTCGCCCACGTTCACCGCGCGTTCGTTGAGCTTCTCGGCGTTGGGGTCGAAGAAGTGCGTGCGGTTGCGCGAGGTTTCCTGGCCCTGCTCGTTCAGCGTCACCACTTGCAGGCTGCCGTCACCGCACAGGGAGGCGAAGCGGCGAGTGCCGACCGGGTAATTGAGTACGCAGCCCGGGATCGCGATTTCGGCGGTGACGGAGCGGGACTGGGTGTCGACCACGGTCACCGAGGTGGAGGGTGTGAAGTTGTAGACGTAGACGAAGCGGTCATCGCCGCTGGTCTTCAGCCCATAGCGCTGGGTCAGGGATTCGGCGCGCTTGTTCGGGATCAGCACTTCCCAGGCGGGCGACAGGCTGGAGCTGTCCCAGGCGGTGAGCACATCGGTGCGATCGCCCCGGGTGCCGCGGGAATAGTAGATGTCGGCGCTGTACAGGGTCTTCTGGTCGTGGCTCAGGGCCGAGGGCGCGGCGAAGCCGGTGGGGACCATGCCGAGGACGCGCTTCTTGTCGGGATCTACCACGGTGACGCGGCCGACCACGAAGCTTTCGAATTCGACGTCTACCACGAATGCGCGGTGGGCTTCCGGTGGAAAGGCCAGGGTGGTCTGGCCGATGGTGTCTGGCGGTAAATCCGCCTGGGCGCTGTTCAAGCCGAGTACAAGCAGGCCCAGACCCAGCGCTGACTGTACGTTGATCCTGTTGCTTCGCATTAGGGGCACTCCCTGAATTATTGTGTTTTGCTAATCGCGGGTGCTTTGGCAGATTCTTGCAAGTGGATTCTGCCTTGTGGGGCGATTGCAAGAATTGTTGTGTCTGCCAAGTGGTTGTGTGTCTGTGCCAATGGTTTGGGGTAGGGTGTATATCCGTTATTTTTGTTATGGCAGAAACGGGTTCCGCTCTTGCAGCGGCTCACTTTTGAACAGCCCTGTAGGCGCTGGCTTGCCGGCGATGGTCGTTAACGATGACGTTGGCATCCTGAATAAACGCGGCGACCTCACGTTTTTCGCCGGCAAGCCGGCTCCTACAGAAAAGCCGCTTCGCAAATGCCCCAATCTCACGACCCCACCAAAGGCAACGAAAAACTGAACACCGCCCCACACGGCTCCAGATTCTGCGCCCAGATATCCCCCTGATGCCGACCAATGATGTTCTTGCACAACGCCAGCCCAATCCCGTTGCCACCCACCTTCGACGAAAAGAACCCGTCAAAGATTTTCTCCCGCGCCACGGCCTGAATCCCGCGCCCACAATCCTCGACACTCAACCGCGCCACGTTTCCATCCCGGCAGGCATGCAACCGCAGCACCCGACGCTCCACGGGCAGCTCACTCATCTCTTCAATGGCATTGAACGCCAGGTTCAGAATCACCTGCCCAATCAGCACCCTCTCGCACTGCACCATCAGCGGTTGCGCGCTCGGGACGATCTCCAGCCGCACCTGACTCGGCTCGGCCCGCAGGCTGATGAAATATCGGGTTTCCTGCAGCAACTCATTGAGGTCCACCCACTCCGCGCTCTGCTCCAGCTTGACCACATAATCACGCACACTCTTGATGATCGTTGACGCATGCTCGACCTGCCGCACGGCACTTTGCAGCCCCCAGTTCACCCCCTGGTCGGCACTGTGGGTATCGCCCAGACGAATCAAAACCCCCTCGATAAAGTTGCGCGTGGCCGCCAGTGGCTGGCTCAACTCATGAGCAATCGCCACCGCCATCTCGCCCATGGCGTTGTATCGGGCCAGGTACTCAAGCTGTTGTTCACTGACACGCCGGGCTTCCTCGGCGCGGATCAGGTCCCGCTTCACCTTGTCTTCCCGGGAAATATCCCGGAACTGCACCATCAGCACGTCGCGCCCGTCCAGGTGCACCAGCGTCGCGACCGCTTCCGAAAGAATCTCCACCCCGGCCTTGGAGCGATAACACCACTCGATGGTGCGCTGGCCACTGCGGGCCGCGCGCTCGAGCCAACGCAGGCCGATGGAGCGCTTGTACTTCGGTGCGTCCCGGGTCATGTCCGGGGCCTTGAGCGGGATCAGTTCTTCCAGGGTAAACCCCAGCGCCGACAGCGCCGCGGTGTTGGCCCAGAGGATGTCCTTGCTCTGCGCATCGTGAAGGATGGTGCAGATCGGCATGGCTTCGATCAGGGTGTGGAAATCATTGTTATTGGGTAGGTACATCGCGTAGCCCTTGGCGGTGGAGGGGACGACTACGGTGGCAAGTTATACCGGTTTGCATCCGGGGGCACGCTCAGAAGTAATCGGGGGCGCACTAGGGGATTTCTTTAGCCGGTGGGCTGCACGCCCCAATAGTTGACGGTGGTCGGGCTTTTTACACTGGACCTATCAACGCCCGACACGGCGTCCATAACAACTACAACGGAGAAAGCCCATGCTGCGTTCGGCCCTCGTGCAACCAGACGCTTTACCCGACGTGCAGCCCACGCTGTTCCAGCAGGTGCTCGATGAAGTGCGCCAGCGCCGCGACGAGTTCGACGCCGGCTCCCACGTGCCACGGGACATGATCGAACGCTTCAAGCAGGTGGGCATCTACCGGGCGGCCACGCCGCGTTGTTTCGGCGGCGATGCCCTGGCCCCCGCAACGTTCTTGCAGATGATCGAGCGCATATCCGAAGCCGATGGCTCCGCCGGCTGGGTCGCCAGCTTCGGCAGCGCCGGCGTCTATCTTGCGGCCTTGCCCCAGGAAACCCTCGCCGAACTGTATGCCGACAGCCCCGATCTGGTGTTTGCCGGTGGCCTGTTCCCGTTGCAGCCGGCGGAAACCGTCGAGGGCGGCTGGCAGGTCAACGGCACCTGGAAGTTTGCCAGCGGCTGCAAAGGCGCCGACCTGCTGGGCGTGGGCATCGGTGCGGCGGGCGGCAAGCCACGCACTGCCGTGTTCAAGCCCGGCCAGGTTGAAATCATCGAAAACTGGGACGTGGTCGGCCTCAAGGGCACCGGCAGCCATGACCTGCGAGTTACCGACCAATACATCGACGAGCGCTGGACCTTCATCCGTGGCGGCGCCGCCACCATCGACGAGCCGCTGTTTCGTTATCCCTCGATTGCCTACGCCGCCCAGGTGCTGGCGGTGGTCAACCTCGGCCTGGCCCGCGCGGCCCTCGATGAAATCAGCGCCATGGCCAGCGGCAGCGGCATCACCGGCGCGCCGAAACTGGCGGACCGCGCCTACGTGCGCATCGAAATCGCCAAGGCCGAAGCCCGGCTGAGCGCCGCTCGGGGCTTTTTCTACGGCGCCACCGAACAAGTGTGGAACTCGATCCTCGCCGGCAACCCGGTCACGGCCGAGCAAACCAGCCTGTTGCGCCTGACCGCCATTCACGTGTCCCAGGCCGGCGCCGCCGTGGTGCAGAGCGCCTACAGCCTGGCGGGCACCACCGCGATCTACCTGCGCCACCCGCTGCAACGCTACCTGCGCGACGCCATGGTGGTGACCCAGCACGCCTTCCTCAGCGAAGGCCTGTACGACGGCGCGGGCTCGGTGTTCCTCGGCGTTCCTCCATTTCCTGGCTACATCTGACTTTCAAGGATCAACCCATGTCCCAAGCCACTCAAGAACCGCTGCGCGTCGTCTTCTGCATCGGCATCACCCAGAACTTTTTCGACCTGCCTACCGGCGAAGGCCTGAGCGTGTGGAAAGGCTTCAGCCAGATGATGGGCGACCTCGGCGCCATGCCGGGCATCAACGTGCTGGGGGCGATGGATGACGACCGCTTGATGGTCGGCCCGTCGACCACCTCGCCGTGGACCGTCTACATCATGGCCGACGTCGACTGCCACCAGTCGGTGATCGACGCCTGCAACCTGTTCCGTACCACGCCGGTGGGTGAATACAGCCTGTGGCGCTACGCCAAGGTCGAAGCACGGATCGGCCGCCCGCTGACCATTCCCGAAGCGGCCAGGGTGTGAGCCATGGACCTGTTGCAGCGTGTTGAAACCCTTGAAGGGGAGAGCCAGGTAAGGCGCTTGATGGCGCGCTACATGGACCTGTGCGACGTGCCCCGGGCGGCGACCAACGTTCGCGAGTTGGCCGAGTTGTTCACCGTGGATGCGGTGTGGGAAGGCATTGGCACAAGTACCGCGCAGACCTTCGGCCAGCATCGGGGGCGCGACGCGGTGGCGGCGTTTGTCGGCAGCTACCTGCCACCGTCGGAACACTTTGCGCTGAACCTGCATTACCTCACCAGTGAGTCGATCCAGGTAGACGGCAGCGCGGCTGCAGGGCAGTGGATCATGCAACAGATTTCCACCTACGCCGACCAGCGCAGCGAGTTGTTCGGCACGCGGCTGACCATCGATTTTCGCCGTGTCGACGGCACCTGGCTGATCGCGCATTTCCGTACGCAGCGCCTGTTCAATAGCATGTTGGGGGTGAACCCATGAGTACCTTCGTCAGCGAATTTTTACTCGGTGGCAGCGGCCGACGCGTGGCCATCAAGGATTCCATCGACATCGCCGGGTATCCGACCCGCTCGGGCAGTCGTGCCTTTGCCGATGCTCCGCCGGCGACGCGGCATGCGCACGTGGTGCAGGCGGTCCTGGATGCCGGCTGGCAGATCGTCGGCAAGACCAGCCTGCATGAACTGGCATTTGGCGTCACCGGCATCAACGACTGGAGCGGTACGCCCGTCAATCCCCAGGCGCCAGACCGCGTGCCGGGCGGCTCCTCCAGCGGTTCGGCCGCGGCGGTTGCGGCGGGCCTGGCGGATATCGCCATTGGTACCGACACCGGCGGCTCGGTGCGGGTGCCGGCGGCGTGCTGCGGGATTGCCGGGTTGAAACCGACCTATGGCCGAGTCAGCCGCATTGGCGCGCAACCGGCGGTATCCAGCCTCGATTGCGTCGGGCCGTTTGCCGCGAACATGCAGGACCTGATTGCCGCGATGCAGGTGATTTGCCCGGGTTTCCAGGCACAGGCGGCGCCGTCCGGCAGCGTGCCGGTGGGCTTTCTGGATGTGGCCTGTGAGCCATGGCTGAAGGCGAGCCTGATGGCTGCCGTCGACGCGGCCGGCTGGCGTCAGCAGCGTCTGCATCTGGACGACTTTGACACGGCGTTCGGCGCCGGCCTTACGGTGATTAACGTCGAAAACTGGGCAGCCTTCGGTCACCTCACCGGCAAGGGCCTGATCGGTGCGGATGTCGAACAACGCTTGTTGGCTGCCAGCCGCACCAGCGCTGCTGATTTGGCCGCAGCCGAAGTCGTGCGCACCCGCTTCAGCCACCAGGTGGACGCCGCGCTCGAAGAATTCTCCGTGTTGCTGCTGCCGACGATGCCAGACCTGCCGCCGACCCTGGCCGAAGCCCGCAACGGCAGCCAGGCCGTGGCCCGCATGACGCCATTGGTGCGGCCATTCAACCTCAGCGGCCACCCGGCGCTGACGGTGCCGGTGACCCTGGCCGACAGCGGGCTGAAGGTGGGGCTGCAGATTGTCGGCCGCAAGGGCCAGGACGAATGGGTGTGTGCCCTCGGCGCACAACTGCAACAGAGCATCACGGCTCGCCAATAAGAACAACGCCTTGAGGAGGGTTCCATGAGTACCCATGAATACCGGCTGATTGCCAAATCGAAAAGCCTCGACGAGTTGGTCAAGCACGATCGCGTCGACGTCTCGCTGTACAACGACCCGGCGCTGTTCGAGGCCGAACTGGAAAAGATCTTCTACCGCACCTGGGTCTGGGTCGCCCATGAAAGCGAAGTGCGCAACAGCGGCGACTTCAAGACCGCGACCATCGGCCGGCGCCCGGTGATTGTGGTGCGCGACAAGAAAGGCGCGATCAACGTGCTGGAAAACCGCTGCCGCCACCGTGGCGCCACGGTTTGCGAGAAGCACAAGGGCAACGCCACCGGCTTCACCTGCCCGTATCACAGCTGGTCCTATGGTTTGGACGGCAAGCTGCGGGCGCTGCCTTACCCGGACGGCTACGAAGGCATCCTGGAAAAGTCCGAGTTACCCCTGACGAGCCTGCGGGTGGACAGCTACGCCGGGATGGTATTCGCCAGCTACAACGACGATATCGAACCGTTGGCCGACTTCCTCGGCGGCGCCAAACACTGGATGGACCTGTTCATGAAGCAGGGCGCCGGCTACCCGATCAAGACCCAGGGCGAACACAAGTTCAGCTTCAAGGGCAACTGGAAGATCCAGCTGGAAAACACCACCGACGGCTACCACTTCCCGATCGTGCACAAGTCGTTCATGTCGTCGGTGGACGCCGAGACCTCGGAAATGCTCTCGTTCATGACCGACGAGCAGGCCGTCACCCATTCCCTGGGCAATGGCCACAGCGTGATGGTGATGGTGCCCGAGCATGTCGACCTGGACCACGACGACGGTACCGAGCAGTTGCAGGAGCGTTTCGCCCACGTCACCGAAGAACTGTCGAAAACCATGGAGCCGGCCCAGGTGCGACGCATCGTGCGGTCGCTGCACGGCGCCGGGTTCAACCTCAACCTGTTTCCCAATGTCGCCATGTCGATGTCGTTCTTCCGGGTGCTGCGCCCGGTGTCGGTCACCGAGACCGAAATCCGCCACGTCGCCCTGGGCATGGAGGGCGGCCCACAGGTTGCCAACCGCGAGCGCCTGCGCATCCACGAACACTTCCAGGGCCCGTTCGGCTTTGGCAGCCCCGACGACGCCGAAGCCTGGGACCGGGTGCAACGCGGCTCGTATGCCGGCGTGGACGCACCGATCCTGGTCAACCGTGGCCTGAACCGCGAAGTGCTGGCCGACAACGGCGACAAGGTATCCCACGCCACTGATGAAGGCGGCATGCGCGGGGCCTATGACATGTGGAAAAGGATGATGAGCCAATGAACACCCTGACTGGTTTTACCGCACCGCTGGCCCAGGCCATCGAATTCATCTGGCGTGAAGCCCAACTGCTGGACCACAAGGACTACGTGCAATGGGCCGCGTTGTGGAGCGAGAGCGGGCGCTACGTCGTGCCGATCGACCCGGACACCGAGGATTTTGAAGCCAACCTCAACTACGCCTATGACGATGCGCGCATGCGTGACCTGCGCATCGAACGGCTGACGGCGGGGTATTCACCGTCAGCGGTGGATGCGGCGAAAACCGTGCGCAGTGTCTCGCGATTCACCCTGGTGGAAGCGGCGGGCGAGGTGGTGGAGGTTAACTGTGCGCAGCTGCTGTACGCCTACAAGCGCGGAGTACACACGCCGTTCGTGGCCGACCTGAATTACCGCATCCGGTTCAGCGCCGGGGTCGCGACCCTGGAGCGCAAGGTGGTGCGGCTGATCAATTCCACCGACAGCCTGAGTGCACTCGGCTTTCTGTTGTAAGCACGATTCAAACAACGACACAAAACCAATGTGGGAGCGGGCTTGCTCGCGAATGCGGTGGATCAGTCGCCACATGCATTGACTGATACACCGCATTCGCGAGCAAGCCCGCTCCCACAGTTGAGATGAGGACATCCTGATGAACCGAATCGCGCTTGTAACCGGCGCCTCCCGTGGCCTCGGCGAATGCATCGCCCGGCGCCTGCACGCCGCAGGCTACCGCGTGGGCCTGGCGGATGTGCACCTGGACGGCGTGCAGCGCCTGGCCTCTGAACTCGACAACCGCGGCGAAACCGCCGTCGCCATCGAGCTGGATGTGCGCAACAAGGCCGATTTTATTCGCGCCCGGGACCTGCTCAGCGAGCGCTGGGGCGGCACCGATATCCTGGTGAACAACGCCGGGGTGTCGAAAGTTGCGGCGCTGATGGACATCACTCCCGAGGAATTCGACGAATCGATGGCGATCAACCTGCGGGGCACGTTCGTGGCCTGCCAGGTGTTTGGTGCGCATTTCGCCGAACGAGGGTTCGGGCGCATCGTCAATATCGCCTCCCTCGCCGGGCAAAACGGCGGAACTGCCACTGGCGCGCATTACGCCGCGGCCAAGGGCGGCGTGGCTACGCTGACCAAGGTCTTCGCCCGTGAACTGGCGCCCCGGGGCGTGACGGTCAACAGCATTTCGCCAGGCCCGCTTGATTTGCCGGTAGTGCGCGAAACCGTGGCGCCGGAGCGCCTGGAGCAGATCCTCAAGATTATCCCGGCGGGCACCCTCGGCGACCCGCACACCATCGCCGACACCGTGCTGCTGTTGATCGCCGACCACGCCGCCTCGATCACGGGCGCGTGCTGGGACATCAACGGCGGGCTGTTCATGCGCTAGTCATCGCCGAAGAGAGTGGGCCTGCTGCGCAGTCCAGCGGGAGCAAGCTCCCTCGCCACAGGTTAGCGTTCAACCGAAACAACAGGATTCAGGTGCTGCAATGATGAAGGTGAAGATCGAACGCATCGTCGATGAAGCGCTGGATATCCGTTCCTTTCGCCTCGTGCGCAGTGACGGCCAGCCCCTCGACAGTTATGAGCCCGGGGCCCATGTGGACCTCACCGGGCCAACCGGCGTCACCCGCCAGTATTCGCTGTGCAGCCCGCCCCACGATGGCCGCGCGTACCTGGTGGCGGTGAAGAAAGAGGCGCAATCCCGTGGCGGCTCCCTGGCCCTGCATGAGCAGGTGCAGGAGGGCATGGAGCTGGAGATGGGCGCGCCGCGCAACCTGTTCCGCCTCGACCCGGAGGCGCCGGCCCATGCGCTGTTTGCCGCCGGTATCGGGGTGACGCCGCTGTTGAGCATGGCCTATCGACTGGCCGACAGCGGCCAGCCGTGGCGCCTGCACTATTTTGCACGTTCGGCGCAGTACGCGGCGTTTACCCAGCTGTTGGCCGATACATTCGGCGAGCATGTGCAGTTTCACTATGGCGTCGAGCCGGGCGCGCTGGATGCGGCCTTGAGCGCCTGCCTGGACCAGGCGGGCGCGGCTGCCCACGTCTACACCTGCGGCCCCGCACCGTTCATGCACAAGGTGGTGGAAGTGGCGGCCCGCAGCCGTCCCGAGGAAGCGATCCACCTGGAGCACTTCCAGGCCGACCCAGCGGTGAATGTCGGGCCCAGCGGTGGTTTCGAGGTGGAGCTGGCCAGCTCCGGCGTGGTGCTGCAAGTACCGGCGAATACCAGCCTGGTGGACGTATTGCAGGCCCACGGTTGCGACATCGACACCGAGTGCCGCGAAGGCCTCTGCGGCACCTGCATTGTCGAGGTGCTGGAAGGCGTGCCCGAGCACCGTGACAATTGCCTGTCGACCAAGGAGAAGGCCGCCAACCGGCAGATTTGTGCGTGTGTTTCCCGGGCGGTTTCCGCTCGTCTGGTATTGGATATTTGATCGGCGCTACCCGTAAGATTGCTGGGACCAAAAAAATAAAAAATGTGAGGCCTTGCGGTCATGATGAGTTCAACGGTGCAACGTAACGAATCGTTCGAGCGTTGGTTACAGCAGGTTAACCAGGCCTGTGGACGCTTCGATGCCAGGGCCCTGGGCGCGGGGTTTTATGGGGAATTGAGCGAGTTTCGCAGCGGCGCGATCAAGCTCAGCGTGGTCGATATGGCCCAGGTGCATCTGTATCGCAGCAGCAAGGAAGTCAGTACGGGCAATGAAGGGCACTACTACGCGGTGTTCCAGTTGCAGGGCAGCGCGCAGCTGGAACAGGGCGACAACCGTGCGCAACTGGGCTGCGGTGACATCGCCCTGATCGACGCCTGCCGCCCCAGTGACATGACCTACCACGACAACTCCCGGCAATTGTCGCTGATCCTGCCGCGCCAGGTGGTGGAGCGCGGTTCGCACTTCACGGCGGTCAACTGCGCGACGCGGATCTCGGCGCGCACGCCGTTGGCGCTGATGGCCAGCCAGATGGTGCTCGACACCCGCCAGCAAAACGACCTGGGCATGCAGGAAAGCGAAGCCGTGCTGGATGCATTGGTCAGCCTGCTGCTGCCGGGGATCAGCGCCCGGGACAACGGTGTGGACACCCAGGAACGGCAGTTTCGCAAGACCATCGCCTACATCGATGCGCACATCGGCGCCGAAGAACTCTGCCCCGAGCTGATCGCCCGGGAAGTCGGGGTGTCGGTGCGCGGGCTGTACCGGATGTTTTCCAAGCGCGGGCTGGTGGTGGCGCAATACATCAAGCACCGACGCCTGGATTTCTGCGCCGAAACCCTGCGCCATTCGCCGGCGGAGCAGAAGCTGTCGGCACTCTGTTATGCCTGGGGCTTCTCCGACTCCAGCTACTTCTCATCGGCGTTCAAGTCGCGCTTCGGCGTGTCACCGGGCGAGTACCGCAAGCGCTATAGCCATCATTGATGCGTGCCGCTCCCGAACCTGGAATGCATTTTCCTGTGGGAGCCGGGCTTGCCCGCGATGCAGGCCACTCGGTCTGACAGGTACACCGCCGCGACCCCATCGCAGCCTCGCCAAGGCTCGACAGCTCCCACATTCAATCATCGCGCCCTAGGGATACAACACCTCGCGGACCAGCATGGCGATGCTGGTCACGCCCATCTTTTCCTTGATCTTGGTGCGGTGCACGTCAACGGTCTTCACGCTGATGTTCAGCTCGCGGGCAATCACCTTGCTCGCCTTGCCGTCCACCACCAGCATCAACACTTCTCGCTCCCGGCTCGTCAGCAGCGCCAGCTTGCCTTGCAGGTGCTCGCGCTGTTCCTGGTCGGCCTGGGCCTGTACAGCGGTCTTCAGCGCGGCCTGGATGCGGTCGATCATCTGTTGCGGGTTGTAGGGCTTCTCGACGAAATCCAGCGCGCCGTTTTTCATTGCGGTGACCGACATCGGTATGTCGCCGTGGGCCGACACGAAGATGGTCGGCAAGGTGCTGCCGCGCCGGTTGAGGATCTCCTGCAACTGGAAGCCGCTGGTCTGCGGCATGCGCACGTCCAGCACCAGGCAGGCGGGCTGGCGCGGGTCGTAGTGCGCAAGGAACTCTTCGGCCCCGGCGAAGCATTGGGCCTTTACGCTGACCGACTCCAGCAGCCAGGCCAGCGAGGTACGCAGGTCTTTGTCGTCATCAACGATGTAAACAATCGGTGTGCGAATTTCCATCAGGGACTGCCACGAGAATTTCTAATTATTGTTTTCGCACGCGGGCACGCTGCGGCGGACATTGGCTCATCTGTAGAGCCTTGCCAGCAGAATACCCAGTGTGAACGGCCCTGACGATAAAGAAACCACCTAGTCGGCATGGGGATCGTCTGAATGGTCGCGCCGCACGGGGCGTCTTAGTCTTGTGGCATCACCCACGGACCGTAAAGGGGCACCGACATGGCCGACCTGAGCCAGCAGCAAATCGACTTTCGCAACGCCATGGCGCAACTGCCGGCCGCGGTGAACATCATCACCACCAACGGCCCGGGCGGGCGTTGCGGGATCACGGCGAGTGCGGTGTGCTCGGTGACGGATTCGCCCCCCACGGTGTTGGTGTGCGTGAACCGCGGGAGTGCGACCCATGATGTGTTCCGTACCAATGGGCAGCTGTGCGTGAACGTGCTGTGCGGGGAGCAGGAAGAGCTGGCGCGGCACTTTGCCGGGATGACCCAGGTGCCCATGGCGGAGCGGTTTGCCTGGGACCTGTGGGACGGAGGCGAGGCGGGGGTACCGGTGCTGCGGGATGCGCTGGTGCAACTGGAAGGGCGTATCAGTGAGTGCAAGGAGGTAGGGTCGCATTCGGTGATGTTCGTGGAGTTGTCGCGGGTTGGGGTGCGGGGGCAGGGCGACAGCCTGGTGTACTTCAACCGGCTGTTTCACCGGATTGAGCATGCTGGCGCCCATTGCTGAAGGTTCAGGAGATCAAATGTGGGAGCGGGCTTGCTCGCGAAGGCGGTGTATCAGAAACCTATTCAGTGGCTGACACTCTGTCTTCGCGAGCAAGCCCGCTCCCACATGGGGCCTGCGGGGCAGTTGTTGGTCAGATGCGAAAGCTGCCCACCAGCTGATTCAAGCGTTCCGCTTCACGCTCAAGCTCGGTACAGGCCTGCAGCGTCGACTGCAGGTTTTCCACCCCGGCCTGGTTCAGCATATTGATCTCGGTAATGTCCACATTCAGCGCTTCCACCACCGACGTCTGCTCCTCGGTCGCCGCCGCCACCGACTGGTTGACGTTATCAATCTCGCCAATCCTCTGCGTCACACTGGCCAGCCGCGTACCCGCCAGGTTGGCGATGCTCACGCTTTCCTCGCTGTGCTGCTGGCTCTCGGTCATGGTGCTGACGGATTCCCGTGCGCCCACCTGCAACTCTTCGATCATCTGCTGAATCTCCAGCGCCGACTCCTGGGTGCGATAGGCCAGGCTGCGCACCTCATCGGCCACCACCGCAAACCCGCGCCCGGCCTCACCGGCCCGGGCCGCTTCAATGGCGGCGTTCAGTGCCAGCAGATTGGTCTGCTGGGAGATGCCCTTGATCACCTCCAGGATTTGCCCGATGTTCACCGTCTTGTGATTCAGCGCATCGATGTGCACGCACGAGGCGCTGATCTTGCCCGACAGTTCATTCATCACGGCAATCGTGCGCTCCACCACCTGGCGCCCGTCCTCAGCCTGTTGCCGGGCGCCGGAGGCTTGCTGCGACGCATCGGAGGCATTACGGGCGATTTCCTGGGCGGCGGCGCCCAGTTCGTTGATCGCCGCCGCGACACTGTTGGTGCGGGTCGCCTGTTCATCGAAGTTGTTCAGCGAGGAATTCGAGGCCAGCAGCACCCGCTTGACCACCTGGTTGACCCCGAGCCCCGCTGAAGACACTTCGCGGATCGACTGGTGGATGCGTTCGACAAAACGGTTGAAGGCGCTGGCCAACTGGCCGATCTCGTCCCGGGATTGCACCTCCAGCCGCCGCGTCAGGTCGCCTTCGCCCCGGGAAATGTCTTCCATCACCCTGGTCAGGGTTTGCAGCGGCCGGGTGATGCGCAGCGCGGCGTACCAGATCAACAGCAGGCCGAGCAGGGCCGAGCCGCCACCCAGCAGCAGTTCCAGGGCGGTGCTTTTCACCCCTTGGGCATCGAGTTGCTGTTGCAGCGCAGTGACCGGCGCCAGCAGCACCGACTGCGGCACGCCCACCAGAACGCCCCACGGTGCGGCACCGGCAATCGGTGCCAGCGGTTCGAGTAGCTTGATTTGCTGTTGATCGACAAAGGTTTGCGGTTGCCCCTGGCGCAACGCGTCCAGTACCTGGGCGCCATCGTGCATGACTTCGCTGATCGGCTGCCCGAGGCGGCTGGCGTCCTCGCTGTAGGCGGAAATCACGCCTTCGGGGCTGACGATGCTGACTTGCCCGTGGCCGTCGAACAGTTGCCCGGCGCTGGTATGGCTGGCCTGTTGCAAGGCCGCCAGGTTGATGTCCAGGCCAATCACCGCGATCACCTTGCCGTGCTCCATCAGCGGGAACGCAATGCTGGTCACCAGCTTGCGGCTGCCGGAAGCCTCGTCGAAATACGGCTCCAGCACACAGGCCCTGGCGGTGTCGCGGGCGCAGGTGTAGAAGGCGTTGTACGGCGCGCCGCTGGGGCCGGGCGAGGTATTGGCCAGCAGCGCTTCGTCGCCGACTACCGCTGTCAGTTCACCCGGGGTGGCCTGCACCCAGTATTGGGCGAAGCGCCCGGCCTCGTTGCTGCCGACGGCGGCCTGGTCGACGAAGTGGGCATCGTCACCGTCCAGGGCATTGGCTTCGAAAATGACGTAAATCCCGAGCAGGTCGGGCTTGTCGACCAGGGCCTGGCGCAGCTGGGTATTCAGCTCCTGGCGCAACTCTGGGCGGGTCAGTTTGCCCTGTTGTTGCAGTTGCCGCAGGTACAGCACATAACGCGACAAGCCCTGGCCGTATTCATGGGTTTGCATGAAGGTGCGTTGCACCTGCATGGCCTGAACTTGCCCCAGGGCCTGCATGTGTTCCTTGGCGGCGGCAGCGAGCATGTCGCTGCTGGCCTGGGCCACGTGCTGGCTGCTCTGGTGGGTCTGGTACAGCGACAGGCTCATCAGCAGGCCGACCACCAATAACAGGCAGAGGCCGGCGAGCAGGGCGATCTTGCTCTGGATCGTGAGGAATTTCTTGTGCATTGCGAAGGCCTTGGCCAGGCGGGGCGATGGCGGCGCCACCGCCCCGGCCGGGCTTAGAAGTTAGTGGCGAACACCACTTGGCTGTAGAGGTTTTTATCGTGGTTGCCCAGCTGCGTGCCGTCTTGCTCGGCGCTCTTGTCCGGCTGGTACAGGCCGATCAGCGGCATCACCGTCAGGTGGTCGTTGACGTGCCATTCGGCGTACAGGTCCAGCTCGTGGCCGTCGTTGTTGCCGAGGTTGCGGTCGATGGTCTTGAAGTCGAACAACACCGCGCCGACGTTGAGGTTCTGCAGGGGCGAAACCTTGAACGTGACGTTCTGGATGCGTGAGTTGTTGTTGAACGGCCCGGCGTAGTTGCCCGCCACTTCACCCTGGAACCAGGTGCCGTAGCCACGGCTGAAACCGTAGAACAGCGGGTCGAAGCCTTCCGAGAAGCGGCTGTAGCGGTAGCTCACATACGGCGTCCAGGTCACGTCGGAGAAGGTCCAGCCAGCTTCCAGGTACCAGGCGTCTTCGTTGCCGGTGTGGGGCTTGTCCTGCCAGGCGTATTCGCCGGACAGGAACAGGTTGGTCACCCCGGCATTGCCCGTGGCCCGCAGGCTGTAGGTCTTCATGCCATCACGTTCCAGCTGCGTGGGGGAGGCGTACTGCTTGTCGACGTCGGTGGTGTCGATGTACGTCAGCCCCACGGTGCCTTCGGCGGCCACGTGTTCGAGGGTGGCGACGTACATCTCGGTCTTGGCCTGGGCACGGTTATCGGACTTGAGCCACATCAGGTCGCTGCGCCAGCCGTCCTTGCCGCCCAGGCGCAACACGGCGGTTTCGTCGAAGGCCTTGCGGGCGGCGATGTAGTAGCCGCCGCCGCGATTGAGGTCGCCATCGGCCACGCCCTTGCCGAAGTTCAGCGCGTCGCCGTCAATCAGGAAACCGTCGCCGACCACGATGTTCTGGCGGCCGAAGGACAGGTCCACGCCATTCTCGCCCAGGGCCTCAAACAACTTGCCCGAGCGCCAGCCGAGGTAGGCGTCTTCGAATTTTGTGGTGCGCTCCGAACCGTCGCTGAAACCTGCGGCATCGCCGTCGCCCCAGGTGCCGGAACTCAGCAGGTTGGCCGCACCGTAGGTGGTGCCGGCGCCGCTGAAGCTTTTGTCGAAGCTCAGGCCGTACTTCACGTAGCCCTCGCGCCAGGACGAGGAGCCCTTGGCCAGGCGGCCGGATTGACTGTAGTTCTGCTGGCTGTGGAAGGCACCGAATACCGCTTCCAGCGTGGCGTTCAGATGACTGCTGTCATCGGCGTACAGCTCATAAGCGCCGGCCGGGTTGGCGCCGATCATCAGCGCGAGGGTCGAGAGACGAAGCAAGGGGGACTTGAGCATGGTGTGGCATCCATTCTTGTTCATGACCACAGGGTTGGGGTCTGCCGCGATACTAATGCTGGCGAAGTGACGTGCCTTTTGTCTGGTTGCCAAAGACTTGACTGTGCTTGCCAGAATCCACGGTTTGGCAGCCCGGCCAATACGACTGGCACGCAGGGCAAAACCCGAGCGACCTTGAGCCCTGACAATCGTCGGCAACTTCGATGATTTCCAAGGTCGTTTTTCTATGTTCACTGCACACAGATTTTCCCTGGCCGGCCTGCTGTCGCTGGTCCTGGCCCACAGCGCATTCGCCGCTGAATGCGGCCCTGACCAGAACCGTGGCGCCCAGGTTTTCGCCAACGAATGCAGCGTGTGCCATGCGGTGGCGAAGGGCGGCGCGACAATGATGGGGCCAAACCTGGCGGGCGTTTACGGACGTAAATCCGGCTCCCTGGCGGGCTTCAGCTACTCCCAGGCGATGCGTGACAAAAACGTCGAGTGGCAAGCCGAGACCATCGCGCAATTCATCACCCAACCCCAGGCGTTTGTGCCTGGCACCTACATGCCCTACATGGGCCTGGCTTCGGCCGACGATCGCCAAGCGGTCGCCTGCTTTCTCAAAGAACAACATTGAATACAGGTGAATCATGAGCAACGTTGAAATCCTGCCGCAGGTGGCTGCATTCCTGGACCGTCGTCATGGCTGCTTTATCGATGGCCAGTGGGTATTTGCCGAGGGCGAACACATCAAGGTGATCAACCCGGCCACCGGGCAAACCCTGTGCGAAACCCTCGATGCGCCGCTGCACGTGGTGGAGCAGGCGGTGCAGTCGTCCCATGCGGCGTTCAAGTCCCGCGTGTGGTCGGGATTGCGCCCGGCCGACCGTGAGCGGATTTTGCTGAACTTCACCGCATTGGTTGAGGCCCATGCCGAGGAGCTGGCGCAGCTGGAAACCCTGAGCCAGGGCAAGTCGATCAACCTGGCGCGGGGGCTGGATCTGAACGCCACGGTGGAGTTCATGCGCTACATGTCGGGCTGGGCGACCAAGATCGAAGGGCAGACCTTTGATGTGTCGATCCCTTTGCCGCCGGGGGCCAGGTTCACTGCGTTCACCAAGCGCGAGCCAGTGGGCGTGGTGGTGGGCATCGTGCCGTGGAATTTCCCGCTGCTGATTGCGGCCTGGAAATTGATGCCGGCGCTGGCGACCGGGTGCACGGTGATCATCAAGCCGGCGATGGAAACGCCGCTGACGGCGATGCGCCTGGCGGAGCTGGCGCTGGAGGCGGGGATTCCGGCGGGGGTGTTCAACGTGGTGACTGGCGGCGGGGCCTCGGTGGGGGGCGTTCTGACTGCTCATCCGTTGGTGAGCAAGGTGTCGTTTACCGGTTCGACTGCGGTGGGCAAGAGCGTGGGGGTGGCGTGCATGGAGAACATGACGCGGTTTGCCCTGGAGTTGGGGGGCAAGAATCCGATGATCGTGTTGGCGGATGCGGATATTGATAAGGCGATCCAGGGGGCGATCCTGGGTGGGTTGCTGAACAACGGGCAGGTGTGTGCGGCGGCTTCGCGCTTTTATGTGCATCGTTCGGTGTATGACCGGTTTGTCGAGGGGTTGGCGGCGGCGGTGTCGGCGATGCCGTTGGGGGCGGGGATGGACGGTGAGGCGGCGATTAATCCGTTGGTGTCGCGCAAGCAGCAGCAAGGGGTACTGCGCCATATCGAGCAGGCCCGGGCTGAAGGGGCGCGGGTGGTGATCGGTGGGGATGAGGTTGCGGGTGAGGGGTTTTATGTGCGGCCGACGATTTTGGCGGATATCGATCATGGGATGGCGGTGGCCCGGGAGGAGGTGTTTGGGCCGGTGTTGGGGGTGATGGCGTTTGATGATGAGGATGCGGTGATTGAGTTGGCCAATGACAATCGGTATGGGTTGGCGGCCAGTCTTTGGACCAATGATCTGGGTAAGGCGATGAACCTGGTGCCGCGGATCGAGGCGGGGACGGTTTGGGTGAATGCGCATGTGTTGCTGGACCCGGCGATGCCGTTTGGCGGGGTGAAGCAATCGGGGATGGGGCGGGAGTTTGGGCGGGCGGTGATTGAGGCTTATACCGAGCTGAAGTCGGTGTGTATTGCGCATTGATTGGGGGTATATCCGTTATTTAGGTCACGGCGACTTATGGTTTCGCTCTTACAGCGAGTCACTTTGCGGCAAAGTAACCAAAGCGCT